>ADZZ01000363.1 GCA_000179315.1 delta proteobacterium NaphS2
GCATGATCGAAGATATGAGAACATCCGAAGATGTTGCGACCTGTCTTTGGATTGATGAAATCATCTAATGCGATCATAAGTCGCCCATCGGACAAGGGGTCAGGAATGAGGTGCCATAAGGCGGCCCATAGGTTATGCCATGGTATTTTGTTGGAAGCCATAAAGGTGTAGAATCGACGTTTGTTAATGTTGAGCCCAAACAAGGTATTGAGGCAACGCAACACGTTTGAAGAGATAGATGAAGTGAAAGGGATGATGAAAGCCAGGATGGCATAAGAGAACCAGTGTGCTCGTTCCCTGCCGAGATTGGTGGAAGAAAAAGCATTTTGTAGAGGCTTTAAGATATCGTTTAGAATAAACATGTTGCCAAGCTCCTTTCCGATGGAATATCAATAAGTTGTTATCGAATCCTATCACGAGATGGAGCGAATTTCAAGGGTAAAAAGTTAAATAACTAGTTGAATTTATTGGCATAAAAATTGAAAAAATTTTCATTTTTCGTGCCAAAATTCTCTGCGCATAATAAAAAAAATGCGCGGAACTGGCTGGAAAAATTGGAAAAGGTTCAAAAACGGTGAAACTTTAGTTTTTCCATAATGGCCGCAACAATCATTTGGATCTATGGTTCACGGCTCGAAAACATTCCCGAACGCAGGCACAAGGTCAAGGGTCGCAACAGTTTCGCCTTTTCCGACCTGAGACATATCATCGCTAAGTCCGCATTGAGCGATGATTTTCATGCCGTTTGCAACCAAGACAACAAACTGCCCCGAAAATCTTTCCTGGAGGCGTTGCTGCGCATGGTCGGCTGATCAAGCCGGGGGCATTTTCTGTGAAACTTCAGCTATATGAATTACATGGGCTTTATCGACCCTGACGTCGTTTTTTCCCTCCACTTCATCTCTATTATGGCCATCCTCGTAGGTATCGTCGGCGGGGTCGCCACCATCATGGGGCCTGCCGTCGGCGCCTTTATTATGGTGGGACTGCAGGAAACCTTCAGAAGCTCTTTCTTTGGTCTGGCGCCCAAATGGATCAGCCAGGGGCACGCTCTGGTTTTCGGCCTGTTGGTTATTTTCGTGATCCTGTTCCTGGCAAACGGCGTGGTAGGGGACTGGAAAAAGATCAAAAGAAATGTGTTCCGTGTGCGGGAATCGCACTGAAAGGAGGCAACCAAAAGCCATGGCGCTCCTTGAATTACAAAATCTCACAAAAGCCTTCGGTGGACTTGTGGCCGTAAACCGGGTGAGTTTCAAGGTTGAGAAAGATGAAATCTTCGGCCTCATTGGACCCAACGGCTCGGGAAAAACGACCACTTTCAATTGCATCAACCACTATTTTCCCATCACATCGGGGGATATTCTTTTCAAAGGAAAACGCATCACGAACCTCAAGACCCACCAAATTTGTCACTTGGGCATCGGGCGGACCTTTCAGGTGGTAAAACCCCTTGCGAGGATGACCGTCCTTGAGAACGTAACGGCATCGGCCTTTTGTCGCGTGAAGACCATCGGGAAGGCGAAAGAGAAGGCGGAAGAGGTGCTGGAATTCTGCGGCCTGGCTCAAGATAAAGACAAATTGGCGAAAAGTCTTCCCATCGGCGGAAGAAAAAGGCTCGAAATTGCCCGTGCCCTTGCCACCGACCCGGAGCTTCTGCTCCTGGACGAGACCGCGGCCGGCCTGAACCCTTCCGAATTGGAGGAGGCCATCGAACTGATCAAAAAAATGCGAGAAAGCGGGATCACCATTTTGATTATCGAGCATATCATGAAGCTCATTATGACCATATCGGATCGCATCCACGCCATCAATTTCGGGCAGACCATCGCAGAGGGCAACCCTAAAGAAGTGGCGAAGAATGAACATGTTATCCAAGCCTATTTGGGAGAAGAATATGCTCAAGGTTAACGGAATTGATATCTTTTACGGTGACCTGCAAGTCCTCTGGGACGTGTCCTTTGAAGTGAAAGAAAAAGAAATCCTGGTCCTTATCGGCGCCAACGGCGCAGGCAAATCCACCACCATCCGGGCCATTTCCTCACTGCTGACCCCCAGTAAGGGTTCCATCGAATTTGAGGGCTCGCGTATCGATCATATCCCCGCCCACAAGGTCATCGAATACGGCATCGTCCATGTGCCCGAGGGGAGGCGCCTTTTTCCTGAAATGAGCGTGGAAGAAAATTTGATCATGGGAACCCTCAAAGGCGATGCGAAGAAAAAGCGTTATGATACCATGGCTCACGTCTTTGAGCTTTTCCCGCGACTGAAGGAACGCAGGAAACAGATGGCCGGCACCCTCAGCGGGGGCGAGCAACAGATGCTTGCCGTCGGCAGAGGATTGATGAGTCTTCCCAGACTGATGATGTTTGATGAGCCCTCTTTGGGGCTTGCCCCCATTTTGGTCCAGGACATCTTTCGTATATTCAAGAAAATCAACGAAGAAGGCGTCACCGTCCTTCTAGTGGAACAAAATGTCAGACAAACCCTGGCCATGTGCCATCGCGCCTATGCCCTTGAAAACGGCCGGATCGTTCTGGAGGGAACCGGTCAAGAACTGATGGCGGACGAACACGTAAGAGAGGCCTACTTAGGCATTTGACGGCGCACTTAAACATTCTTCATGCTCGAATTCGATCCGGAACGCCAATCACAAAATCACAAAAATAGGGAGATCCAAATGGATGTCAAAAGCTACTGTTCCAATATGAGAAATGAAGTCGAATCGTGGAAAACCCAAATCGACGGCCACATGAAAGAGGCGGACAGGCGGTCCGCCGATATGAATGAAGCCCCGAAAGCCATTTTAAAAATCAATGAACTGGTAACGGAGATGGAAGAGGCCATCAACCGGCTGGAAGTGGAATGCCCCGCTGACTGGAGCGCGGAAAAAGCGCGTGTGGACGGCATCCAGAAAGATCTGGAACGGTTGTGGCGGGAGGCTGCCGAAGGATCGCCGGACGATCTGTAATTTCTGAAGAGAAAAGCTTTACGCCATAAACAAGAATCTTATGAAAAGGCCGTTTTCAGGATTTGGGCCAGCGACATTTGATGGACGTTCCCCGTTGCAGTTCGGATTGGAGTTCAAAATGACCGGAAAGGAGCTCCACCCGTTCTTTCATACTGTCCAGCCCGAATCCGCTTCCGGACTTCTCCGTTGAAGTAATCGGGACCTCGAATCCGATTCCGTTATCATGAACAGAAAGCATCAGTTCATCTTTTGTTTCAATGAGAGATACTTCCACCTTCGTGGCCTCGCTGTGCTTTGTTACGTTGTTCAAAGCCTCCTGCACAATTCGGTAGACAGCGATTTTCACATCCTCTGAAAAGTTTTCTTCCTTCAGTTCAAGACGGCATGCAATTTCCAGACTCTCAGAAACCTGGCCAGTCTTTTTGCAAAGCGACTCAACGGCTAACTTCACGCCGAGGTCATCCAGGGCCTGGGGCCTGAGCTGCGAGCAAATCGCGCGCGTTTCCGTAATGGCCTGTCGTACCCAGGACAAAATCGATTCCAAAGTCGGTCTCTCATGGGCATCACCATTTGTTTGATAATAAAGATTCTCCTCCAAGGCATATTTGACCGCGGTGAGAGTTGACCCGATGCCATCGTGCAGTTCCCGCGCCAGGCGTTTGCGCTCCTTTTCCTGAATGGCCAGGAGTTTCTTGCCGAGTCGTTCCAATTGACTTTGACGATCCGTGAGCAAGGAGAGGTGCCGTCTTCGCTCCAGCGCATAACGCATGGTCCGATCCAGTAGAACCGGCGTAAGGTGGGCCTTCTCCAGATAATCATCGGCGCCCCCATACAGGGACTGCGCGTCAATATCGGGGCTGCTCTGGCCGGTCAATACGATCACAGGCATTGTCAGGGCCATCTCACGAATCTTCTTAATGAGCTCCAACCCGGTTTTATCCCCCAGATAGAAATCAACAAACAACATATCACAGGAATTTTGCCCAATCCATTTTATGGCATCGTCATGGGTGGTTTTGAAATATAAATGACAGTATGAATTCGGTATTTGATGAAGCACCCGTTGAAAAATGATATGATCATCCTCATCGTCATCAACATACAGAATCCGGGTGGGTGGCTGTTTACTTTCCAAATTCACCTCTCGTATTTGAATTCTCCGGCCAAAAACGCATGCAAATAGACGCTTTCTAAAATAGGATTGAAGGCTCAGGATGTCAACAATGCGGTACCGCGAACACAATTGGTCAATAATCTTTAATAAGAAGCACGTTGATTAAGCCCGGTGGGTATGTTAAGGAATTCTGTTGAAGGGCCTGCCTGATCCAACGCCAAATCCCGCGGTGTAAAAATGATGGGCGAAAAGCTTTTATATCTCGTTCTAGGCATTCTGCTCCTCGCCGCCTTGTATGCGTGCAGTTTCTACAACTACCTCCTTTTCCACAATATCGCCGAGATTTTCTCTGTTATAATTGCCGGTGCTATTTTCGTCATTGCCTGGAATACCAGGCAGTATCTCAGCAACAATTTTCTCCTTTTCCTGGGGATCGCCTACCTGTTTGTGGGCGGACTCGACCTTCTTCATACCTTTTCCTACAAAGGGATCGCAATATTTGAGGGGTACAGTGCGAATCTGGCAACCCAGCTTTGGATTGCAGCTCGGTCCATTGAGAGTCTTTCAATGCTTGCGGCTTTTCTGTTTTTTGAAAGAAAATTCAGGGTCAGATCGGTATTTCTACTCGATACCGCCATTTTTGTTTTTTTGCTTTTGTCCATCTTTTACTGGCGAATATTTCCGGTTTGTTTTGTGGAAGGCATGGGTCTTACGCCGTTTAAAAAAATCAGTGAGTATCTCATCTCTTTCTTTTTCCTTTGTTCCGCAGCCCTTTTGGTTATCTATCGCGAGAAGTTCGACGATGACGTCCGCAGGTGGATTATCGCCTCCATCGGTCTCAGTATCGCCTCGGAACTGACTTTCACCACCTATGCAGCCAGCTACGATCCGGCCAACCTGTTGGGGCACTATCTTAAGATTTTATCTTTTTGGTGTATCTACAAAGCACTCATCGAAACAGGGCTCAGAAAACCATATGCCCTTTTTTTCAGAGAACTGAAACAAAGTGAAGCGCAATTGGAAATTCGCGTTCGTGAACGCACAGCGGAACTCACCCGCGCAAAGGAACTTCTTCAGACCATCATCGACAACATCCCTGTTATGATTTGTCTCTTTAATCCTGACGGCAACGTGAGAATCTTGAACAGCCACTACAGAAACCTGATCGGCTTGGACGGCAGAAAAATAGGCGATACGGACCTGGCAGAAACACGTCAAATCGATCCCACCATTTGTCGGGAGGTCTGGTCACAGATGAAGCAGGGGCAACGAGGCTGGAAGGATTTCACGATCCAAACAACATATGGAAAGAATCTGCAAACCTCCTGGGCCAGGGTGAGGCTGTCGGATGGATCTGTCATCGGTATCGGTATCGATATCAGTGAGAGAAAAAGATCCGAAGAACAGAAGGAACATTATCTGGAGCAGCTGAAACGGAGCAATAAAGAACTTCAGGATTTTGCTTTTGTTGCATCCCACGATCTTCAGGAGCCTCTCAGAAAGATACAGAGTTTCGGGGAGTTATTGGTCACGGAGGTCCACGATTCCATCTCCGCGGAAGGCCGGGATTTTCTGGTGCGGATGCAGAATGCGGCGACCAGAATGCGCAAGCTGATCGACTCACTACTGGCTTATTCCCGCGTGACCACCAAAACCAGGGCCTTTTCCCAAGTGAACCTGGTTGAGGCGGTGGAAGAGGCTCTGGGGAACCTTGCGGTTTTGAAGGAAGAGAAAAAGGCGTCGGTTGAGGTGGGCGAACTCCCTACCGTAGAAGGGGATCAAGTCCAGATGATTCAGCTTTTTCAGAATCTCATCGGCAACGCCCTGAAATTCCATCGTAAAGGAGTGTCCCCGGAAATAAAAATCTATGCCCTGACAATCCATGGGGGACGATCTGATCAAGCCGACGTCTACGAAATCTTTGTGAAGGATAACGGGATCGGATTTGATGAAAGCTACCTGTCCAGGATTTTCACTCCGTTTCAAAGACTTCACGGAAAGAGCGAATACGAAGGCGTCGGCATCGGTCTGGCTATTTGCAGGAAGATCGTTGAACGACACGGTGGCCACATTACCGCCACCAGCAACCCGGGCGGGGGAGCTGTTTTCATCGTAACGCTTCCCAAAAAACAAAAATAAAACAATGAAAAAGAAGCAGAAAATCCGCAGAATCGTCCTTTTGCCGGCCATCGCCCTGGTTATCGGGGCGGGGGCCTATTTTTACACGCATGGCGAAAGTGAGCCGGAAAACCGTCTCGATCTTTATGGAAACGTGGATATTCGGCAAGTCCAGCTTGCCTTTCACGCCACCGGGCGCATCGAAAAGCTTTCGGTTCAGGAAGGCGATGCGGTGAAGCCCGGTCAACTGGTGGCGGAGCTCGATCCGATCCGTTATGAAGCCGCTGTTGCCAAGGCCTCGGCGGAGGTGGCTGCGAAAAATCAGGTTTTGTCCCGACTTCTTGCGGGTAGCCGGCCGGAGGTGGTTCGGGAAGCTCGTGAACGTGTCAAGGCCGAGGAGGCGAATCTGGCGGATGCCAAAGCCCTTTATGAGAGAATGAAATTTCTCGTCCGGACCGGATCTACCTCCAAACAAAAATTCGACGACGCTGAAAGGGCTTTCAAAGCCGCCAGGGCAAATCTGAAAGCGGCAAAACAGGAACTGATCCTGGCCGTAAAGGGCCCCCGAAAGGAAGATATCGCCCTTGCCAGGGCCCAACTCAGGGCCGGTGAAGCGGCATTGAAACTTGCGGAAAGAGAGCTGACGGATACGAAGCTCTATGCACCCGAAGCAGGGGTGATCCAGAACCGCATTCTTGAGCCGGGGGATATGGCTTTCCCTGAAACGCCGGTCTTTACCCTGGCACTGACCAATCCGGTCTGGGTTCGCGCCTACATCTCCGAACCGGACCTGGGCAAAGTAGCGCCAGGGATGAGGGCTTACCTTACCACCGACAGTTTCCCGGGCAAAAAATATGAAGGCTGGATCGGTTTCATCTCGCCCACGGCGGAGTTTACACCAAAACAGGTGCAAACCACCGAACTGAGAACGAAGCTGGTCTACCGGCTTCGCATCTATGCCTGTAATCCCCGAAACGAACTGCGCCTCGGGATGCCCGTGACCGTCACGGTCTCCTTGAATCAACCCCTGGAAAATGTCGCCGGGAACAGGCGGCCCTGCCAGAAAAATCCCGATGATCACCCCTGAAAAAAATCCGTCCCCCACCGAAGAAGCCGTTGTTTTGAAAAACGTGAGCAAACGCTTTCATTCGGCGGGTCGGGAGGTGAACGCACTTGATTCGCTCAGCGCCAGGGTCAAGCCCGGCACGGTGACGGGGTTCGTGGGTCCGGACGGGGGTGGAAAAACGACGCTTTTCCGAATGATGGCGGGGCTTCTCCCCGCGTCGGAAGGATCCCTGATGGTAGCGGGAAACGACCTGCGACGCGCAGCGGCCAGGGCCCGGGATCGCATCGGGTACATGGCACAGCGGTTCTCCCTTTATGCAAACCTCTCCGTGTTTGAGAACCTTCGCTTTTTCAGCAGTGCCTATGGACTGAAAGGTCAGCGGCAGCGAAAAAGAATCGCTTGGGCGTTGAAGGCTTTTGAGCTGAAAGCGTACGCAGAGGCGAAAAGCGGCGATTTGCCGCTGGGTTTCAAGCAACGGTTGTCCCTGGCAACCGCCTTGATGCACGAGCCGGAAATTCTTTTTCTGGATGAACCGACCTCCGGCGTGGATCCTCTGGCAAGACGGGAATTCTGGAACCGGATCAATGGTCTTGCGCAAGGGGGTGTGACGGTCCTGGTGACAACCCATTTCATGGAGGAAGCCGAGTACTGTGACCGGCTGGTGATTATGGCCGAAGGGGAAATTCTGGAGGAAGGGACCCCGGATGACATAAAGGCGCGCCACCGCTCAGATTCCCAATCGGAGCCCTCCATGGAAGACGCGTTTATCGCCCTTATCCGCGAGCGTGAGGGCCGAGCATGAAAGATGATCCAAGAAAGGAAAGGCCGTTGGGATCCTCCCGTTTGCGGGTCCGTGCCCTGGTGCGCAAGGAAGCCCTTCAAATCATTCGGGACCCCTCCAGCATCGCCATTGCGTTTCTTCTTCCCATGGTTTTGCTGTTCCTTTTCGGCTACGGTGTCTCCCTCGATGCAAAAAATGTCCCCATGGCACTTGTGGTGGAGAAACCCTCTCCTCTGACCCAAAGCTTTACGGCTGCGTTTGCCCACTCGCCCTACTTTACGGCGAAGCATTTTCGATTTGTCCAGGAGGCGGAGCAAGCCATGATGGAGAGGAACGTCAAGGGCATTGTGTGGCTGCGGGAGAACTCCACCGAAACGGAACTTTCAAAGGGCAATGCGCCCATTGGCGTTTTGGTGGACGGCGTGGACGCCAACAACGCGCGAATCATCGAAGGGTACCTGCAGGGCATCTGGGCCAACTGGCTTGAAAAATTCGCTTTGTCCAAGGGGAAGAAGGTAACTATTCCCGTGGTCATGGAAGAAAGAATATGGTTCAACCAGGAGGTGAGAAGCCGAAATTTTCTGGTGCCGGGTCTCATTGCCGTTATCATGACATTGATCGGCGCGCTTCTCACGGCCATGGTGGTTGCCCGGGAATGGGAGCGCGGCACCATGGAGGCTCTCATGGCCACGCCGGTCCGGGCCGGTGAGATCATCATGGGCAAACTGATCCCCTACTTTTTACTGGGCATGGGGGGCATGGCCCTTTCCGTGGCCATGGCCGTATGGCTTTTTCAGGTTCCCCTTCGCGGATCCCTGCTCGCCCTTTTCGGAGCATCAGCCCTATTTCTCGTTGTAGCGCTGGGCATGGGGCTGATGATCAGCACGGTTGCCAAAGACCAGTTTGTGGCAGGCCAGATAGCGATCATTGCCACTTTTCTGCCCGCCTTTATCCTCTCGGGTTTCATCTTCGATATCGGGAGTATGCCTCCGGTAATTCAGGGAATCACGCACATCATTGCGGCCCGGTATTTTGTGGCCATTTTGCAGACCCTTTTCATGGCGGGCGATGTGTGGTCTTTGATCCTCATGAATGCGCTGGCTTTAATGGTCATGGCCGTTATATTTCTTGTGCTGGTGAGAAAACGCACGGGAAAAAGACTGGAATAGGGGGCGCCATGTGGCATCGGGTCATCGCACTTATGATTAAAGAATTTGGCTCATACGACGTTTCCGCGTGCTCATGCGTGGGCTGCAAAAAGGACATTGATCAATGACGGCAGCAATGCTTTTCCTCTCCGGCGTACGTTATGGACAAACTCAAAAAAACTCAGATAAAGTGGTAAGTTTTCTTGAGACACGCCGCGATGTGGTCGCAGCCAAGATCGTAGAAGCGACCAAAAGCCCTCAATTGTATTGACATGAACTTCACAGAAGCCATCGCCGTCTTCATCTCTGGCATATTCTCCCTTACCATGACAAACAGTCTTATGGGTATAGCCCCAGTCAGTGAGATGATTGTAAATGCTGTACTCATCTGTATTCACCAAGGTTCCTGGTGTTATAACAGACCGCAAAATCGGTTCGATGGTTTTTTGTTTAACGTCTGGAAGCATAAAAATGGCGACATCCCCGGAACGTTCAATGATTCCGAGGACAGGAGGTTTTTCTTTTTCAAGAGTTCCTCGGCCCGGAGCACCCTTGAGCGCTCTGCACCGTGGTGCTCGCCCTTTCTGACGAACTTTTTCCGGATGCCCTTTATGCCCTGCAATTACGTATACTTCGTCGCACTCTACTACCCCACTGACTTTACATCCCGGCTTCCTTGCAGCGATTTCGCTCCGAAGCAAAATAGTCATCCTATGGGCGACATCCGGATTAAGGTCCAGCTCCGCGGCGATTTGCCTGTTGGATAGGTTTAGTCCCATGAGGTATAACATGACGATCCATACTCTGATGGGATGGTGTTTTCTTGCCAGAATGGTACCCGTAAAATCGTTGAAACGGCAACCGCAGTTATTGCATTTATAGTTCCGACAAAGCGGAGCATTACGTTTGTGACCGTTCTTTTTGACCCGGTTTGAGGTACATTTTGGACAACAAATACCACATGGCCACTTCTTTTCTCTGAAGAATTCGTAGCACTTAGCGGGGTCGATGAGTTCAAGGATTCCAATCTCCGGATTTGTAGACGATTTTGTGGTCATGGCTATCTGCATATTTAAGTGGACAGAAAGCCATCTTATTTATACCAAATCTGAAGAAATTCCCAGCGAAAATGACTTTTTCAATCAAATTATTTACAGCACGGGAAATCGTCGTATGAGCCAAGAATTTTTGGCCGTGCTCAAGGACAAAAAGGGTCGAATGGTACTGATCGGGCCACCCATTATCCAGCTCATGGTCTTTGGATACGGGGCCACTTTCGATCTGGATAAAGTGCCCTATGCCGTCTTCAACGAGGATACGGGCACAGCGGCCAGAGAACTGCTCCAACGCATAGAGGGGGCGAGTGCGTTTCATCTGGTGGGCTATTTGCAAACGGAAAGCCAAATCGCCCCCCTCATCGATAAAAGAGATGCCATGATGGTCCTCCATATGGGGCGAGATTTCACCCGCAATCTGCTGCTGCGCCGACCTGCCGCTCTCCAGGTAATCATCGACGGACGGAATTCCAACACGGCCCTGCTCACGGCGGGATATCTCCGCACCATCGTGACCCGATTCAACCGGGAATGGGCCGAATCAAAGGGTTACCCGCCGCCTCCGGCCAGGCTCAACATAAGGGCCTGGTTCAATCCGAACCTCCAGAGCCGTTGGTTTGTGGTCCCGGGTATCGTGGGGCTCCTCACCCTGGTGGTGACCCTTATGGTGACGGCCCTCTCCGTTGCCAGGGAACGGGAAGCGGGCACCTTCGATCAGCTCCTGGTGACTCCCATGCGACCGGTGGAAATCCTGCTGGGGAAAGGATTGCCCGGAATTGTCATCGGTTTTGTGGAGGCAAACTTTATTATTCTGGTGGCGGTTTTGTGGTTCAACGTGCCCTTAAGGGGGAACCTTACGGCACTTTACGTAGGCCTCCTTCTCTTCCTTTTTTCCGCAGTGGGAATCGGTCTCATGATCTCCTCCATGGCGGTTACCCAGCAGCAGGGCCTTTTGGGGGGATTTCTTTTCCTGGTCCCTTCCATCATCCTTTCCGGATTCGCCACGCCCATTGCCAACATGCCGCAATTGGTTCAGTACCTGACCCTGATCAATCCCATGCGATATTTCCTCATCGTACTTCGCTCCGTTTTTCTCCAGGGCGGCTCCGCTTCACTGCTCTGGCCTCAATACTGGCCCATGATGCTCATCGGTCTGGCGACCCTGACCCTTGCCGGCGTGCTTTTCCGCCGCAGGCTTTATTAAAATATCATATGGCGATTAAGAAATATCCCAAAAAAATCAGTGTTTCTCCGATTGACACCTTTCTTCCTTCCGGTTACATTAGTTGAAAGGTCGGTTCAGACCTTCCTGTTTGCGCAACAGGAAAAATGAAGGAAATATGCGTTTTCAGAATAAACGGTGTGTTATGCCTTCAACAATTCTCATGGCCGAGGACGACCACGACGACAGGTTCCTGATAAGGCGGGCCTTCGATGCACTGGAAATCAATGCGGTTCTTCGTTTCGTGGGGGACGGAGAAGAACTCATGAATTACTTGAAGGGCAATAGCGACGGTAAAGACCTGGAAGGGTTCTCTTCCCCCCCGGCTTTGCTTTTCCTGGACCTCAATATGCCCAAGAAGGATGGCCGTGAGGCCCTTTTGGCAATCAGATCGGACCCGAACTTAAGGGACCTGCCCATCGTCATATGGACCACTTCAAACAGAGCTGCGGATAAAATCTTCTGCAAAGAAAACGGCGCCAATACCTATGTCACAAAGCCAAACAGTTTTAAGAAACTGGTAACGGAAATCCGGAAAATCCTGGGCGAATGGTTGCCGCAAACGAATTGACCCAATCCTGCATTCATTCAGTTCAGCTTTAAACGATCCCGGAATCGTGCATGTCCCTCAATACCTTCACAACAATACCGTCCGGCGATCCATCAAGTACACAATACACCCCATTGAATCAATTTGCGCCAACTGTAAAATGAAGTCCCGAAAATATATGGGAAATATTTACACACAGGCTGCCCTATAAATCTGAGACCTCATGAATGAGATAAAAGTCCTCTTAGTTGAAGATGACGCTGATGACCATGCCATCATCCAACATCTTCTGTTAAAAATACCGAACACGCGCTTTTTGATGGACTGGGTCACCCATTATGACGCAGCCCTGAAATCGCTTGCCACGCACAACTATGACGTTTGCCTGCTGGATTTTCATCTGGGCGCCCATGACGGCCTGGAAGTGTTGGCAAAAGCCGGGGAAAAGATGTGGGAAACACCCATCATCTTTTTGACGGGTCAGGGAGAATATGAGGTGGACATTCGCGCAATGAACTTGGGCGCTTCCGATTATCTGGTCAAAGATCAATTGACTGCAGCCCTTCTCGAACGCTCCATTCGTTATACCATTGGGAGGGAGATATCCCGCAAGGCCCTTCAAAAAGCCAATGAAGAGCTGGAAATGCGAGTACAGGAAAAGACCGCGGATCTGGCAAAGGCAAACCGGCAACTCCGGCAGGAATCGGAAAAGATCAAGCTTTTCGCCTTTTCGGTCTCCCATGACCTCAAAAACCCGGCCATCAGCCTTTACGGCCTGACCGAACGTCTTTTTAAGAATTATGGCGATAAGCTGGATGAAAAGGGAAAAACCCATTGCGAACATATCATGGCATCCGCCCGGCAGATATCCACCCTTGTGGAAGGGATCAATCTGTTCATCGCATCAAAAAAAACGCCACTGAACATCGAAAATCTTGACCTTGTGGAAACGCTTGCGGCCATTCGGGCCGAGTTTTCGGAGCGGTTCCGGTCGCGCAATCTCGAGTGGTCGTACCCTTCGACATTTCCGTTAATTCGCGCCGACAGGATTTGTCTCGAGAGAATCTTCGGAAACCTTGTGGATAACGCACTGAAATATGGCGGGGATCAACTGGGAAGAATTCAGGTGGGCGTGAGCGAAACAGAACATTACTGGATTCTGTCGGTGAGCGATGACGGCATCGGCATCCGAACAAAAAGCCGCGACCGCATATTCGGGCCTTTCATGCGGGAGGGCAACGTTCAACAATCCGAAGGGCTGGGACTGGGGCTTGCCATCGTAAAGGAACTTGTCGGCAAGCATAAAGGCAAGGTGTGGGCCCAAAGCGGTCCTTTGGGCGGCGCCAGCATATCGTTTTCCATCGCCAAAGGAACATCTTAACGAAAATCAGGGAGACGATTCCGTGGATTTCGGGAAAATCGACGTCAAAGAAGCTGAAAACAAGAGTATTCAGGCCCTTTATGAAATTCTTGAGACATCCCATGAAGGTCTTGGAACCGCTGAAGCTCAAAAAAGGCTGGAGCAATGCGGCCCGAACGCCCTCGAGGAAATCAAGGTCAACCCCCTCTGGAAATTTTTGGGGTATTTCTGGGGGCCCATTCCCTGGATGATCGAAATCGCGGCCGTCCTGTCCGCTGTTGTTCGCCACTGGCCCGATTTCATTATCATCATGGTTTTGCTTCTCTTTAACGCCGTCATCGGATTCTGGGAGGAACGCGAGGCGGCCAACGCCCTGGATGCGCTCAAAGAACAACTGGCGCTCAACGCCAGGGTGCGCCGGGACGGGGAATGGCAGGCCCTGCCGGCATCGGAACTGGTCCCGGGGGACATCATCCGCATACGGCCCGGGGACATCATTCCGGCCGACGTCAAACTGGCGGAAGGAGACTATCTGAGTATCGACCAATCCGCCCTCACGGGCGAATCCCTGCCCGTGAATAAAGGGGAAGGAGAGATGGGCTATTCGGGATCTGTTGCCAAGCAGGGGGAGATGGTGGCGCTGGTGGTCGGCACCGGATCCAACACCTATTTCGGCCACACCGCGAAACTCGTGGAACAGGCCGGGGCCGTTTCCCACTTCCAGAAGGCGGTTTTGCGGGTCGGTAACTTTCTCATCTTCCTGGCCCTGGGTTTGAGCGTCATTCTGGTGGTGGTGGAGTTGATGCGCAGGGTGAGCATTGTCGAACTGGTCCAGTTCGTCCTGATCCTGGTGGTCGCCTCCATTCCGGTTGCCATGCCGGCCGTATTGTCCGTGACCATGGCGCTGGGAGCCCTTGCCCTGTCCCGCATGAAAGCGATCGTTTCAAGGCTTCAATCCATTGAAGAAATGGCGGGAGTCGATATTCTCTGCTGCGACAAAACCGGAACGCTCACGCAAAACAAGCTCACCCTGGGAGATCCGGTCCCGCTTAAGGCCAAAGACCGGAATGAACTGATTCTGGCCGGATCCCTCGCGTGCAGGGAGGAGGATCAGGACGCCATCGACCTGGCGGTCATGGCCGGGCTAAAGGACAAAAGTGAACTCAATTCGTACCAACAACTCACATTCGTTCCCTTCGATCCCCTCGGTAAACGCATGGAAGCGACCATAAAAGACAACCGTGGCGCCACGTTCACGGTGACCAAGGGGGCGCCGCAGGTCATCCTCGACCTGTGCCGCCTGGAGGAAACACTGAAAAACAGCGTCTCCCAAACCATTGACGATTTTGCAGCCAAGGGATACCGAACCCTCGGGGTGGCCCGCATGGAAAAAAACGGACCTTGGGAATTCCTGGGTATCCTTCCCCTGTACGACCCGCCCCGGGATGACTCCGCGGAAACCATCGCCCAGGCCAAGGCCCACGGCATCCAACTGAAAATGTTGACGGGAGACGACGTGGCCATCGGACGGGAAATCGCCCGTCAGTTGGGCATGGGAACCCACATCCAGCCGGCGAACGAGCTTTTCGGAGGCGAGGGGGAAACCCTGCATCTGACCCACGACGCAGCCCTCAAGATAGAGGCCGCGGACGGGTTCGCCCGGGTCTTCCCCGAGCACAAGTACAGCATCGTCAAGGCATTGCAGGAACGCAACCATCTGGTGGCCATGACCGGAGACGGCGTGAACGACGCCCCGGCGCTCAAGCAGGCGGAAGCGGGCGTGGCGGTATCAGGCGCCACCAATGCAGCCCAGGCTGCGGCATCCCTGGTGCTCACAGCCCCCGGCCTCTCGGTGATCATTCAAGCGGTGGAGGAAGCCCGGCGAATTTTTGAGCGAATGATGAGCTATACCATCTACCGTATCGCCATGACCATCGATATCATGATTTTCGTGGTGCTGGCCATGATTCTGTTCAACTACTACCCCCTCACCGCCGTCATGATCATCATGCTGGCGCTGCTGGACGACATTCCCATCATGGCGCTGGCCTACGACAACACCTGGCTCAGCCCCAAACCGGTGAGATGGGAAATGCAGCGGGTATTTTCGATTTCAAGCACCCTGGGGTTCCTGGCGCTGCTTCAAAGCTTCGGGCTGCTTCTCATCGGAAAAGACGTCTTCCATCTGGATACGCCGCACCTTCAGACCTTGATTTTCCTTCAACTGGTGGCGGGCGGCCATCTCATGCTGTTTCTAACACGCACCAAGAAATTCTTTTGGCGTCCCCCCTATCCCTCCTGGCAACTTTTCTGGGCCATCGTGGGGACCCAGGTTTTCGCGGTTCTCATGACGGGGTTCGGTTGGCTCGTCCCCGCGCTCTCCTGGAAGATGATCGGCGTGGTGTGGGCCTACAATCTGGTCTGGATGGTGATCCAGGACATCATCAAGCTGGGTGTTTACCGGCTGACGGAGCATCGGGCCAGGCACCACCAGAATTTTCTCCGGACCATCAACCGGAGACTTCATTCCCACGCCTCGGACTGAGGTCCATCCAGAACGAATACCCGTAATGTGCACCGGAAATAAGGGATGCACCCTATTGTTACGGGCCTTCCCGGTTGTTTATCATCTCCTGAAAATGCAAGTTCAGATTCATAAATTGCCTCTTAACAGGAGAAAATCCATGGAAGATCTGTTCAACCTCGAACTCAACGACGACACGGTGAGATTTACGCCCGATGGTCGGATTCTGATTACCGATGCCATTCATGCGCTCGCCGGCGGAAGGGATGCAAAGCGCGTCTGGCAAAAAATCGCCGCCCAAAACCCGGACATTTTAGAGGACTGCGAACGGCACGACCTGGAGGATGATGACGCCGTGTTTTTTGCGGACATGGAAACATGGGACAGGATCGTGCCGCTTTTGGCGGAACAATTCATGAACGGGTCAAACAGGTCCATGTGACCGATATCACGTTGGATATGATCCAATGTATCCGGTTGAGGGGTAGCGCCGTTGTCCTCAACCGGATCACACGCCCTTGCTGAAACAAGTATCCATGTGCCGGAGCGAAGAATGGGTTCAACCCGGTCTTCCGTTTGTTATGAACCGTTAGCTTGACGGCACAAACAAAAGCCATCAACCCCACTGACAGAAAGGGGTTTCCTGCACGATCACCCCGGAGATTCGCCGGACTGAGCGGCCAGCAACTCCTCTTCAACCACCCCGCGTAAAAGGGATATTTTATAGCCATTTTTTTCCATGGGCTCCGCTTCCCGAACAGCCGCATCCGCGGCCCTGGCCACCGTTTCCTTGTCGAGGCGTCTGCCGGTGATCGCCACTTCCACTTCCTTCGAACGCCAGGGTACCGGGGCGACCCCGCTGAACACGACACGGGCTTTTTGAACCGTATTGTCCTTAAAAGTAATCGCCAGCGCCATACCGGCCAGGGAGAAATCCCATGCCCTTCGCGCCCGCACCTTCCGGTAGGAACTGCGAAGGCCGGAAGGCGCCGGCGGCAGAATGATTTCCGTCACCATCTCATCGGGTGCCAGCACCGTTTCTTGCCGAAAGTCTTCGGAAGGCGGTACATGAAAGCGGGAGACGGGGACCGAGCGGGTCCCTTGGGGTCCCACGATTCGAACCACGGCCTCCAGCGCCACCAGCGGCGGCGCCGTATCGGAGGGATGGACGATAAAACAGTTCTCACCGCCGAAAATGCAGTGATATTGATTTTCACCACCCACGGCATAACAGCGCTCTCCCCCCTTTCGCAGACAGTGGAACTCACCCCGATAGTACCAGCATCGTGGTTTCTGGCAGATATTTCCCCCAATGGTTCCCTGGTTCCGCAGCTGCGGACTGGCCACTTCACCGGCGCCCTGGGAGAGCGCCCGAAAACGGCTTCGGATCGCCGGATGTCGTTCCACCTGAGTGATGGTGGTAAGGGCTCCGATGCGAAGGCCGCCGTTGGAAGTCTCCCGAACCCCCTTAAAGGCATTAAGACCACTAATACTCACGATCTTTTTCGCACCAAAGATCCCTTCGCGAAGGCAACCGAGCAAATCGGTGCCGCCCGCATGGAGTCGGGCTTCCGGTGTTTCCAGTTGCTTCAAGGCCGCTTTTAAGCTTTGCGGCTGAACATACGCGAAATTCGACAACATTTTTAAGCCTCCTTCGGCCGGTCGGAAAGCATCACGCCGAGCCGGGTGGGGTTGATGGGTGTCTCCGTCATGCGAACGCCACAGGCATGGTAAACGGCATTGGCGATGGCGGCGGCCGTGGGGATGGTTACCGGTTCTCCCAGCCCCTTGGCGCCGGTGATGTTGGCCTCCGGATCCGGCAATTCGATGGGAAAGGATGTCATTCGGGGCGACACATCCAGTGCCGTGGGAAGCTTGTAATCATGCCAGTTTTTGTTGAGCATCTTTCCGCTGCCGCCCTCATCGAGGACCCGAACCTCCGTCATGCCTAAACCGATGCCCATGGTGATGCCGCCGAAAACCTGATTGTCGAAGGTGAGACGGTCCATGACCCGACCGCTTTCGTTGGCTCCCAGAAAATCGACGATGCGGATTTCTCCCGTTCGAATGTCCATTTCCACTTCGCAGAACTGGACCCCAAAAGGATTGACCACCTTCCCTTCCGGATTGGGTCCCCGATACCCAACCCCTACCACGACCCCCCGCTTTTTGAGGCCCTTCAAGTCTTTTATCGTCACCTTTTTGGCGTCGTCGTTTCCGTGGACAATGGCGTTTCCTTTAAAACGCAGATCGGAAACATCGGCCTTCAACTGTTCGGCGGCCATCTCCAGTAACTGTTGTTTCACATGGATGGCCGCCCGACGCACCGCCGGGGCCTCCGTGGGAACCGTCTTACTGCCGCCGCTGGGCGTGGCGAACTGAGTGGTCCCGGTATCGGCATGTTCGATCTGGATCACGTCGGTGTGAACATTCAATTCCTCGGCCACCACCATGGCCATCACGGTTTTGGTGCCGGTTCCGATATCGCTGGCCCCCATGTTAAGGTTGACGCTCCCGTCGGAAAAGAGTTTTAAAATGATGGTGGAGGGCGGACGACCGCCGCCGGCCACCCATAGGCAGGCGGCCATTCCGACGCCTCTTCTGAGAGATCCGTTCGGCTTTTCGGCGGCGATCTCCTTTCGCCGCTTTTCCCAGCCGAATGCCTTGGCGCCTTCCTTGAGACAGGCCGCCAGACCCGTGGTAGTATAGGGGGGATTTCCTTTTCTGGCCTGGCTATAGGATGGGATGTTTTTAAGGCGAAGGGCCACTGGATCCATATCAATGGCTTTTGCGAGCGCATCCATCATCTGCTCCAGGGCCCAGGCCCCCTGGGGATGTCCGGGCGCACGGAAAGGACGGGCGGGCCCGGCGTTGGTGTAGACATCGGTTGCCGCCGTGCGCACGTTGGGACAGAGATAGAGATCTTTCACCAGCCAGTCCACCAGCAGGGTGCCGCCGGCCGGGTATGCGCCGCCGCTCCCCACCACCGAAAAATCAAGCGCCGTCAAGCGGCCGTCTTTGGTCACCCCCGCCTTGAGCTTCATATTGGACGCCGGCCGGTTTCCCGTGCAGAGATACGTTTCTTCCCGTGTGAGGAACAGCTTCACGGGACAACCGGTAATTTTGGCCAGGATAGCGGCAATGACCGTGTATTTGCCCGGCTGAAGCTTGCTGCCGAACCCGCCGCCCATGTACCGGCCCATGACCCTCACCTTGGAAAGGGGGAGATCCAGAACCTCCGCCACCTTGCTTTGTACGGCATACACGCCCTGGGTGGATTCATGAATATTCAGGAGATCGCCGTCCCAGTAGGCCAGGCAGCCGTGAAGCTCCATGGGCGTGTGGATTTCGCATTCGGTGCGGTACGATTCCTCCAGCACCACGTCCGCCTCCTCAAACCCTTTCGCCACGTCTCCCCGGCTGTAATGCTCCGTTGGACCGACACGGTTTCCCGCCGGGTGCACTTTCGGCGCATCGGATAACATGGCTTTTCGTTCATCGGTAACAAAAGGGAGGACCTCGTATGTCACGTCGATGGCCCGAACCGCATCCGATGCCTGGTAAGGGGTCTCGGCCGCCACCGCCGCGACGGCTTCCCCTTCAAATCGGCAATGGGAATCAAAAAGTTCGACCTTCATATGGGGCGTATAAGGCCACAGCACTCGGGCCTCGGGCGTGGCGGCGCTGATGATCGCTCGAACGCCGGGCATTTGCTCGGCCTTGCGGGTGTCCACACGCTTGATCTTGGCGTTGGGGTATGGACATCGCAAAACGGCGCCGAACAACATGTGGGGAAGCGAATAATCAGAGGGATACATGGCCGATCCGCTGACGCGCTCATAACCGTCCACGCGGGGACGTGATTTTCCGACCACGTTGGTCTCTTTCCAGGGCTTCGGGTCTTTTCCGGGTTCCGGAGTTTCCGGTACGGCGAGCCCTTCCGCGAAATAAATGCCTTTTTCCTCGTTTTTCATGATTTGCCTCGCTTTCGTTTTCCAGCCTCGTCGACGGCCTCGAAGATATGCGTATAGGCTCCGCATCGGCAGAGATTGCCGCTCATGCCGCGGCGAATCGCATCCGGGGAGGGCTCCGGATCATCCTTCAGCAGCCCTTCCGCGGCCATAATCTGTCCGGGGGTGCAATACCCGCACTGAAAGGCATCGTGCTCCAAAAACGCCTCCTGCACCCGCCCCAGGTCTTCACCTTTCATGAGGCCTTCCAACGTCGTAATTTCGAATCCCTGAGCCTCCACCGCCAGCGTCATGCAGGCATAACGGGGAATGTTGTCCATGAGAACCGTACAGGCCCCGCATTCCCCTCTCTCACACCCGACCTTGGTTCCGGTGAGCCCGAGCTTCTCACGCAACACGAAGAGCAGGGTCCAGCGGGGTTCCACCAGGAGTCGGTGGACGCGTCCGTTGACGTGCAGCCGGATTTTGGCCATTTCTTCAGGCAGCATCACCGTTTCATCGGAAGAGGCTCCGGATGCATACCGGCCGGTCACCGCCACGGCGGCGCCGACCCCCATGGTGGTGAGAAAACCGCGGCGGGTGACACTCATTTTTATTTTGGTTTCATCGAATTCCATAACAAAAGGACCTCCTTCATGTTTTTTTCATTTTTCGGAACGGACCAACGCTATCCACCGCCACCCTGGCCAAAACAATTCGGTCCGGCACGGGGTGGTTAACGGCTTCGGCCCGCATCATGAATTTTCGCACGGCTCATGATATGCGGGTTTGCTCATTTCGGCGAAAGGGATGCATCCGATGCCGCACAATCAGCAGCACCCAGGAGCGCCGCCTTGTCGTTTAAAACCACGTGAACCGGAATCCTTGAAACCAGGTCCCGGAAGCGCCCCTTGTCGGTGAAGGCGCTCATGAAGCCATCCTCTTCAAGCGCGGGCAGAATTCTAGGCGGTATGCCGCCGCCCAGATAAAGCCCCCCCTGCGTCAGGCCCGTGAGGGCCACATTCCCGCAAACGCCCCCCAGAAGAGACACGAAATGCTTCAAGGCATCCGAACACAAGGGATCCTTGTCATCCAGCGCCGCCAAGGCGATCACCTTGGGCGGATCCGATTCCTTCAATTGCAGCGTTAACCAGGAAGGTTCTTTGTAACTGACGGTTTCCTTGAGCCAGCAGTAAATGTGATAAAGGCCCGGTCCCGACACCACCCGTTCGACGCTCACATGCCCGTAGCGTTCATGAAGGTACCGCCAAAGCCCCAATTCCCTCTCGTTCCTGGGGGCGAAATCCGAGTGCCCTCCCTCGGTGGCCATTGCCACAGGGCGGCCGTCCACCCACACCATGAGGGCCTGCCCCAACCCGGTTCCCGGCGCCACCAGACCGATAACACCGTCCTTTGCGCTTTTTCCCCGATTGAGCGTAAAGAGCTCCTGATCGGTCAAGAGGGGTATGGCCCGGATGGTTGCCGCCACATCATTGATGAGGCGGACACAGGGGAATCCGAAGCGCTTCTTGATGTCGCCGCCAACCACCTTCCAGGGAAGATTCGTGGTTTTCATCCGGTCTTTTTCCACGGGCCCGGCAATTCCAAAACAAGCGGCGGTGATATCCGCATCGTGTTGTTCCAGAAAGCGCGCGATGATCTCTTCCAGGCCCTTTGCCTTTTTACTGATAAAGGTCTCGATGGTCTTCTGGTGCAGCTTTTCGTTTACCGATGAAAAAAGCCCCAACCGGGTATGGGTGCCGCCGATATCACCTGCCAGGACGGTAAATTCCGATCTTTTATCAGAAGCTGTCATGGTTCCTTTGTAGGGACGTCGCATACGGCCCAGACGCTGAAGTGTTTACCCCTCTTCTGGCCGACACCCACCGCGCCTTTGGTGAGATACAGTGCCCATGCCCAGTCCGGCTCAAACATGCTCGTCGTGGATGACCAGTATCCTTCCCTCACATTTCCGAAGGGATGTGAACTGGGAAGGGCCGGACTGTGGGCGCTGCAATCCACGAGGGATTCCAGTTCATTGATGTTGGGCAACCGCCATAAATCGCTATCCCCATCTGGCCGGTTGAGGTGCCTGACCGCCCCGAACGCCGCCTCCCATGTGCAAGGGCTTCCCGTTAAATCCGCTGAGCCCTGCCAGCAAAGGTTGGTGAGCCGGTCGATAACCCCGTTTTCCGCCTTCATGAAGCGGGGTTCGGGCCATGGCATTCCCGATCGGTATTCTCCGTCCTGTCCCGACCCCGCACAGGAGATGGCCTCTCCTTTTGCGTCGTAACACCGGGTTTGGCCGGTGGCCGGGAGAATGGCACCCCCCTTTCCCCGAACAGGCCACATCAGGAAAAACTGCTCCTTGTGACCATAAAACATACGAGCACCTTCCATATGGATATACCACGCATAGGCGGTGTTGATGGCCGCCGTGGTGGATGTCCAATACCACCCATTGAACAGGTTGACGAAGGGATGCCCCTCGGGCAGAGCGGGTTTTCGGGTCTGATGACTCATCAGGCTTCTCAGTTCACGGCGGTTGGGAAGCCGCCAGTCGGAAAAGCCGAATACATTGTCCCGGTTCATGGTTGCCACGTAATCGAGAGCTTCCTGCCATGCCAAAGGAAATTGAGTGATATTGGCGTCTTTCGTCCAGACGAGTCCCGTCAGCCGATCCTTAACCCTATGGTCAAGCACCGCAAAACGTTCTGCCGGCCTGGACATGCCGTTTCTGAACGCACCGTCCTGTCCGCTTCCGGCGCAATCGATGTTGCGCCCATTTGCATCGTGGCAGGTAATCTGCCCTGTTTGAAGACAACCACCCATTACTTTGGACTCAGCATCCTTATGGTCCGAAACCCTTGCCTGGCAGCCCCCATCTGCCGTCCTCTTTGCTTCTACTTTCTATTGGGAATCATGTAAATAGGGTGCATCATGTATTCGGGTACGGAAAAGCGCATCCCCAAGATTTCGGAATTCCGCAGCGAACAACAGGATCACTGAGTCTGACCCGGCTGACAATAGCCACACTGAGGAACGTTTTCCGCAATCCAGGCCTGCTGCACGGGATGGTTGCCGTCCTTTGAAAGCCCTTCTATTGTGACGACATCTTTCCCGGAAACGGAAGAAACCGGCGTAACGTTGGAAAACGGAAATGACGGACATAAATCCTCCTGCTAATGATGTTACCTCCGTTGCGGACAACTTTTCTTTGGTGACGCGCATGATCACCGTGGGGTTTAATCTTGACAAGTAGTTTCGGGTTCCATAGAGTAAATTACAAAATAAAGATGCACATTTTTCTCCATATTAATGTCTACTTAAACGGGTAAGGCCTTTCACGAATTCACGTATTTTGAAATATTATCTTGAATGGAAGGAGTGAAAATTGAAACAAGGGAAATGCCCCAAATGCAGTTCTACGGAGATCTATTGCGGTTCCGCCATAAAACCCAAGACCGGGCCATTCGGAAGTAATTCCATTCCGGTGAGCCTGACTTCCATTGCCGCCCTGGACAACTATGTGTGCACCCAGTGCGGTTATGTTGAAAGCTATATTCCGGATCCCACAAAACTTAAAGAGATATCCATAAAATGGCCCAAAGTGGGCTGAAGCCGAAATAGACGGATCACATGAGACATGACCCCTATTTCATCGGCATGAATGGAATCAGCCGCTTCATCGGCATTACGCGTGTGCTGGTGAAAAACGGTTTCGGAACGCTGGCCGATGCGCTGATCAAACGGACGCCGACGTCTCAAAAAGGCGGCACGAAACGCCCTTCCGTGGTTTTTCCTTCTCCCCGGCGGTTGCGCCGGATGCTGACGGAACTGGGTCCCAGTTTCATTAAACTCGGGCAGCTTATGAGCGTCCGGGCGGACGTTTTCCCCCCGGAATACATCGAAGAACTGACAAAGCTTCAGGACCGGGTCCCGCCCCAGCCCTTCAAATCCATTCAGCCATTCATCGAAAAAGAGCTGGGACAACCGCTCTTAAGTGTTTTTAAATCGTTTGACGAAAACCCTATCGCCTCAGCCTCCATCGCCCAGGTTTACAGGGCCGAGCGCCATACCGGCGAGCCGGTGGCCGTCAAGGTGGTTCGCCCGGGGATCTCAAAGCAGATCCGCCGTGACATCCGGGTGATGTATTACATGGCCCGCAAGCTGGAGAAGATGTCTGAATTGGCACGGGTGGTCGGTGCGAAAAATGTGGTGGAGGAGTTCGAACGGTCCATATATAATGAACTGGATATGCATATCGAGGCGGGCAGCATTGAAAAATTTTTCCGCTTCTACCGGCATATCGAAGAAATATGCATCCCCAAGGTTTACTGGGAACAGACCGCCAAATCCGTTCTGGTGATCGATTTCATTCCAGGCGTCAAAATGGACCAGGTGCCCGCCATCCGGGAGATGGGCATCGATCCGAAAGAGGTCGCCATGATCGGTTTGCGCAGCCTGTCCCGGCAACTGATGGAATTCGGTTTCGTTCACGCCGATCCCCATCCCGGCAATACCATCGTCACGCCCGAAGGACGCGTGGGTCTTGTGGATTTCGGCATCACCGCACACCTGGACGAGGAGCTGATGCTCCAGATTGCCCGTCTCTTCCTGGGATATGCCGAGCATGATTATAACCTGGTTATGGAGTCCCTGCTGGATGCGGGCATCATCGATGAAGACATGGATCTGAACGCCTTTCGTAACGACTTAAAAGAGATGAGCGAGCCTTTTTACGGTCGAAGCCTACAGACCATTTCGGTGACGGATGTCTATGACCAGGTTGTTCGACTTCTCTTCAGGTACCACATTCGTCTTCCGCAGAACCTGCTCCTGCTCTTCAAGACCTTTATCCAAACGGAATCGTTAGGGAAAATCCTGGGCAGCGACGCCAGTATCCTGGAAGTGATCCGACCGTATGCCAGGGCCATGCTGGCGCGGGGATACGATTCCAAGAAGATATTGCGGGCCGTGGGAAGGGATGCATGGTCCACCGGAAGGGTTTTGAGACACACGCCCAAGCTACTCTACGACATCCTCAAGCAGACCGCATCCGGGAAAGGACGCGTGCAATTTCAACACAGCGGTTTCGACGATGTGGGACGCCGGTTTGAAAGAGTATTGAACCGACTGGTCATCGCCATCGTTATCGCCGCCTCCATTATCGCCGGTGCCCAGGTTCTGGATGCATCTGAAAAGATCTTCATCTTCACCACGAACATCACGGGAGCCCGGGTCATTTCCCTCACTGCACTGCTGGGTCTTTTGGGCTACACCATCGCCAGCTTTCTGGGCATCTGGCTGGTTATTTCCATTTTCCGTTCCGGCAGCAAATAAAAAAATCATCCAGGTCTTCATGAGCCGAAGCCCTTCGGCGAAAACGCCCACCGCCGGAGGGCTTTTTCCGATTGTACCTCTTACAGCTGTCGCATGAAAGCGGTCAATGCCGCCTTTTCCTTTTGGGTCAGGTTCAACTGGGTAACGATATTGAAGTATTCCACCGTGTCTTCGAGGGTAAGACATCGTCCGTCATGGAGATAAGGCGGTGAATCCTTGATGCCCCGAAGGGTAAAGCTCTTGATGGGTCCGTCCGAGATGTTGTACTGCCCGTTGATCATCTCCGGTTTATAGAAACGGCCCGCCTTAAGATCATGCATCCGATTATCCAGGTAGAAGGGCGCCGGATGACACTCCGCGCAACGGCCTTTACCGAAAAAAACCTCCTGGCCGAGCATCTCCTGATCCGTGGCTTTCTCGGGATCCAGTTTTCCGAAAACGGTGAGCTTGGGGGCCGGCGGAAAATCGAGCATGTTCTGCATCTGCGCCATCATCACCACCTGGCTGCCGCGGTCCGGAAGACTGACGCCCTTTTTGGCGGCGGTTACCTGGTCTCCGTCGAAATAGGCGCTCCTCTGCTCGAATTCCGTGAAGTCCTCAATGGACCGCAAAGACCGCTTTGATCCGTGAATCTGCTGGTTGAACATGCCTCGCAGACTTACCGTATCCAGACGAAACCGGGCGATGTGAGGACGCGTATCCGGATTCAGATGAAAAGCGCCGTTGGTATGGCCGTTGGTATGGCAATCGAAGCAGGAAACCCCCAGACTGGGCCGATCCACCTTTCGGTCCGTGGTCTGGTTGAACTGCTGCTGTGGGAAAGGTGTGAGCAGAAGCCGTAGGCCCTCCATCTGGACCGGTGTCAGGATGCCGTCCATGAGATCGAAATAATTGTCTATGGAGAGCAGCTTCCCCTGGGACACGTCCCCCAGGTCAGGACGGGAGGTCAAAAAGATCGGGGGCGGGAATTCCGGCAAAAAATGTGTGGGAAGATCCATGGTCGTGTCGAAACGCTCAAGGGACCGCTTTTCCAGCTTCATGATTTCCTTGATCTGATCGTCCGGAAAAACCTGCCCGCCGGTTTCGTGCTTGACATGTGGCAAGGGGAGAAAGCCCTTTGGAAACAAACCCTTCTCCTTGATCGTTTCCGGTGACATAGCGGCCAGTTTCTCCCAGGTCATGCCATCGGGCAGTTTGACGCGAACACCTTCCTGAACCGCTCTCCTTCCGGCGGACATCATCACCTTGGAGGGCCGATCGCTCAGGTCATATCGACGCTCCAGGAGTTTCCGCTGGCGTTCAAGGTAGTCGTCTTTTTCTTTGATATCCTTAACCCGGGCCGCCTCGAAATCGCCCGTAACGGGAATGTAGGTTTTGTGGATGGGGTTGACGCCCGGCGGGATCCCCATCCGTTTGTTCTCCTCCGCCATCATCTGCTTCTGTTTCATCGTCTCTTCTTCCATCATGTCTTTTGCTTCGGCAAGGCCCAAGCCTTGAAGAAACAAGAAAGCCATTGCCAAAATAAAAATGCTTAAACATCTTTTCCCTGCAACATCATTTTCCATAACAGTCTCCTTAGTAAAATTAAATTGAGTTTAAAAAAATATGAAGAATCAACCATGTCGGTTTTGGATCTTACCGGTGAAATGTGATGATAATAAATGGGGTCCATAGAGTATATGGCATCAAAGATACATGTAGAAGAAAAATTTTCGGGCGATTTTTTATTCAGTATCCGCTTCATCAATGGACATATTTATCCGGTGGCAATAGGGCTACCAAGTTACGGTGGGAAAAATACATAATCGGCCCCATAGCACAACACACTGATGAGTGATAATTTTGTATTATGGTGACGGCCGCAAATATCCTTTTAGGTGACTCACGCATTCAGGATGAAATTCTTTTTGTTGGCCAAACAGATCCGCGGCCGGCGGAGTGCCGTTAAATGGTGAGAAGAAATGGGGGTGCTTATTTGGAAAAGAAAAGACAGATAAAGCATGTGCAGACAAAAAAGCGGATGAAATTGCTCCTGCAACAGACGGTATTGTTCCTGACCCTGTTGGCAACTCTCATTTTTTCGATGGAAGAGGTGAAAGGGGTTCAAAAGAACGATTCTTCAAAAGAGGTTCCGGAGGAAACCAAAATGGAGCAGGCAATTCTTGCAGGAGGATGTTTCTGGTGCATGGAATCGGATTTCCAAAAAATTCCCGGCGTAAAGGACGTGGTTTCCGGATATATCGGAGGAACCGGCGACGATCCCACTTACGAGAACTACGGCAATAAAGGATATACGGAAGCGGTCCGCGTTACCTACGATCCGTCCGTATTGCCCTACGAAAAACTGCTGGATCTGTTCTGGCTCCACATCGATCCCGAGGACGCGGGCGGACAGTTCTGCGACCGGGGGCACGAGTACATTTCGGCCATTTACTATGCCAATGAGGAACAGAAGCGGCTGGCGGAAAAATCCAAGACGGCCCTTCAAAACTCAGGGATTCTAGGAAAGCCGGTCGCCACAAAAATCATCAAAGCCGATAGGTTTTATCCTGCTGAAGGTTACCACCAGGATTATGCAGAGAAAAATCCCATCCGGTACAAATTCTACCGGCTCAATTGCGGTCGGGACGGTCGCTTGAAAGCACTCTGGCAGGGCAAACAAAAGGCCGTGAATAGTCTTGGGGATTCATCGAAATACACAAAACCGAGCCAAGAAGAACTCAAAAAGGAATTAACCCCCATCCAATACCAAGTAACCCAGGAAAACGGAACCGAACCAGCATTTCACAATGCCTATTGGGACAATCACAAGGAAGGGATCTATGTGGACATCGTTTCGGGAGAACCGTTGTTCAGTTCCCTTGACAAATACAAATCGGGCACCGGCTGGCCCAGCTTCACCAAACCCCTGGAACCGGAAAATATCGTGGAAAAGGAGGACAACAGCTGGTTCTCCACCCGTACCGAGGTCAGAAGCAAGCACGGAGACTCACACCTGGGCCATGTTTTTGACGACGGTCCCCCGCCGACTGGATTACGATATTGCATGAATTCGGCGGCCCTTCGCTTCATCCCCTTGGAAGACCTCGAAAAAGAAGGTTACGGGGACTATAAGGAACTGTTCGAAAAAGAAGTTCATGGGTCAAAGCAGCATCGGGACACCTCTCTTTAAAGGAGCTGAAGTTTCACAGAAAATGCCCCCGGCTTGATCAGCCGACCATGCGCAGCAACGCCTCCAGGAAAGATTTTCGGGGCAGTTTGTTGTCTTGGTTGCAAACGGCATGAAAATCATCGCTCAATGCGGACTTAGCGATGATATGTCTCAGGTCGGAAAAGGCGAAACTGTTGCGACCCTTGACCTTGTGCCTGCGTTCGGGAATGTTTTCGAGCCGTGAACCATAGATCCAAATGATTGTTGCGGCCATTATGGAAAAATTGATGTGATTGATCACTGCCTGTGCATTGCGGGTTTGGCTTTTGCTGCTTCCAATGTCTTGCTTGATCTCCTTGAAACCCGACTCGATTTTCCACCTGGCCCCATAATACTCGATAATTTGCTCAACCGACAGCTTCAAGTCCGTGGAGAAGATTGCGATCCACTGTGTTTTTCGAAAGACCCAGACAACCCGGACAGGGCACTTGAGTGTTTTGAGCATAACGATTTGGGAGTATGCGTTGACTTCACGGTATTTTCCGTACAGGAAGACGTGATAGGTTGAAGCGTACGCCATGAATGCCGCCGCCATTTCAGCGCACGAACCCAACCTGCTGCCATATTTTTTGGGTCTTCCCGGCTTTTTGGAAGAACCGATCTTGGGGATGGAGTACAGTACGGTATTGGAACGTAATCTTGAAAGCAAATGAACAAAATTTCCGAGTTTAGTGCGGAGGGGTTTGAACAGGCCGTTATTTCCGAACCAGCTGTCACAAACGATTATTATGTCAACGCCGGCAAAGTGTTGAGCTACCTGAATTACCATCTCGACAGCTTGTTGGAGTTTGGTTTGGAAAGAAACGACCTTTCCGGCAACCCTCATATTGTCCGATTTGGCATTTATGGCCTTTTGGGGCAAATAAAATCGCTGTGAAAGGGGGAGACAAGCCCATCGTCCTTTGATGACCTTTAACAGACCAATAAGAACCACATTCTGTGCCCATGGATATTTGGATTGATTGTCCTTTGCGGCATGATCGAAGATATGAGAACATCCGAAGATGTTGCGACCTGTCTTTGGATTGATGAAATCATCTAATGCGATCATAAGTCGCCCATCGGACAAGGGGTCAGGAATGAGGTGCCATAAGGCGGCCCATAGGTTATGCCATGGTATTTTGTTGGAAGCCATAAAGGTGTAGAATCGACGTTTGTTAGAATCTGTCCATAAATAACTTGAACAAATAGCGTCATTATGCTATCGGTAATTTATGGAAAATAAAATCGAACCGATAGTGAATGAAAAGTTTAATACGCTCCTTCCAATTCTTGATGAAAAAGGCCGTCGCCTGTGGGCTGCCGCAGAGGCAAAATCTCTTGGTCGTGGTGGTATATCAGCTGTTTCCAAGGCTACAGGCCTTTCAAGAACAACTATTTATCAGGGCCTCAAAGAAATTGAACCGTCAAATGCTGCAAAGCCTGCTACCAATCGAACACGGGCCAGAGGGGGTGGTCGAAAACCTATTACCAAGGTCAACCCGATCATCCTTCGTGACTTGGAAGGGATGGTTGAACCAACCACCCGAGGCGATCCCGAATCGCCACTGCGCTGGACATGCAAAAGCACGAGGCAGCTGTCGAGAGCTTTGCAGGTTATGGGGCACAAAATCGGTCGGCAAAAGGTATCGGAACTGTTGGCCGATTTGGGTTACAGTCTCCAAGCGAACCGCAAGGTTCGTGAAGGTTCCCGTCATCCGGACCGCGATGCCCAGTTTCGCTATATTTACAACCAGGTAAAAGTATTTCAGGAGAATAACCAACCGGTTATTTCTGTTGACACCAAGAAAAAGGAGCTTGTTGGAGATTTTAAAAACGCAGGCCGGGAATGGCAACCAAAAGGACAACCGGATTCTGTCCGAGTACACGATTTTGCTGACAAAAATTTGGGCAAGGTTAACCCATATGGTGTATATGATCAGACAGCAAATGTTGGCTGGGTCAGCGTTGGCATTGATCATGACACATCATCCTTTGCTGTCGAGAGTATCCGTCGTTGGTGGAAAAGAATGGGCCAGCAAACTTATCCGGAAGCAAAACAACTTCTCATAACGGCGGATGGAGGCGGTAGTAACGGATATCGAATTCGGCTTTGGAAAATTGAACTTCAACGGTTTGCAGATGACCAAGGTCTTGAAATCTCCGTGTGCCATCTCCCTCCTGGCACAAGCAAATGGAATAAAATTGAACATCGAATGTTCAGTCATATCAGCATGAATTGGCGTGGCAAGCCGTTGACGAGTCACGAGGTAATTGTGAATCTGATAGCCAACACAACCACTCGACAAGGCCTTAAGATTCAGGCTGAGATTGACTCCAACAGTTATCCAAAGGGGATCAAAGTAACTGACACCGAACTTGAGAACGTCAATTTGTTTAAGGCCGATTTTCATGGCGAATGGAACTATTCTATTCGCCCTAAATGTTCAAGTTATTAACGGACAGACTCTTAATGTTGAGCCCAAACAAGGTATTGAGGCAACGCAACACGTTTGAAGAGATAGATGAAGTGAAAGGGATGATGAAAGCCAGGATGGCATAAGAGAACCAGTGTGCTCGTTCCCTGCCGAGATTGGTGGAAGAAAAAGCATTTTGTAGAGGCTTTAAGATATCGTTTAGAATAAACATGTTGCCAAGCTCCTTTCCGATGGAATATCAATAAGTTGTTATCGAATCCTATCACGAGATGGAGCGAATTTCAAGGGTAAAAAGTTAAATAACTAGTTGAATTTATTGGCATAAAAATTGAAAAAATTTTCATTTTTCGTGCCAAAATTCTCTGCGCATAATAAAAAAAATGCGCGGAACTGGCTGGAAAAATTGGAAAAGGTTCAAAAACGGTGAAACTTTAGTTTAAAGGAGTTCACAATGAGAATTGAGGTTGATCAATTAAAATGCCGCACGGCGGGTATGTGCGTCAAACTCTGCCCACAGGTCTTTCGTTTTCAGGAGGGCAGCAAACGTGCCGCCGTTATGATGGATTACATTCCTTCAAAATACTGGGACGCTTGCCGAAAAGCCGCATCTCAATGTCCGAACAACGCAATCACCATCCAGGAACCCTGCTAGTCCCGTGGATGGCGAGCAATAAATCGGATTTCCGGGATCGCCCAGGGATGTGGCGACGGCAGGTTTGACAAGGCATGGGTGCAGTTATCACCGAGATCCCCATAAGAGGAGGAACACTATGGAAGACTTGGAAAAATACCGGACCAGAATCGAAGCACAAATGACCGATTTTCATGAAAATCTTGAACAAGTCATTGCCAAGGCAAAGGAAAAAAAAGATACCCACTCCCAGATTCAGGTGCAAAACCTTATACGGAAGAAGGAAGCTGCAGAGGCCAGATTGAAGGAACTGGAAGGGGCGCACGAAAGCGAGCATCCTAAAATCCGGACCGAACTGGATCGATTGTTTGAAAATATCGACCAGGACGTACGCGATGCTTTGGCTTACTACTTTTAATACGACCCGACGCTCAGTGATCTTTTTTAAAATGGGCCATATAGTTCACACGGGTATCCGTCGTTAAAAAGTACCGGGTGGTAAATGGATTGTACCCCAGCCCCGTTACATCCTGCAATTGGAGACGGCATTCTTCCCCCCACCTCCGTAACTCACGGGGTTTCAGAAGCCTTCCGTATTGATGGGATCCGATTGGCAAGAGCCGAAGAATATATTCCGCCCCGACGATGGCGAAAATGAAGGATTGAATATTCCGGTTGATGGTGGCGAAGATGAAATCCCCTCCAGGTTTCACAACCCGGGAACAGGCCCGGATGACGGACCCGGGATCGGGAACATGCTCCAGCAACTCCATGCACGTCACCACATCGTAATGGTCGGACAGGGTGGCAGCCAATGTTTCAACGGTCGTTTGCCGGTAGTCGACGCGGATCCCCTTGGTGCGGGCGTGATGCCGGGCCGCGGCAAGGGCCTCGACGCTCATGTCGATACCGGTTACCCTCGCACCCCGTGCGGCCATGGCCTCGCTGAGGATCCCGCCGCCGCAGCCCACATCCAGGACCGTGGCATGATGGAGGTTCGTCCGCTGCTCGATATACCTGAGTCGCAGGGGATTGATCCGGTGCAACGCCCCCAAAGCCCCTGACGGATCCCACCAATGGTTCGCCAGCCGGTCGAATTTGGCGATTTCTGCGGTGTCCGCATTCTCCACGGAAATTCACCCCTATTTGACCGCCCGGTGGACCACGGCGATGCCGTTGGTCAATAACCGGTAGCGAACATTTTTGAGCCCCGCCTCCCTGAAAATGTCCGACAGTTCGGCGGGCAGAAGGAACCACCGGATGGTTTCCGGCAAACGACTGTAGGCGATTTTGTCTCCCGCGACGGCGCTTCCCAATATCGGCATCATTTTAAAAGAGTAAAAATCGTAAAGCCGCCTGAACCAGGTCCAGCGGGGTCTCGAAAATTCGAGGCAAAGGAACTTGCCGCCGGGTTTGAGGACCCGGACCATCTCCCGGAAAGCCTGTTTCATGTGGGTGATATTCCGGACCGCAAAACTGATCAGGACCGCGTCAAAGGTGTTGTCACCAACGGCGATTCTTTCGGCGTCGCCCTGAACGTAACGGATGCGCCGACGAGCGACCCCGTTGGTCTTCTTCCGCCGGCCGGCCATTATCATGGCCCAGTTGATATCGTAGAGTACCACTTGGCCTCGAGGCCCGACGATCTTCTGGGAAAGGATCGACAGGTCTCCGGTTCCACCGCTCACATCCAGCACCCGGTCCCCGGGATTCAACCCCAGCATGTGGATGGCCCGATGTTTCCACCAGTAGTGCGCACCGAAACTGAGCAGGGTGTTCATCAGATCGTACTTACCCGCCACCGCATCAAAATGGCGGCGAACCCGCCCCGCTTTTTCAGCCTCGCTCAATGCCTCGGAGCCGAAACGTGCCCGGTGTTCCTTTCTTACCCGTTCGTCCAGCTGCGCCAGACGTTCATTTCTCCCCATCCAGGGTTGTTTCAATTCCATAAGCCGCCCGCCAACGCACCTCCACGTCCTGCAACAGCCCAACGGGATTTTCGTATCCAATGTGCTTCAGGCCGCCTAAAAACGCCCATTGTGTACCACTTTCGGCTTTCGTTGGCCAGTGTTAAAATAGGATGGTCGGCAGATCCTTTTCATGACACAGGTTCCATGCTCACCTTGCAGGTGGCGGTGTCATCCTGGCACTGCAGGTAGGTGGGCGACACCCAATTGTATCCGTCCTGGGCAATGAGGGTCCGGAACTGGATGGAAACTTCGGAAATCTTTGCGGGCAGCCTTTTTCCCGTGCGCATGTAAAACGGCACATCCTGCCAGCGCCAAACGAAAGGCCAGAATGTTCTGTACGGTCTTCTTGCCCAGATAATGATCGATGCGAAAAATCTGGCTTTCCTTAAAAACCTCTCCGAGCCTGCGATTTAAGGCCCTGGCACTTTCGAGATCGCTGCCGAAGGGCTTTTCCACCACAATTCGGCACCAGTCGCCGTTGAGGCCCGCGGCAGCCAACCCCTTGATGACGTCGCCCACCAGAGAAGGCGGCAGCGCAAGGTAAAAAATCTGATTGGGACGTGTATCCCATTCGTTGCCGAGGGCCGAGAGTTTTTTGCCCAGATCCTTAAAAAGATTGTAAAGGGCCGGTACCAGTTTGCGCCAAGTCAGATCTCCGCCAGCCCCAAAAATAACAAAAATGGTGGGATCGGGATACAAACCGCTTTTCATCCTGCCACCTCACTTTCCGCCCATTGGGCATGAAAAGTTCCTGATTCATCCAGTCGCTCATATCGGTGGGCGCCGAAATAATCTCTTTGTGCCATGATGAGATTGGCCGGCAGGCGCGGGGAGCGATATCCATCGTAGTAGGCCAGGGACGTCATCAGCGCCGGGGCCGGTACGCCCAGACGGGCCGCAGTACAAACCACATGCCTGAGATCCTCCTGTCGCGCTGCCAGGGCTTCACTGAACCGGGGGTCCAGAAGGAGGTTTGGAAGGTCCGGCTGACGTCCATAAGCACTCCGAATATCTTCGAGCATTTCCGCCCGGATGATGCACCCACCCCGCCAGATGGTGGCCACCGTTTCAAGATCGGGCGCATCCCCATAGTTCTTGCCGGCCTGTTTCAGAAGCGCCATGCCCTGGGCGTAACACCCGGCCATCCCTATGTAAAGCGCATTTTTCAGCTGCTCAACAAAGCCCTTGTCCAAATGTGAATCCTTCCCATCCGGGCCTTGCAGCGTTTCCGAAGCCATTTTGCGCTCTTCCATGTAAACGGACAGATCCCTGGCCCCCACGCCCGCGTGAATGGTGGGTGCGGGAACCTGCTGCTCCATGGCCTCAATGGAAGTCCATTTGCCGGTCCCTTTCTGCCGGGAGTGGTCCAGGATCATATCCACCAGGGGATTTTTCGTCTTTTCATCATTTTTGAGAAAGATCTCTGATGTAATTTCCATCAGATAACCGTTGAGTTCGCCTTGATTCCATGCATCATAAACCGTGTGCAGTTGCTCCACATTAAAACCCATGCCGCGTTTCATGAGGTCATAGGTTTCGGCAATCAGTTGCATGATCCCGTATTCGATACCGTTATGGACCATCTTGACGTAATGGCCCGCGGACCCCTCTCCCAGGTAGGCAACGCACGGAGTTTTGTCCACCTGGGCGGCGGATGCTTCCATCACGGCACGAATCCGTTCATAGCCCTCCCTGGAACCGCCGGGCATGAGGCTCGGACCGTGACGGGCCCCGTATTCCCCTCCGGAAATCCCCATACCCAGGAAATGCCATCTTTTTTGGGTGAGCGTTTGGTATCGCCGATCCGTGTCACTGAAATGGGAGTTGCCCATGTCCACGATCAGGTCTCCCGGGTCAAGGCCCAATGTAATCTCATCAATCACCGCATCCACAGGATCTCCCGCGGGCACGGAAATCAAAACACTCTTGGGAGGCCGTAGAAGTGACAGGAAATCGTTCACCGTATATGCGGCCTGAATCTCCCGATCCTTCACATCCTGTTCCATAAATTCCCGAGTCTTTTGATCAGTGCGATTATACACACCCACGGAAAACCCGCGATCCGCCATATTCAGCACAAAGTTACGCCCCATGACGCCCAGACCGAACAATCCAATGTCGCACTTTTGGTCTTTCATGATTCTTTCTCCTCACGAGGAAGACTTGGGTTTCATTCTCCTTTTTCCAAAGCATCGATTTCGTGCAACCGCCGCCGGAATCGCTCATCTCCCTTGAATTCGGCGCTTAAAAAAGTGGTTACCAGTTCCCTTGCCAGGAAAAATCCCACGACGTTCCCCCCAAGACAGATGATATTCATGTCGTCATCTTCCACTCCCTGATGGGCGGAAAAGCCGTCCATGATCAGGCATGCCCGCACACCGGCGACTTTGTTGGCCGCAATGCACGCCCCCACGCCGCTCCCGCAAATGGCGATTCCCCGGTCCACTTCCCGTGCCGCAACCGCCCGCGCGAGGGGAATTACAAATCGTGGGTAGTCGTCAAGGGGATTCAATTCGGTCGCGCCGAAATCCACCAGCGCGATTCCCGCGTCTCGGAGCACTTCTGTAAGTCGTTGTTTAAGCGCATATCCGCCGTGGTCGGCGGCAATCCCGATGTTCATTGTTTTGTCCTCGATCACAAATCCGGTGTCGTGTATCAATATGGATTCCGGGGAATATATTGACCTTTCCCAAACATCTCAGGATTCATCCTCTCCGCCGTGTTCATGGGCTTCGTGTTCTTCATGGGTTTCATGGGCTTTCGGGTGCGGAATGACGGTATTTTTCAACACGCCCAGGAGCACGGGGACAAGCAACAAAACCGCCACTACCGCAATGGTCGTTCGATGCAGGATTGATTTTCTCATGGTCCCTCCATCAATTCAGAAATGAAAATATTTCCTGCCGGATCCGGCTTTTTAAAACGCCCATTTCAAGCAGGCTTTTGATAAGCGCTTCCGCCATCTTTTGTGGGCCGCAGACATAGAAAATCCTTTTGCTCAGGTCTATCCCGCAATATTTTTCAATCCGCTCCCGGTCCACGTGCCCGGTTTCACCGGCCCAGTCCTTTCCGGCGCCGCTCAGGACATGAACCACCGTCAAATCCGGTCGTTTTCCCGTCTCAATCGCTTCCAGTTCGTCCCGAAAAACGATGTCTTTTTCCGTCCGGTTCCCGTAGAGAAGCAACACGGAGCGGCCATCATCGGTATCCCGCATATGCCTGAGCATGCTCATGAGCGGGGTTATCCCGATGCCGCCCGCCAGGAATACCAGATTCCGTTCATGGGGATGGAGCACATGGGAAAACCGCCCGAAGGAACCATGGACCGTTGCGGTATCCCCAGGCCGGGTTTCCGGAATGGTCTTTGTGAAATCACCCACCGCCTTGATGGTGCTGCTGATGTAATCCTTTTGTGCCGGGCTCGAAGAAATGGTCCAGTGGTGTTCCTCCACCGGAAGCCCCGGCTCTCGATAAAAGGTCAGAAAATGAAACTGACCGGGCAGGTAATCGGCGATGTGCTGCCCGGCAGAGGGTGCCAGTTTGACGGTCCAGACATTTCCGGCTTCCTGTTGCACTTCCGTAACACGGTAAGGATGCCCGGCCAACTGTTTCGGTCGAAGGAATCGATGGTAGATGAACATCCACCCGGCCATAAGCGACATGATGATCCATAGGGCCTGTATGGGAAAGTGCTCCAGATCGTCCCCCGCAAACCAGGGGTGCACAAAGATGAGTACCAGGATGGTGGGAGCCAGCAGATCATGGATCATACGCCATTTCTCGAACTTCAGCCCCATCCGGCTCTGATAGATGCTGATCAACACATTGGCGATGACCAATATCAGAGCAGCCTTGCCTACCCATATGTACCAGGGGAGGTTCGAACCAATCAAGAGGGTCAGGCTCCCGTGGGAAAGGGCCAGAAGAATGGGATGCAGAATCAAAAACCCGGCCGCCGCAACCGCCACATATTTATGGTACCGGATCAGCATGTCCAGCCCGAAGGTTCGTTCGATCCATTTGACCCGGGCCGCCAGCAAGAACTGGAAGGTCAGCATCATGAACCCCACAAGGGCAAAATTGATCGCCACATCATGGAGGATTCCTTCGGCCTTTGCACCGAACCAGGTCGTAAACCACACCGGTAAGGTTACGAAAAAAAGATAGAGCAGAACTCTCATGACGCCTTTTTGCATGACTCCTCCCTTAGTATCGAAAAAAAGTTTTGGAGTTATCGCTGCTCGACGGGATCGAGCATAAATCATTATCACCTTACCTTACTAAAAACCGTGGCGAAAATGGGGTTGATACCCTATTTTTGAAAAACCCGTGATGTAGGCTGGGGGGTACTGTTTTATTCTGCGCCAAATACACAAACAACCCCATTGCACCCCCGTACCATTTTTAAACAATATTAAGAAATTCATTTTGACAGGAGGTCAGCTCATGAAAATTGTAATTGTCTACTACTCCATGTACGGCCATGTCCTTCAAATGGCCCGGGCAGTGGAAAAAGGAGTTCAGTCCGTTGCCGGTGCGGAGGTGCTGCTCAGGCGGGTTGAGGAATTCCCGGAAAACATGGCGCACATTCGCGAGAGCGAGCACGCCCGTCCGGTATGGGAGGATCAGGAAAAAATTCCGGTATGCTCCCTGGATGAATTGCGGACGGCGGACGGAGTGCTGTTCGGAACCCCCACACGCTATGGAAACATGGCCGCGCAAATGAAGCGGTTCATCGACTCCACGGTCCAGCTCTGGCTTGAAGGCGCCTTGGAAGGTAAACCGGCAGGCGTCTTTGTCTCTACGTCCACCGCACACGGTGGACAGGAGACCACGGCGCTCACCTTCATGGCCCCCCTGCTTCACCTGGGCATGCTCATCGTGGGGGTCCCCTACTCCACCCCCGGCATGCTGCATACGGAAGGACGCGGCGGCGCCCCCTACGGGGCTTCCACGCTGGCGGGTTCCCAAAACCAACTGCAGCCCGCCCCGGAGGATCTGGAAATCGCCACGGCCCAGGGTCGACGGGTGGCACTCATTGCTTCAAAACTCAAAACGGGCTGAGACAGCCCGATCACGAAGAAGAGAACATGAAAGGATGTACCATTACGGCTGGCGTTTTGATAACGGCATGATGGGCGGTTGGAGAAACATGACGCCGGAGCAGCGTAACCAATTCGAAAAGGTTTGGGGCGCCTATCTCAAAGACACCCTGGAACTGAGGCAACAAGTGGTGACCAAACAAATGGCGCTGGAGACGTTGTGGTATCAACCGCAAATCAACGAAAAGAAAATCCAGGAAATTTCCAACGAACTGACCGGTCTTGAAAACCAGTTGAAAAAGAAACACGACCAGTACTTGCTCAAGTGCCGAAAAGAGTTCGGTGACCAGACATGGGCCTGCCCGGGGAGCCGCTGGTAGAAGAAAAGATGTGCCCCTAAAATCAAAAATTGAAAGGAGAATGAAAAAATGGCTGATTGTGCGGATTTGAAACAGGGAGATACGGTGGTATGTGAAAGTTGCGGTCTTGAAATGAATGTTTCCAAAAGTTGCAGTTGTGCCACGGATCAGGAAGGCGCCTGCGACGCCCCCCTTAAATGTTGCGGAAAGGAGATGGTTAAAAAATAGGATTGATCCTCAAGAACGCTCCGAATGGGTCAGGAGCCCCCTTTGCTTTTCGAAACGCTTCGGCTGCCTGACCCCTTCCGCGCGATTCCTTGAGCACCGGTTTTCAGCGTTTCTCCACATAGGCTGCCGCGAGGATGGCCTCAATCTCCTTCTATAGAATCCGGCATCGCAATCCACGCAATAGCTGATGCCCCGGCCCACCCGGTCTTCTTCTCCCTGGATACCCGATTAGTTCCGGGACATGCCCATGGCAAGAATGATCGCTTTGGCCTGAAGGTTTAAACCGGTCTCCGTCTGCACTGAAAATTTCCCGTCCTCTTGTGTTAAAGCCGTCACATCCCTTGCCAGAAATGTCGCCGCCTACCTCCCGCGAAATTGCGGTTGGTGGCCGCCGCCCCAACCAGGCGTTCCCCCCCGGGGTGCTTCCGGGCGACCCGGAGAACCAGATGGTCCTGATGATCCTCTTTGCGGAACCTCTAATCCCCTATTTGATCGCGGAGCGCTCCGAGTTCCCGATGTCGGCGGTGAAACCGTCGCCCTTTCCGGGCTACGAAATTTCGTCGGCACATTTCTTCCGAATGATTTTCTTTCCAGCGGCTGGACGGTTCGATCCGTTTGAGGAGCGTTGTAGCGGGCAGGTGGCGTCCTCCTGTTTAAAACCTGGCCGGTCGGTTTTGAAGAACGGCCGGGCACGTTTTGCAGACCGGGAGATTTCGGCACGGAGCTTCTATTGGTGTCGATCCGTTTTGAAATTCCGGGCGCCCTGACGGGCCCGCGATCCGGTGTTGGCGTTTTGGTATTCGGGAGCGAATACCTGTTGCGACTCTGAGCGCTCTTATTTTCAAATGATCGATGGACAGATTTTGCGGCGATGGGAGATTCCGGAAGCTTTACCCTGTTCACCCTCATTCTTGGGGAAGTTCCCGCCGACGTCCCCGCAACCCTCTCGGATTCCAGTTTGAGTCGCTGATTGCTGAGATTACGAAGCCGGCTGCCCCTTTGCTCAATCTGCAGGTGCTCATTTCTGCTAACCGTTTCAAATTTTGGCAAGTCTTTTCTCATTTTCGTCAAAGGGAAAAACGGCTCTTTAACGGAACGGCCCGTGGTTTTTAACATTTTTCCTTGCCGTCCGATTTTCACCTGTTGTTGAAAAGTTCTGGGCGGCCTTGCCGCTCTATCCTCTCGGCGCAACTGATATGTTTTTTGCAGATTCCGTTCCCAATGGGGATTGTTCCGATGCTTCCACCGCTGATGCGCATATATGGGATCGTACCCGTAGCGCCTTGCATGGGGTGAAAACCATGGAAAGATTCCTTCCCGATAATACCGGGGCGCATAATAATCTCCGAAGTAGTAGTGATGATATCCGGGACGCACGAAAAGACAGTTGGAAAACACACCGATATTAATCATAAATGTCGGCGTAAAATAAAACCCGGGTCTCCATACAAAGCTTACGCCGAATGCCACCGGTGCAAACAGCACGCCCCGAAAACCGACGGCAAGATCCCAGTACCCGCCCACAAAAACGTAGCCCCTTGGGCTCCACACGTAATGAGAAGGCACCCACACCCAGTCGGGCCGCATCACCGTCCAATATCCGGGGCGCCACGCATAGGCATTATTGTACCATATCCAGCAGCCGGGTATCCAGGTGTAATCGGGAGACGGCGCGTGGACATTGGGCCCCACCTCAACGGATTCGGGGGGTTCGGGCAGATACGTCGTTGCATTATTGTACTCGGGTGCCCAATAGCCCGAAATCCATTGATAGCCGCCTTCGGAAGGCGCCCAATAGCCCGGAATCCATTGCCGGCCCGGTGGGACAACCCGCCAGGTTCCGCTGATCCAAATAAAATCATTTCGATCGCCGTCCCAACCCCAGTAGCCCGGAATCCACTCCGCATCGCCTTCGGGCTTCTCTTTCGGCGGCATCTCTTTAATGGGCGCCGGCGGTGCCTTGGGGACAACGATCCCCGGTTCGGGATCAAATTCGATGGTTTCCGCGAATGCTTCGTGAATGGGTCCGTGCGCCAGCACATCCATTTGTGTTTCATCAACAGAGACATCTTCTTGTGCAGCGGATGCCGAAAATACACACAGCACGATGCCCAATAGCCCGAACAGCAAGCCTGATTTTCGAATCTTTCCGACTAAAATCTGGTCCATGGCGATCTCTTTCTCCTACAGTTTTTCTTTATTCAGTCGCACATTTTCCGGAAATGCCAAAAAAGCGCATTAATTTTGCAAAACGCCCGGTGACGTTTCGCCGCGATTCACCTTTACCAAGCGACCCGGGTCATGGTCAAAAAGGGGTGCAGGGTTCATATACAAAGATATTCACTCAAACAAGAAGTGCAATCCAAGGCCGATGTATTCGGATGCATGAGTCCTCACGGGAAACCGCCTCCCGGATGGGATAAAGCCCTCTCCATCTAAACCATTGCGGCTCCAACCGTAATCGTCCATGAGCGGCACGAATTTTTCGACATGGCCCTTTTTAAACCGTTATGTCGCATCGGGCTCATGAAGATAGGCGCACGCAGTGAGGTGTATTGAAGATTTTGTTGAACGCCGACGTAGATCCTTATACATACGCATGCTCCGGAGAATACATGTTCAACCCCATTTTTTGAATATGCTTATGATACGGCAAAGCTCACCAAAAATACGGGCATTGCGAACGTCTTCGTGACCAACGGATTTATGACCCGCCAGACATTTGAAACGATTTCTCCCTTTCTCGATGCCTGTAATGTGGATCTCAAGAGCTTTGATAGGGAGTTTTACAAATCCGCCTGCCACGGGAGGCTCCAGCCTGTTCTCGACAGCATCACGGGCATGAAGGCGCTTGACATCTGGGTTGAAGTGACCACCCTGGTCATTCCCGGACAGAATGACAGCGATGGGGAACTGCAGCACATCGCACGGTTCATTGCAGGGGTATCTCCCGAAATTCCCTGGCATATCAGCCGGTTTCATCAAAGCTACCAGTACGGGGACACCATTCCGACACCGCCCGAAACCCTTCGGAAGGCCTATCGTCTGGGCAAGGAAGCCGGTTTGCAATTCGTTTATGTGGGAAATATGCCCGGGGAGGAGAAGGACACCCTGTGTCCCGCCTGCAGCCATCCTTTGATTGAACGGGATAGCTTCTTCGCTCCCAAAAGCAGCGTCAGCAATTCCCGCTGCCCAAAGTGCGGCTCCGTGGTGCCGGGTGTTTTTCGATAAGCCGTGAAAACGCACATACGTCCATTTTGTGGTCAACAGCCGCGGATGATCCGCCAGCATATCGTGGATGCAGAGCGCAGCCCCATGGGTCCGCAAAATGATTGGATGGTACCGAAAAGAAAGCGGAACGTATCAAAATAAATCCTTAAAAAAACGCATTGCACGGCTTTTCGGAAACATACATCATCCGGAACCGCGATATACTTTCCAGACCCCATTTGACACGCCTTGGGATTTCCTTTAAAATCAGTTCCATTGAAATGGTTCATTTTTTAAGAATATAAGGAGGAAAAAAGCATGAAAAAAATAAGACAAAAGATTTTCTGGGGCATCCTTTTAGTACTTTTTTCAGCAGGTACGGCCGCAGCCCACTGCGAAATTCCCTGTGGTATCTACGATGACCATATGCGAATCCACATGATTTCCGAGCACATCACGACTATTGAGAAATCCATGAATCAGATCGTAGCGCTTCAGAAGGAAACACCCATCAATTACAACCAGCTCGTTCGATGGATCGTGAACAAGGAGGATCACGCCGATCAGCTCCAGGAGATCGTTAGCCAGTACTTTATGACGCAGCGCATTAAAACGGACAGAAAGAACTACGCCAAGGAATTGTCACTCCTTCACCAGATGCTGGTGTACGCAATGAAATGCAAACAGACCACGGATCTTACGAATACCGAGAAACTGCGATCGCTTGTCAAACAATTTGAAGATCTATATTTCGGTAATGCCCATTGACCATTTCGCCACCAACCACATCAGCAACAAGACTGCTTGCGGTCCGGTCCACTTTGAAAGATCGTGAAAGGCCGCCGGCAAGAAATAATCCGAAAATCTCACAGGAGGACAAAAATGTTCGTAGGCGTTAGTCTTCAACCGCTTTTGGCGCTTATTGCCGGAATTCTGATCCTGATATTTCCGAGAGTCCTCAACTACATCATCGGGATTTATCTCATCGTTTATGGAATTCTGGGATTCGTTCATTAACGTTTTCGGCAGTCATGGACTTAAATTTGACGCAACTGGGATCCCATATCTATCGCCTGGCCATCGCCTACGCGCTGGCCTTTCCCATCGGCTGGGACCGTGAGGTCAGCAAAAGGAACTATGGATCAGGAAAAGAGGAAGTCCCGGTACCCGCTTATGACGGGGGTGGAGGCCTCGATAACACCCGAAAATCCGCAAACCACCTTTCAGAAAAATTACTTGATAGGTCAATCCAAGGCTCGCCGACTTATTCAAAATGTCCACCTCCGCCATTAATACGCTTTTTTCGCCTGACCCGGGGGAAGATTCAATTTGTTATGCCCCGGTGCATTTTCACTGTTGCCCGGTCCGGCCGGGTCATGGCCCGGCGGCGAAACAACCGGGCATCCTGCCAGTGCAAACATGACCCCTATCCCAACATGACAATGATTTTACGCATCTTTTCATTTCCTTCGTGATTCATCTCAATATCCGGATGGAAATTACGCGCACCAGGATAGACGGTTCTTTCACTCGAATAGATGGGGTCAATGAAGTATATGACCCTTGAAATCCCTCCATTCCTCCTAAGCCTGCCCGCTTTTCTCCCGTTTTCACCAAGCCGCAACGCTTGCACGGCCGGGGATGAAACCGCCTGGCAATTTTCTTTCTTATGATGATCAGGCCCGGATCGAAAGGAATCCTATGTTCAAAACTTCCGGGCGGCGGCAGCATCGCTATTTTCTTCTACGACGGCCCCTTATCGCGGGCCGTGGGCTTTGAGAATTTGCTCAAAAACGGTACCGATTTTGCCAAACGCCTCGCCGGCGGTTTTGTGGACCGGCACACACCGCAACTGGTTCACATCGCCACGGACGGTGAAAGCTACGGTCACCACAGTCTTTACGGAGATATGGCGCTCGCCTATGCCCTCCATTACATCGAAAAGGAAGGGCTGGCCAAGCTCACCAATTACGGTGAGTTCCTGGAAAAGCACCCGCCAAAGCAGGAGGTGGAAATTCTGGAAAATACCTCCTGGAGCTGCGCCCACGGTATTGAGCGATGGTGGAACGATTGCGGTTGCGCCACCGGCGAACACCCCGACTGGCACCAGGCATGGCGGAGGCCCCTTCGGGAATCGCTCGATTTTTTGCGGGATGAACTGGGTGCCGTCTATGAATCGGAGGCGGGCGACTGTTTGAAGTATCCCTGGAAAGCTCGGGACGACTATATCACCGTTGTTCTCGATCGGTCTCCCGAATCCGTGGAGGTTTTTTTAAGCGAACACGCCAAGAAGGCCCGCAGCCCCGCGGACGTCATTCGCATCCCCAATCTTCTGGATCATGAACAGCATCTGCGCCACCGCATCGTCGGCTTGATGCCGCCGGAGGAACTGATTCCCAAAATCCTCTCTACGGAACTGCCAAGGCACTTTCATATGGGCCAACCGGAAAGGGCCTTCGGTTTAAGGAGACGGTTAAAAAGTAGGATGAACCCTCAAAAACGCTCCGGACGGGTCAGGAGCCCCGTCGCGTGCCGAAACGCTTCGGCTGCCCGACCCTTCCGCGCGATCGCTGTCGGCAAACAAAATCGCTTCAAGAAGCGTGTACCGCGGGTCACAAACATCAATTCGTTTCCAGGTAATACTCCCTACAGACTTTTGAAATCAAAACCCTCTCTAAGAATTTCATCTTTCACCGCAGACACGTCTGTTTTTTCGGACATGGCTTTGGTCACCTGATTAAATCCTTTGGTATCACCCAACATGATACAGCCGACGATACGGCCATTCTCCAACACAATTTTTTTATAGATTTCCTCGTCGCTCAGGGTTCGGGAATCCAGCTCATTTTCAACGTCAATATTCCCGGCCGATGCCAGGTCCACGCCTACAACTTTTAGCGTGTTGGCCATGGTGGTGCCGCCATAGGTCAGATCGCCGCCCGCCATGTTGGTTCCTGCGATTTTTCCCTGTTCCATGGCAGCCGGCCAGATGCCGTAGGGCATCCCCCGGAATTCGGCCGCATCCCCCGCCGCATAGATATGGGGCTGGTTGGTTTCGAGACGTTCGTTCACCTGAATACCCTTGTCATGGTTCAAGCCGAGGGGTTCGGCCAGTTCCATATTGGGACGGACGCCTGCAGAGATCACCACCATATCCGCGGACAACTTTTCACCGCCTTCCAGCAAAACCGCCGTCACCGCATCTTCGCCACGGATTTCTTCTGTTTTGGCCCCCAACCGAAAAGAAAAACCCATCTCTTCCATAATCTGTTGCAGTCTTCCGGCGCCATCCACATCCAACTGCCTGGGCAGCAGCCGTGGAAAGAATTCCACCACCGTCACCTGTTTGCCCGCTTTGCGGAGCCCGTTTCCCGTTTCCAGCCCCAGAAGTCCCCCGCCGATGAGCACCACCGTCTCAGCCTTTTTCGCCCACGAAGCGATATCACGTGCGTCTTGCACGGACCGGAGGGCGAAAACACCTTTCTTTTCGGATCCCTTGATGGGTGGTACAAATGAATGACTGCCGGTGGCCAAAAGGAGTCGGTCGTAGCCCAGTTCCTGCCCATCAGCGGTAACCAGCGTTTTCTTTTTCGCATCTCCACCATCAACACGGGTGGATGTTCGAAGATCAATGTTTTGGTCCCGGTACCACGCTTCCTTTTTGGCCAACAGATCCGCTTCCGCGACATCACCGGAAATCAATTCGTTAAGCCGTATACGATAATAAAAGGGCAGATCCTCGTCCGTCACCAGGGTGATCCGACCGCCCCCATCCTCTTTTCGAATGGCTTCCGCTGCATGGGTGCCTGCGGCCCCGTTTCCGACAATCACATAGTCCGTCATAATCTTTACCTCCTCTTTATTAGGTGCCTGCAATAGAAATGAATGATTGGATGGGCACTTGTCATTGTTTCCAATAGGGATTGATCAGATCCTCAAAGATGGCAAGGGCCGCTTCGGCGCCTTGACCCGCCGCCGTCACAATCTGCTTGTACCCGCCTTCCACATCCCCCGCCGAATAGATTCCCGGAATATTGGTCCGATGTCCGGCGTCATGCTTGATATACCCCTCCTTGGTGATTTCCACGCCGATTTTTCGCGCCAGTTCCACACTGGGTTCATACCCCACGGCAATAAAGACGCCATCCACTTTTTTCCGGTGCTTCTTGCGGGTTTTAAGATCCACCAGCGAAACCCGGGTGACACCTTTCTTTCCCGTGATTTCTTCAATCTCCGTGTTGTACAGAACCGGAATGTCTTCCTGTTGGAGCTTTTCCACCAGATGTTCCTGGGCCCGAAGCGCATCCCTCCGATGAACCAGCGTCACGTCCACGCCGATGTTTTTGAGATTAAGGGCCTCGGTAACCGCACTATCCCCTCCCCCGACCATAATCACCTTCCTGCCTGTAAACAGCGGGCCGTCGCAGGTACTGCAGTAACTGACCCCTCGGCCTGAGAAGCGTTGTTCTCCCATGACGCCCAAATGACGGTGTTTTGCACCGGTAGCCAGAAGGACCGCCCGGGTTTGAAACCGTCTTCTGCTGGTCGTCACCACAATGGGGTCCCCTGGCTGAATTTCCATCACTTCCTCTCCTTGAAAGATCCGTGTATATTCCAGGGCATGGCTTACCATGAGTTCCACCAGCACCTTGCCGCCCGCCTGGGCGATGCCCGGATAGTTTTCAACGATGGGCGTTGTGGCGATCTGCCCTCCCAGCGCATCCTTTTCCACAACGGCGGATTCAAGACCGCTCCTTTGAGCGTATATGCCCGCCGTAAGACCCGCCGGTCCACCGCCCACAATCACCAGATCCGTCTCGATCAGAGGGGCATCGTCATCGGGAATAAAGATATATTGCCGCTCCAGGCTAAGGACGGAACTCATGAACAACTCTTCGGGTTGCGCCCCTTGGGCCACCAATACTTCGTTGGCAAAGGTCTGCGGTACGCTTTGTGCCGAATATTCCTCCGCCAGCCGGGGGTTTGCCTGAATATCGATGATTTCAAGAGAAACCATTTCCGGCTTAATGATGGCGGCCTTGAGCGCATTTACCACCTGCTGGGGACAATAGGGACATGAAGGGCTCACAAATACCTTGATGTGACGGGGCGAATCGATCTTTTCGATAATTTTTGCCGCCTGCTCCCCCATATCCACCTGCCCGTATCCCAGCATCATCAGCGCCTCGACAAAAGTCTTTGTTTCCTCGCCCACGGGCGCACCCAACCATCGGATACGGTATTTTTCGGGATTGAACAGGAGCGTGGGAGACGCCCCGGCCTCCCATTTGCGCGCCATCTCATGGCTTAAATCGTACTCCAACAGGCTTATTTTGGAGGTCATCTGCCGAACGAGACGAATGACCTCCCGCGTAGCAGCGTTAAAGGGCCCGTTTTTTTCGGGACTCGTGAAAAGAATCAGGGAGATGTCACGGGGAATTTTTTCAAGAACTTCTCGCAGCCGCTTTTCCGCTTCTTTCTGCGCCTTCTCATCATATTCGTCCGGTTCAACATATTCATCCGTCGCGCCAGGGGAATCCATGTCGATTATCTCCCCCGGAGCCGTAGCGCTTTCGCGCGGATCCTCCCACCCATGATCATCCACTTCAGTTCCTCCTCCGGCCTCGGTCAAACCTTACGCCGTACCGAAATACATAAACACATTACAATATTTTCTCGGCAGGTCGCCTCTCGGGGACGTACACATGTGGAATTCGGTCTTCATTCCATGCTGCTGAAACATACAAGTTACAGTAACAACTCCCATACTCCGCCACGTCGGCCTCCCTGTAGACACAGGGACAGATAATATCCTTTTCCGGACATCATCGAGATCCTTTCCTCCGATTACGGCCGCCATGAAGCGTTTTGCGAGTCCTCCGGGGGTCCGTCGCATCGGGGGAATTCACGATGGGCGTGAACATTCAGAATAGCCAAAGAATCCCACCGAAGAAAATGGGGTCGATCACGTATTTCAGGTATCCAAACGGGGGTACGAGACACTACTCCTTTTGTCCGCCCAACATACAGGATTCACACCATTGTCTTTTTACCGTGTGCGAGGGATCGTTGCGGTTCATCCCCACGTGTGTGGGGAACACGCAGCGACACCTTAACGTTGTCATTACACTGTACGGTTCATCCCCACGTGTGTGGGGAACACTCTTCCCCTGGAACGCTCTCAACGATCACCGCCGGTTCATCCCCACGTGTGTGGGGAACACGCGGATTCAGATCCGGTAACGGATATTTTTATCGGTTCATCCCCACGTGTGTGGGGAACACCCGTTGATCTGGCACCAGGAGCGTTACGCCGACGGTTCATCCCCACGTGTGTGGGGAACACAACTGGATGAACTGATGAAGAAGACCGGGAAGCGGTTCATCCCCACGTGTGTGGGGAACACTGCCAATCGCCTCGGGAGATGAGACGCAATTCCGGTTCATCCCCACGTGTGTGGGGAACACCAAGAATAAATCGGCGTATTTGTTGACAAGGGCGGTTCATCCCCACGTGTGTGGGGAACACAATGGTGGTAACACAGCAGATCAACGCCGTTGCGGTTCATCCCCACGTGTGTGGGGAACACTCTTCTATCATTTTGAATTTAAATTGAAATTTCCGCCGCCCAATTTCTACCGAAGTTTTTTAGAACCTCGGAAGCCATTTGTTCCCGCTTTTCCTGTGTCATTTGGTGGCATAAATGAAACCAAACGCAGACCATCATATTCAATGGGTACACGCCGGTTTTCTCCGAAAGTCTGAAAATCAAAACCCGATTCCGTATTGGTAGCCCACACCATGGCGACATTCCCTGTTTCGGCAAGGGCCGTTACCTGTTCCCAAACCATTTCCCGGATTCGTTTGGACACGTTGCCCACATACACCCCGGCCCGGATCTCCAGCAACCAGACAGCCAACCTGCCTCGGAGTCTCGGCGGCACGTTTTCAGTAACCACGACAAGCATGCTCATATCACTTACTCCTGTGCCCAACGTCGCCCAACTTTTCCGGTTCCGGAATCGCCGGTGGCTGCGCATCTTTGGGTGGCGGCGGAGGTTCTATCCCTCCCGCCGAAAGAACCTCTTCGATGGCCGGTATGATCTTCTTCAAAATGCGCTGTTCTCTAAAAACATCGCGGCAGGCTATGCGCACTTCCCTATCGGGTTGGGATGGGTTCTTTGAAGCGATTCGAAACGCGAGTGGCACGACACTATCGAACTTGAAGATATCCGCAATATCATAAACAAAAGATAGGGGCTTTCCGGAATGGACGAATCCCACGGCCGGTGCATAACCTGCGGCCAAAACCCCGGCCTCCGTAATACCATAGAGGCAAGACGTGGCGGCGCTGAGGCATCGATTGACCAAGTCTCCGGAGTCCCAGTTCGTCGGATCATATCGCCTGCCTTTCCATTTCACTTTGTATTTTTTCGCCAGCATTTCATACAGCTTTCTAACCCTGGCCCCTTCAATACCCCGCAACTGATCGACACTGCGCCGCTCCGGGGGCTTCTCACCAAAACGCATCTCGAACATCTTTCGAACGACCTTCAGACGAAGAGTTTCATCCAAAGCCAGTTTGGCCTGGTAAAGCAGCTTATCCGATCTGGCGCCCCCCGGCTGCCCGGATGAATAGAGTCTCACTCCCGCTTCACCTACCCAGATCAGCAGGGTTCCGACAGCCGCCGCCAGTTTTACCGCCGCATGGCTCACGCGCGTTCCCGGCTCCAGCATAATGCACGCAACCGACCCCACCGGAATATGCTTTCGCTCCCCGTTAACTTCATCCACCACCACAAAAGCGCCGTCCTTTACGTCGATTCGGCCGTAGTACACAAAAATCATGGAGACACGATCTTTCATGGGAATGGGTTTAAGGGGTGGCAGTATGGTTTGTGCCATTCTTGATTACCCTCCTTCGGTCAGACTTCTTTCCATCTCAAGGTTCTTTCGTTCCCGAATGATTTGAGCTTTCAGTTCCGTTTCCGTCGGCAAATAGAGCTGATAACGGGAAGCGAAAATCTGCTTATTGTCTTCCGGAAGGGTAAAACGAACCACTGCTTCGCTTTTATCGGAACAAAGAACAATGCCGATGGGCGGATTTTCGTCTTCCGCCGTAAGCTCCCGATGGTAGTAGTTCACGTACATCTGCATCTGACCCAAATCCTGATGTGTCAAATCTCCGATTTTGAGGTCGATCAGGACAAAGCTCCTGGTCAGACGATTATAGAAAACCAGATCAATATAGAAATGCCTTCCATCCAATGTTATCCGCTGTTGCCTGGCCATGAACGCAAAACCCTTGCCCAGTTCCAGAAGAAATTCCTGAAGCTTGTCAATAAGGGCCGTTTCCAAATCTCTTTCAAGGAAATGTTTATCCTGGCTGATACCCGCGAATTCAAGGACATAGGGATCCTTTACCAGATCTTCCGGCTGTTGAACTTCATGCCCTTTCTTGGCCAGTGCCCGAACGCCTTCACGGTCTCGGGAAAGCGCCAACCTTTCAAAAAGCAGAGAGTTGATTTGACGCTCCAGCTCGCGCGTTGACCATCTTGAATTCACGGCTTCCGTTTCATAAAAACCTCGCGCCTCGGATTTTTCGACCCGCATGAGCAGGCGATAGTGGGTCCAACTCAATTGTGAACGCAGTGCGTTCACTTTTGGGTAGGTCAGGAAAAATGTCCTCATGAACCATAAGTTACGAGGTTTGAATCCTTTGCCAAATTCAGTGGAAAGCCGCTGCGATAGGCCCCTGATCAGGCGTTTGCCATATTCTGCGCGAACCGCCCCCTGCTGCTCCTTTTCAATAATCAACCGCCCGATCTCCCAGTAACAGATGACCATTTCCGAATTGACAGCCGTCAACGCCCGTGACCGCGCCCGCATCAAGACTTTTCGGATTTGCTGATAAAATTCTTCCGTCAAAATTTCTGAAGATTCTTGTCTCATTTACGGCTCCCTGCAAGCATAACAGGCTTCATTCAAAGGCGGCGAACCAGCATCAGCCCACAGCCGAAGGACTTCGCCGGACCGATGCCCTCAAACAAGGCTTTTCTGAAGGTTTCTACATTTGTAATGATCAAATTCCCCGTGAAGTCCACTGAACTGAATCCTGAGTTTTTACCTTTTCCGGCCTTAATTGAATGCCACAGATAGCCGGAATTCTGAAGCTTCAATTGTTGGTTATCATCTCTTGCAACCTTGAATCCATGCCTTTCACCCTGTTTGATCATCCATTCCTGTAGGGCTTCATCCGTCATGGCTTTGATGGCCCATTCCAGTTTATCTCGTAGTATCGGAGATTGATCCAGCCTTTCTCCATATACATAACTATCCTTCAATATTGCCGTAAGCCGATCATCCAGTAACGAATTCCCAAAAGTAAGCAGCACCTTTTTGAGTTCCCTTTTTTGGGGGTGGGCGGGCAAATGCGACTGGAGGTTAAATTCATGGCACAGGGTTGTCAAAAATTCTTTCTGGCAATTCATGACAACATCGTGGCGGACCCTCTTTTTGGTGAGTTTTTCTTGGTTCTTAACCTTTCGATGACGTCGTGCTTCCAGATATTTTTTGGGATTGTCCCTCTCTACCTTCTGGGTGATCACCGGATTGGCGCGCAGGTTGAACCCAAGTTGATCGCCCTCCTTCAAACCGGGCCGGTATTCTTTTGTTTCGACGTAAAACAATGGCTTGTCAGTTGAGGGTCTCACAGAGGAAACCATGTAGTAAATAGGTTCTCCGCGTACTCCCCTATTGGTTCCAAGCTGCTCACGTGCGATTTCCTCACGATAAACGAAACACCGCCTGCTTTGCTCCGTGAACAGATCCCAAAGCAGTCGGTGTGAGTTATAGGAACTTTCAGAAAGAAGCACGGCCAATTGTGTTTCCCTGATGATATCGGGTTTTACTCGGATTCGGGAGAAATACATACCTCACCTCCAGCATCGTAAAAGTAGTGTTCCTGCCGTGGGGAAAACTGCCAGCGGTCTCTGGACAAGGGTTGATCATGCCGAGTACGCGTTTGAACCCGGATCAGATCCAGTGTAACGGAAAAATCCGAAGGTTCTCCCTGCCAATAGTAATACCGTTCATCAGGTACCTGAAGCCAGTATCTGTCGCGATGAGATACAGCACCGTCAGATGCCATGCCTGTCGGCATCATCGGTTTATGTTCATACGCCTTAAACGCCTCGTGGTAATCACCCGCTTCGATGATTTGTGGATACAACGGAGCCGCCAGGGGACAGGACTTTCGGCCCAAATAAAGATGAAACTTCGGCTTTTTCAGGTGAGATTTGATGGTCTGCAATGTATGGGGCGCATCGGGCAACTCCCGGACCGACACCAGCGCAAGGGCATCTGTTCGGTATTCGCGGCTGGAAAGGATTGTACCAAGATACGCTTTCCCGCTCACCAGCTCCTCCCGCCGACTTCTATAGCTGGTATTGCGGACTGATCTGGGTGCCTGCGCCGTGTGATAATCCCGCAGCAACGTTCCATGTGAAAAGACCTGGACGGCGATCGCGTATCCTTCCTGCATGAGCAGCTGTTCCTCTTCATTATTGCGTTTAATCCCCAACGCCGCAGATAAAAGCCCGATGATGGCCGACTTTCCAGGATAGCGTGCAGTGTGCCGGGACTCTCCCACCGCAATTTCACCCCAACTGGCCATGGGGCCGTAGAGTCGAAATAACAGGTATTGCATATTGCCCCCCCTAACTACCGACAAATTCCAGCAGCTTATCCAGTGATCCATTTACATTCGGAACATTCAACTCGTAACGATCCTCAGCACACTTACCGTAAACTTCATCAAAACCTTCTTTCTGTCGGGTCAGCGCAACAATGGCATCAACAATAAAGTCATCGTTGTCACGGTGATTGATCGGTTTCAGGTATGCCACTGATAAAGAACGCGGTTGCTGGTCACCCTTTTCGGCCAGCACATAGGACGCATACGCACGGGATGCAAAACTGTTCTGCTTCCCCTGAGGCGCAATTTTGACCGCCGCTTCGGTCAGGGCGCGGATTGCTTTTTATGCCAGACCGTCATCTCCATCCAGATTTTCAATCAACAGTTCCCGATTAATGCAGGCATAGGAATAGAACAAGCCCGCGGCAAAACGGGTTTCGCCGATATGACCGGCCCCCATATCGTCCTGACCATCGTTCAGGTCATCCACTGCCGTGAAGTAATCGTCTTCAATGACGATCGGATGAACGCTGATGGCATGGGCGACCTGACAGGCGGCTTCCACGTTGTAGGCGGGTTTTGATGCAAGCATACGCCCAAAAAGAGCGATATCCACTGCCTGCACTTTTTTCCGCAAAAAATCGAGTTCATCATCTTTCGGGCCATCTTTACGAGCAGCGATTTCGGTTAAGAGGGATTCCATATTTCTTTGTTCGTCAACATCGAAAAAAGCAAGCTGCTCAATTTCCAGCTCCAGCAACTCTTTCTTTTCGCGATCCGCATCACTCAGTTTCTTCAAGGCATCTTTTTCTTTTTTGCTAAACTCCTTAAGCTTTCCAAAAACACCGGCAATTGGTTTCGCCCATTCTATGGCATTCTTGTGCTCTATACCTTTATCCCTGAGAGAACCATAAATTTTACGGCCCATTTCCTTTGTTCGCGTTCCCATATGATTTGCCAGCGCCTGTTCAAATATATCAGAGGTCCGCCATGTCCTTTTGAGACATTGAGATGACACTCGAAGCCGGTCGTAACCTCCCATTTTTGCGGTTTTTGGGCTGCCCATATCATCACGATTCAAGTTTGCGGGCGGATAAGCAGTCAGAAGGTGCAGCTGAATAAATCGACTCATAATGATTCTCCTTTGATTTTGGTTTTGGTTTGCAGTCCGGTGAAATAGTCGGTGGCCCAGCGTACTGCCAGACGGTTTGCGGGTTTACGGTCGATTTGATGGTCAAATTCCCGGTGCCAGTGGATGATGTCGTTGGTCATAGAAGCGATATTGACTTGTCCGTTCAGTAGTCGTATCACCTTAATCATTCGCCGGTAGAATTCGTCGGTGGTTTTGCTTTTCTGCAATTGCTGAAACCTCAATTCACTGACAGGGGGGTTGTCCCCTCTCACGGGCGTGGCCATTTGTTCCGCGAATGAAGCCGAAGTTGGGACCCCATTTTCAGCATTGGTTCCGTATATTCGACCGGGAACCTGCCGGTCCTCTTTGACGTGTGATAGAAGTCCTGCCACCGCAGCGCTCACATACAATGGGATATCGCCCTGCCAAGCTTCGGGCATTCGCTTTAAGAAGGTAAAAAAGGCATCGGTCAATAAAGCATCTTCAGGCCTTTCGGCCCGGCGCAAACGCGCGCGATCGCCCCGGTGATCTTCAAGCCAGTGGTGCCAATTCTTAATAGCACTGGTCTCTGCATATTTAAGAAAACGAGACTCACTCATTACACTCCCTCCCTGATGGTTGATTTCGCTTTGAGATCCTTGACCCGCTTATTGCCATAAAATCTTTTTTTGAGTTCCTGTTTGGCCAGAACAATTCTTTTGAGATCAAGGCCTTCCGGTGCCGATTCCAGAGTTGACTCCTCAAAAATTGAAAAGACGTGTCTTTGAAGCGCTTGGAGCCATGTCAAGAATAATTCCGCAGGCGGCAACCTGGTGTCACCCGGAAGTTTCGCCATGGCATCCAGAAGCCGGTAAAAGTCCTGCTCCGTCTCTTCCCAGAATTGCTGATCAACAAAGGTCATATCGCCCTTTGCATCTCCAGGACGTCTAAATCGAGCCGCCTTTATCTGATTACGCAAAATCTTAACCGCTTCTCTTGCAACCGCTATTAACTCTCCAGCCCAGGCGACAAGGTTCTCTTTTTGGTTCTTATCAAGTGAGAATACTGGAAAATGCGCCTCATACCAGCAGCGCGCCTTCATATTGTCCATATCATATCCAAAGCACCACAAGGCTGCCGAAGAGGAGCCAAACAGAGATTGACCACGTTCCTCATTGAAGAATTGTACAATCTTGGCCGCTTTTTCGCCCCGGTCCAAATCCTGAAAGGCCAAACTCAGCCAGTGGCGGTACCCCAATCCACTCTTCTGACCTTTCAGGGACAGGGGAGGATTTTTCTTTTTGTCATCGAAACGATAAGGTGTCAGAGGATGGACAAAGGGGCCATCATAATTGATTCCGTGTTTTTTTGTCCGGTAGTGCCTGTACACCGAATCCGTTTCCCTGCCACAGAGATCGCACTTATCGCTACCCTCACTGCTTTCGAGTCTGATTCTTCGGGGCATTCCCCAATACATCTGCAGGGTATGCACATCACTGGGTGTCGTGATCCTGCCGTTATCGTCCGACAGACGTGTCGGGCTAAGCCACGGCATGATGGCTGAGTCTACAGAGTCCATTCCCGGCAGTTCTTCCACTGAAAGAACATTGAGCCAGAGCTTCTCCCATAGTTGACTTCCATTCCCTTGAGGGACAATCAAGGTCGTCAACGGGCCTCCTCCACGCAAACCTACCCTTTGGCCGGCTCCTCCCGAAGGGGAGTTTATCTGAAGAGTGAAAAGAGCCATGGCCGTGCAAGCCGGACAAAAACCCGCGATCTGATTTCGTTTCACAAAATGGTCCAGGTTGTCGACGATGGTCTTCTCTCCGGGGGCCTCAATAAGCAATGCTGCTATTTCCTTACCTTTACCGTCCGGCAGATCATAGTCCTGCATGAAAGCCACACCTTCCGAGTTGTAAAGCTCAAATGCGCTAACTGGATTGACAAAAGCCTGCTTTAGCCTCTCCGGTTCAGGCCATTCCTCCCAATAAATCTCCCATTCATCCTCATCCTCCGGTGCAAAACAGGTTTGCAGCAACCCGATGAGAAACTGATAGAGAGCACCCTGAAAATCAGGGCGCGGAGCGTCGATTTCCATAACCGGGTTGTCCCTCTCCACGATCTGCCAGGGTGCGATCCTGTCTTTGCCGAGTTCGCGAATAACCGGAATCCAGGGATCATTTATCAAATTCATGTTTATCCTCCTCCTTCTGAGTGCCACCCATAGTCCCTGCTGTAGTAAGGAGCTGTATCCTCAGTAAGTGGAAAAATATCCATCCAGTAAATGGCTTTTTCTTCGGTTTTCAGTTCCTCGATCAAAGGCCGCATCGAATCCGGAATTTCCTGCCTGACTTTTTTCCACTGTCTTTCTGGAACCTTGACGACGCTCATGGGCCATTGATGGTGGTCTGTTTCGGCGTAAGGGATCAGGCGGCCGTCTTCCATTCGAGCAAGGGCCACGGAAACGCTTTCTTCCTCGCTTAATCGTGTGGGAATTCTAATTTCCTCATCCCAATCACCACTGGAACGTGTATATCCCTTGCTCAACTTGAGGACATTCAAATCCGCCATGCTCTTTTTCGACTGGTCCTCTCCTGCCGCCTTTAATGACGCCTTTTTCAGCGCAGCCGGAATGCGCTCCAGGGCAGCTTCTGAATAGACGCCTTCGATCAAGGCCCTGGCGTCATTGGGCATGGAAAATTCGCCTTCAAAATCGTTCATCAGACATTTTAATGTCAGCCACAGTTGGCCGACATGCGGATAAACCGCCTGGGTTCCTTTCTGATGGGTTTTGAGCCAGTCCTCCTTGGGATTTTCATGAAACTCGGGGGCAAACAGATAGAGCACCGGGGTTCCCCTCTCATCCCTGGCGCCAGGTTCTCTCAACCTGTTCCCCTTTCGGTCGCGAATATGCCGTTTTTCACGCCCTGCGCGCTGAATCAGAAGATCAATGGGAGCAAGGTCCGTGATGAGCACATCAAAGTCGAGATCCAAAGACTGCTCTACCACCTGGGTGGCAATCAGCACGTGCCCGCTCCGGCAATTCTCATCGGATTCCTCCCCAAACCGTTCCACCGCATTCAGCTCGATCCGTTGTCTGTCCACCATGGCAAACCGCCCATGAAACAGGTGCAATTGTCGGCTGTCCAGCCACCCAGCCTCTTCCAGAGATCGATAGGTTTCAAGAGCCGCTTTGACGGTGTTTCGAATCCAGCAGACGCATTGCCCCTCTTCAACTGCTTTCCGGATCTGCGCCATGACCGCGTCTTCCGCGGTGATGTGCCTTATTCTGATGGTCCGTTTTACGTCTTCCCGGGTATTGATGTGTGCTTCAGATGTGTTGCGGACAGATGAATGAGTTGCCAGCGGATACGCATTGCAGGAGATCTTCGGAGCGCTTCGATCGAGGCCGTGATGGAAAGCGGCGATCAATTTTTCACGCATGGTTTGCGGCAGGGTGGCTGAGAGCATGATAACGGAACCACCCTGCCTTGCATGAATTTCCAGCAGAGCATCCAGCAGTTTCTGCATGTAACTGTCATAAGCGTGCACTTCATCCACCAACAATACCTTGCGATTGAGGCCGAGGAGCCTCAGGGATTGATGGCGGGCGGGGAGCACCGCCAGTAAGGCCTGATCAAGAGTTCCAACGCCAACATCAGCCAGTAAACTCTTTTTCCGGCTATCCGCAAGCCAGGCATTACAATAAGCTGTGGCGGCCAATTCCGTTTCGTTTTCATCCACCTTGTAGTTCATCTCGGAAGACGGACTCTCAGGCACCATAACGGATTTCCGAAAGGCTTCGGACAAATGCCTTGCGCCATGGGCCAATACCAAAGAAGGCATATGCGTTTGCTCATATAACAGCCGGTACACCTTTTCCATCCTTTGATACATGGCATTTGCCGTAGCCATGGTCGGTAATGCCAAATAAAGACCCTCCGCCACACCGGCATTCAGAAGGCGATGTATCAAGACCAAGGCCGCCTCGGTCTTGCCTGCTCCCGTAACATCTTCGAGAATAAAGATTTGTGGTGTATCCGTTATGGGTACATCAACAGCGTAGTTCTGTAGCGGCGTGGGTTGTTTGATGAAAGGGAAAAGAGTGGTCAACCCTTTAAACCGGCTCGCCCTCGGTGCTGAAGGAAGACATTGAATTGCCTCTTGTGCGGAAGGCAGCGCACGGTTATGCCAATAGAGACTCAGTTCCTCAGGTTCCATTTGAAACCTGAAAAAGTCCTGGTTGGATCCCAGCCAGTCCGCAAGGACCGTCACACCCGCTAGTTGCCAGGAAATGGGTTTCAGTTTCCTTTTCATTTGTTTTTCGAGAAGTTCCGACCCGTTAAATTCCGAAAGGAAGAGACTGTAAACGTCCAATGCAAAATGAAGGGCTGCTTCCTCATCTTCTCTCTCAAAGAAATAAGGGATCCACACCCCCGATTTTTTAGGGGGCACACCATGGTGACCGGTGACAATTTCAAGCCATGGGCTTATGCTTTTGATCCACCGGCGATTTTCTGAAAGAGACGATTCAACCTGGGAATCAAGTCGACCCTTCCACAGCAAAAAACCAAGGGTATCATGTCGCTCCGCATAACGCATACTCGAGTTTGCCGTTACCAATAACGGTGATAGACCGGGCTTAAGTCCCTGGAAAGCTCTGGCGAATTTTCCCAAATCGTGAAGCGCTAAACAGAAAACAAAGAAGTCACGAAACCAATCGGATTCGACCCCAAGCATTTCGGATAATCTTCCACATAGAGCTTTCTCCGGAGACAGAAGGTGCCAGCCGACCGCCGCAACATCCAGGCAATGATAGGGCAGCAGGTGATACACCCCCCCTTCATGTTGGTCGGCCTTTCCCCAGTATCTGAAATATCGCGGAAATTTCTTTTGCATTATGCGGGCTCTGAATTCGGACTTCCTGAAACAATGGCCTTCTATTTGCCGAAAGATCAGATAACTCGGTATTTCTTGACGTCATTCAAGTTGGTTTTGAGAATCCGAATGTTTCCTCAATGGCAATACATGACCATTAGGGACACAAAGATATACTTGCAAAAAAATCCTGAAGCGGTAGAATTTAGCATAACCTCTTAAATTTGATGAAGAATAGAATAAGCATTCTGGCAAAAAAATGTTTTGTTTGTTCTTTGTCGGCTGGACAAAATCCATCGCATCACTCAATGAATGCCGCGGATGAAAACCGCCGAGGTGCTCATTTGAGAAATTTCGCTTTCAATAAAGCATTTAAGAAAAGTGATTTAAAAACTACCTCGTGCCTATACACTTTAAGAAAAAGATTTTGGGTTGGCAATGCCGAACGCCCTTAAAAATATGGGTTTTCCAACGAGATCTACCCCAAAAACATTATCTTGAACAGTATAGCATCATTAACTACCCATTGGAGGCTTGAGATGGTGACTTCGGACGATGCGGTTCGAATGAAGGAAGAAAAGGAGGAAATCGCAAAGCCCCATCTGCGCTCGTATAAAGCGATAAAGATCCCTACCCCCCCACCTTGATTTCCAGTATGGTTGGATCTGCTTATCCCATCTAAACGGCGCCCCTGCTGTCATCACACGGTTCGTCGAGATTTGCCGCTCTCGCCTGTTCCGGTCCCATGGCCGTCTGATTTGCACAAACCGGCATCTGGAATGTGCTCATCTTTTCGCATCCTACCTCTTTTCTGAGCCGTCTTGAAAGGATTTTGAGGTGTTCCTTCTCCTCGGAAAGAATGCCACCTACAAATTGTTTCCCCTTATCATCTTCCGTCAGGTCCCGCATGATCAGAAAAAAAGTAATCGCATCCTTTTCGAATTGAATAGCCAGGCGCAACGCATCTTCCACGGTTTTGATTTCAGTCGTATATTTTTCAACATTCTCCACATTTCGAAAAACATTCATATCCGCGGTATCTTGAATATACTGATTGGTCTCTTCATCAGTCTTCCGCTTAATGTCGTCCGTCGGGTCATAATCGGTCGGTTGTTTGGCTGATGACGGCAGTTCCGCCCGCATTTTCCGCAACTTATCGAGATGCGCTTCCTCATCTTTTTCCAGCTGGGAAAAAATCTCCTTAACGTCATCTTCCGCCAGGGCGTTTCGTCCGTTTTTGTAAAAAATGACACCGTTTTTCTCGATTTCGATCGCCGTGCGAAAAACTTCATCTGCATTAAAGCCCAATATCATAACTGATCAACTCCTTTCCATACCGTCGAGGTATCGACAAAATGTTCATTCGAGGGTTTCCTCATCGCTATGCAAAATCCCTTTTTCACTATGATGCTTCTTACACAGCGCGTCGTCAATGGGGTTCTGAAGGTATAATGGCGGAGAATTACGCTTACACGCCTAGCCAAGAATGGTCATTAGAACGGTTTTCTGGTTTTTCGAGGTCTGCCGAATACACGAAAGACCCCATAGCCTAACCGATTCGAACCCGTTAGAATCTTTTTTGTCAACTACCGAATTTAATCTTTAATGTTTCATTACGAAATGAGAGGAGATCAGATTATGTCTACCAAAGATGCATATGTCCAAAAACTGCACGCCAAACTGGACGAGTGGAATGCCCAAATCGATAAGATGAAAGCGAAGGCCGATCTGGCCGAGGCCGATTCACGAATCGAATACAACAAACGGATTGCAGTGCTACAGGAAAAACGGAGTGAAACCAAACAGAAGATTGAGGCCCTCCGTAAGGCCGGTGCAGGCGCGTGGGAAGACCTGAAATCGGGCGTCCAGCTGGCCGTTGAATCCATGGAAGAGGCGTTAATTTCGGCCAAATCTCGATTCAAATAGCTTTCTCTGCAACGAAATGAGCCAGGCTTCCCGTGAGAAAGCCAGCAAGACCTTGAAAGGTTCTCAGGAAAAAAAGAAACGACCTCAGCGAATGGTACGGGGGCCTGAAGCACAGTTCCAAGAAAGCCTGGAATGATGTAAAAGACGGCTTTGCATCGGGATACGCATCCCTGGCCGAAGCGTTTGACAAAGCTCAGAATGAATTTACTTCAAAGTAGAAGGGCCGACCGCACATGCACTTCCCCATCATTCTGCCCCTTCCGCTGATCAACAAGGGAGCATCTTCAGGCTTGATGGGGCGGACAAAGATCCGGAGGCCATGGGTTGTGGTCTCCTTCGACTCGTATTGTTCAGGGTAAGAACTGATCACCAGATGGTGCGGCGTGGGAACCAGGGTTTTTCGGACCAGGACTCTGACGTCCACGGCAACGGGTTTGCCGTCTTTTACGAGGACGGGATTCATATCAAGTTCGGCAATCTCCGGAAAATCCACGAGGAGCTGTGACAGACAAATGAGCAGCCGCTCCATGACGCCCATATCGGCCCCGGGCATATTCCTGTATCCCTTCAGGATCTTGTAGGCCTTGGTCTCTTCGATGAGTCTTCGCGCCAACGTCCGGTTGAGTGGTACCAAACCGATATTTCGATCGCCGATGACTTCCGCAAAAACGCCGCCCATACCGAAGAGGATCACGGGACCGAACAGTTCATCACGATTGGCCCCGATCAGAAGTTCCAGGTCCGCCTTTTACACCATGGGTTGAAGCGTCACACCGCAAATTTCTGCAGCAGGATCGTAGTTGCGGGCCGCGTTTATCACTTTGTCATAGGCATCCCGAACCTCCTGTTTACTTCCGAGATCGGTCCGTATCCCCCGTGCCTCGGTCTTATGGACGATGTCGGGCGAGAGGATCTTCATGACGAGAGGGTAACCCATGTCGGCCGCCAGTCTCAGTGCCTCATCCATTGATTCGGCAACCTCCGTCCGATTTACCGGAATTCCATAGCAGGCCAGCAGGCGTTTTGATTCAGCCTCTTCCATGAATGCATTTTTCCCGGCCAAAGCGCTGTCCATAAGCGCCCTTGCCTCCGACCCCTGCTTCGCCACATCCCCGGACCTAGAAGGAATCTCCTGGAGCAACTCGAGATTGCGGGCATAATCATATAACACCGCGAAAGAGCGGATGGCCCGCTCCGGGGTGTCGTATGTGGGAATTCCCGTCTTGTTGAGGATGGTTCGCCCTGCTTCCACGTCCAATCCGCCCATCATGGCGGCAAAGACAGGATAGGGTTTCCCTTTGAGATCCTTGCTCAGCGTCTCGGCCACCTCGGTGGGATCCGTCATGGCTTGCGCGTTTACAATAACAAGCATTCCATCTACGCTTTCGGCTTCAAAACAGCAGTTCGTCACTTGCCCATACCGTTGGGCCGTCGCATCCCCAAGGATGTCGATGGGATTGCCATGGCCCCAAAAAGTCGGCACAGTCAAAAAAGTCTTCCAGGGTGCGGACACGGGCAAGGTTGTAAAGTCCCATGTTTTCTCCCAATCACAAACGATACTTATACTTTTCAAAATACGATAATCCCAGGTTCTGGTAAATGGGGTTGATCCTGTATTTGTTTTCAGGATTCCGGGTACGCAATGGTGTCTCTCAATACCGTCCGGTGGACCCTCGCCACGCTCTTAGCCGGGATTCAGATCGCCTTCACCCAACCCATCCGCATCGATGACGTGGTCGCGGATACTGTCAAATATCGCCCATCTTCCCTTACAAGATCTCCCGTGCCTACCTGGCGGACACGCTGATTCTTGAAATCACCTTTCGCCACAGGAACGGGGAGGCGCGACTTCTGGATTTCTTTACCATGCGCAAAGGCGGAGAGCACCACCCCCATCAACAAATCCTGAGAATTTTGATTTCAGGTTGGAGATGAAACACCGTCACCGGCTCATGGGATCATGCACGGCGTTCAGCCATTGTGCTCAAAGGACTGTCCAACGCTCCCACGGACGACGGATTACCGGGAAAAGAAGGGGTTTTTCTGTCGGCATCTTTCTGGCTGGCTGAATGTCTGGCAAGACAGGGTCGTTTGGAAAAAGCGCACACGGTTTTTAAACGGGCCATTTCCACCGGAAACGACCTTCAGCTCTTTTCCGAAGAATACGATCCGGACTCGGGGGAAATGCTCGGCAATTTTCCCCAGGCCCTGACCCATCTTTCCCTGATCGCAGCCATCGTCGCTTTCAAGGACATGCAAAAATATCCAGTAAAGAACCACCAAAATACATGAATTACCCCATTTAAATTTCAGGAAATCCGGCTTATGGTGTTTCGAAACTTTGAAAGGAAAAATCCAAAAACCCCGGGAGAGCCACCATGACCGCACAAACCGCCGTTTCGCTCTTTTCGCCATGGGAACCGGGCATTTTCAGCCTGGCGCTCTATACGGCCCTGGTTCTGGCGCTGGTGTCGGTGATGCTGTTTCTTTGCACCTGGCTGGGTGAAAAAAAGCCCAATTCCGAAAAGACAACACCTTACGAATGCGGCATCCTTCCCACGGGCAACGCCCGCTTCCGTTACCCGGTTCCTTTCTATCGGGTCGCCCTTTTCTTTCTCATTTTTGACCTGGAGGCTGTTTTCATTTTCGCCTGGGCCGTGGCGTTCAAGGAATTGGGATGGGCCGGGTGGGTGCAAATTACGTTTTTTATTTTGGTGCTACTGCTGAGTCTTTTCTATGTCTGGAAAAAGGGAGGACTCCATTGGAAAATCGGAAGATGATTTTATGACGGAAGGAAATTAGAATATGACAACGGATACGACTCCCTTGGCCCATCAACCGGCATGGAAGGCCCTGAAAGACCACCATGAAAAAATTCGAAATCTTCATCTCCGCGCGCTTTTTGCGGATGACCCCGGCCGCGGCGAGCGGATGACCGCTGAGGCAGGGGGCATTTATCTGGATTTCGCCAAGAACCGCATCACCGACCAAACCCTGGAATTACTTCTGAACCTGGCGCGGGAATGCCGTCTCAAGGACCGGATTGATGCCATGTTCCGGGGGGAAAAAATCAACATCACCGAAGAACGGGCCGTGCTTCACACGGCCCTTCGGGCACCTGTTGACGCCGAGATCATGGTGGACGGCGAAAACGTGGTGCCTCACGTTCATGAGGTGCTGGACCGGATGGCCCGTTTCTGTGACCGGGTTCGCGATGGTGACTGGAAGGGGCACACCGGAAGACCCATTCGGAATGTCATCAATGTGGGTATCGGCGGCTCCGATCTGGGGCCCGTAATGGCCTACGAGGCGCTCGTGCATTATAGCAGGCGGGACATGGTTTTTCGCTTTGTCTCCAATGTGGACGGCACCGATTTCGCCGAGGCGGTTCAGGATCTCGATGCGGCCGAAACCCTCTTCATCATTTCTTCTAAAACCTTCACAACCCTTGAAACCATGACCAACGCCCACACGGCCCGCGACTGGATATTGGCGGCATTCTCGGACGATGATAAAGCCATTGCCAGACATTTCGTGGCCGTATCCACCAACAGCGAAAGAGTGACGCAGTTCGGCATCGATACGGACAACATGTTTGAATTCTGGGACTGGGTGGGGGGCCGCTATTCCATGGATTCGGCCATCGGCCTCTCCACCATGCTGGCCGTGGGACCGGATCGCTTCAGGGAGATGCTGAGCGGCTTTCACCAAATGGACGAACATTTCCGCACTGCTCCCTTTGAAAAAAACCTGCCGGTACTGATGGGGCTTTTGGCCATCTGGTACAATGATTTCTTCGGTGCCCAGACCGTGGCGGTCCTCCCCTACGAACAGTACCTCAAGCGATTTCCCGCTTATCTTCAACAGCTCACCATGGAGAGCAACGGAAAACACACCACCCTGGAAGGCGACAAAACCCCGTATGAAACCGGACCCATCTACTGGGGGGAGCCGGGGACCAACGGCCAGCACTCCTTTTATCAACTGATCCACCAGGGAACGCGGCTGATCCCCTGCGATTTCATCGCCTTCATGAAGACGCTCAATCCCTTGGGGCGGCACCATGACATGCTCATGGCCAATGTCTTTGCCCAGACCGAGGCCCTGGCATTCGGAAAAACGCCGGAGGAAGCCAAGGCCGAGGGTATTTCGGAACGGCTCATCCCCCATCGGACTTTCGAAGGGAACCGTCCTTCCAATACAATTTTATTGGAACGGCTCACTCCGGAAAGTTTGGGCAAGCTGGTGGCCCTCTATGAGCACAGCGTCTTCACCCAAGGGGTCATCTGGAACATCAACTCCTTCGACCAATGGGGCGTGGAGCTGGGAAAAGCGCTGGCTCAACGGATCCTTCCCGAGTTGGAAAGCCGTGAAGCACCCGAGCTTAAACACGACGGTTCCACCAACGCCCTGATCCGGCGATATCGGAAGTTCAAATAGACCGCCATGGAAGAAATCGGAAGGTGACAAAGCCCGATAATGTGGAAGACATGGTCATCTCCATGGCCGATGATGTGATCAACTGGGCCCGGCAGTACAGCTTCTGGCCCATGTTCTTCGGTCTTTCCTGCTGCTTCATCGAGCAGATGGTGACTTACACCTCCCGCTACGACATCAGCCGCTTCGGCGCGGAAGTGCTCCGGGGCACCCCCCGGCAGGCGGATCTTCTCATCACCTCGGGCACCATTTTCAAAAAAATCGCCCCCGTGGTGTTGCGCCTGTATGAGCAGATGCCCGAACCCAAATGGGTCATGTCCATGGGGTCCTGCTCCAATTGCGGCGGCATGTACGACGTGTACAGTGTGGTGCAAGGTATCGACCAAATCCTCCCCGTGGACATCTACATTCCGGGGTGCCCGCCCCGCCCCGAAGCGGTCCTTCAGGGGCTGACCCTGCTTCAGAAAAAGGTCAAAGGAGAAAGACCGACCCGCGCCGTTTTTCATATGGCAGGCGGCACCCAGGGCACCCAAAAACCCATCCGCGTGGACGGCAAAACCAAATCCCGGGAGCCCCGGGGGCCGGGCTATTACGGCACGCCCCCAAGGGGTACGGCGGTGACGCCTCCCGGATTCCGGGAAAACCGTTCCGAAGGGATGTGGACCCCGCCGGTTCACCGCATTGAATTGAGCGAAGGGGAAAAATCCCTCAGCCGCTCTTTGACGGAACGGTTCGGGGAGCACATTAAAGAGATACGCCACCCTTCGGACATGCCCACTTTCCAGGTAGAGGAATCCTCTTTAACAGATGTCTTGCGCTTTTTAAAAAGTGAGGCAACACAAAGGTTCCAGAGGCTGGACGATCTCACCGCCATCGACGAATCGGCACGGCAAGACCGTTCGAACTACCCGGACTACACCCTGGTATACCACCTTCTTTCCTATGAATCGGCGAGCCGAATCCGGCTCAAGGTTCCGCTCAAGGGGGAAACTCCCACCGCCCGGACCGTCACCGATATCTGGCCCTCCGCCAACTGGTACGAGCGGGAGGTGTTCGATCTTTTCGGCATTCGGTTCGAGGGGCATCCAAACCTGCGCCGCTTGCTGATGCCGCCCGCCTGGGAGGGTTTTCCCTTGCGGAAAGATTTCAAGGGGAGGGCCACGGAAATGTCGCCCTACACCCACGCCGATGCCAGGAATTTGCAGCCGCTGAATGCCACGGAGTATTTCACCCCGAAGGGCGATGAAGAATATCTGCTGAATATCGGTCCACATCACGTGAGCACCCACGGCCTCATGCGCTTTATCCTGCTCTGCAGAGGGGAGGAGATTCGGGGACTGGACATGGATATCGGCTATCACCACCGGGGGGGTGGAGAAAATCGGCGAACGTCAGTCCTGGTTCCAGTTCATTCCATATACGGACAGGGTGGATTATTTGAGCGGCGTGGCCAACAACATGAGTTACGTCCTCTCCGTTGAAAACCTGGCCGGCATTAAGGTGCCGGATCGGGCCCAGTTCATACGGATCATGCTGGCGGAGTTCTTTCGTATCAGCAACCATTTGATGTGGCTGGGGGAACTGGCCCACGACGTGGGTGCCATGAGCCCCATATTCTATACGGTCACGGACCGCGAAAAAATTATGGACATCATCGAAAGGATCACCGGTGCAAGGCTGCATCCCGCCTGGTTCCGCCTTGGGGGCCTTGCGGCCGATCTCCCCGAAGGGTGGGAGGCGCCGGTGCGGGACTTCATCCGCGTCTTCCCGAAACGCATCAGGGCCTACGAATCCCTGCTCACGAAAAACCCTATTTTTCGCGGACGCACCGTGGGCGTGGGGCACCTTTCAAGGGAGGACGCCATTTCCCGGGGCATCACCGGCCCCGTCCTTCGTGGGAGCGGGCTCAACTGGGACGTTCGGAAGAACATGCCCTACTCGGGGTACGAAGTATTCGATTTCGAGGTCCCCTGTTTCAGCGAGGGGGACGCTTATGCCCGCTACCGGGTGCGAATGGAGGAGATGCGTCAGAGCCTCAGAATCATCGAGCAGGCGGCGGATAACATGCCGTCCGGCCCCTACATCACCGAAGACTACCGCTATGTGACGCCCAGGAAGGATGAGACGCTCAAGGATATCGAGACCCTGATTCATCATTTCATCAACGTGAGCCGGGGACCTAAAATCCCCAAAGGAGAAAGCTATCGCACCACCGAGAGCGCCAGGGGGGAACAGGGATATTATGTGGTGAGCGACGGAGGCACAACGGCCTATCGCATGCGGATCCGAACGCCCGATTTCGCCCATATCCAGGCTATGCCGCTCATGGCCGTGGGCGGATCCATTTCAGACCTCATCCCCATCATCGGCTCCGTGGACTATGTGATGCCGGACACGGACAGATAGAGATTTTATGATGTTGCCGGAAGATAAAAAGGAAGAACTGCAAAAACAGATTCTGGAAGGTGAAGCGCCCCGGGAACAGGCCATCAATGTCATGTTCGCCCTTCAGAAATGTTACGGTTATTTGAGCGACGAGGCGGTGGCGGAAGCGGCCCACATGCTCGGCATGACAACCCTGGAGATCGAAGAACTGGCGACCTTCTACGACTTTCTCTACAGGGAGCCGGTGGGGACCTATGTGATCCACGTCTGCGACAGCAGCATTTGCTGGATGTACGGGGAAGAAACGGTCATGGACTACCTTGTGAAGAAGCTGGCCATCACACCCGGTGAAACAACGGCGGACGGACTCTTCACCATTCTGCCGGTTTGCTGCGTGGGCTATTGCGACCATGCGCCGGTCATGCTCATCAACGGCAAACCCTACGGACCGCTTACACCTGAATACATCGACCGCATCCTCGAGGATATCCGGGTTCGTCATCCGGAATGCGAGGAGGTTAAATGATGCCGGCAGCCCAACCCCTCATCCTGAAAGACAGACTCGAGCACGAAACCATTTCCATTGACAAATACCGCCGAACGGGCGGTTACGAGGGGCTCAGGGAACTGCTCAATCACGTGGCGCCGGAGAATATCAAGAAAACGGTGCTGGATTCGGGCCTTCAGGGGCGGGGCGGTGCGGGGTTTCCCGCCGGAAAAAAATGGCAACTGCTCCCGGACGACGCCCCCCATCCACGGTATATCGTGGCCAACACGGACGAAATGGAACCGGGAACCTTTAAGGACCGCTTGCTCCTGTCGGTCCATCCCCACACGGTGATCGAAGGGATGATCATCGCCGGGTACGCCAATTCCGCCGAAAAAGGATATTTTTTCATCCGGCCCTCTTACCAGCAGATCGCTTTAAAATTTGAAAATGCCCTGTCTGAGGCCCGGGCCGCAGGATTCCTGGGCCAACAAATCCTGGGATCGGACTTTTCCTTTGAGATCGTGGTGCATCGCAGCGCCGGACGGTATATATGCGGTGAGGCCAAGGGACTGATTCACGCCCTTCAAGGGGAAAGACCCCACCCCAACATCGAAGGGCATCTGACCGAAGAAGGCTTGTGGGGCAGGCCCACCATCGTCAACAACGCGGAGACCCTGGCCTATGTACCCCACATCGTTCGAAACGGCGCAGAATGGTTCCGGGATCTGGGGAAACACGACAAGGCTCCCGGAAACAAGATCTATAGCGTCTGCGGCCGGGTCAGACGCCCGGTGTCTTCGAGCTTCCTTTCGGCACCCCATTGGGTGAAATCATCGAAGAGCATGCCGGGGGGATGCTCCCCGGATATGAATTCAAGGCCTGCCTGCCCGGCGGCGCATCGACCCGGTATTTAACCAAGGATTTTTTTCACGTAGCCATGGACTTTGACTCCATGGCAAAAATCGGCCCCGGACATCGACTGGGGACGGGCGCCGTCATGGTATTCGACCATACCTGTTGTCTGGTGGGCATCACCCTGAACCTGATTCAGTTCTTTGCCAGGGAATCGTGCGGCTAGTGCACCCCCTGCCGCGAGGGACTTCCCTATATGGAAACGCTCCTTGCCGCCATTGAAAGGGGAGAGGGAGAGGATGATTTTCCGCCGCGTCTTCAGGAGATGTGCCGGCACATGCGAAATGCCTACTGCGCCTTTGCGCTGGGTGCGGCCTCCCCTGTTCAGGGGCTCCTGGAGGATTTTGGGGGTGAAGTGAAGGCTCATATCACCCAAAAAAGATGTCCGTTGGAACATGGCGATCTCAACCCGTGGCCTTTGGCACCCATGCCGGGAATCGAAGATCTTGAAACCGGGCATGAAAGGTATCCTTCATGCCCAGTCTGACCATTGACGAACAGGAAATCGAGGTTCCCGAAGGAACCAAGGTTATTGTGGCGGCGGAGAGACTGGGAATCATGATCCCCAGGTTCTGCTACCACGAAGCCCTGGGTTCGGTGGGAGCCTGCCGTCTGTGCGCCGTGAAGTTCGTTGAAGGGCATCGCAAAAAAATTGACATGAGCTGCATGGTGGCGGCCAAAGACGGCATGGTGGTCTCCACTACCGATCCGGAGGCGGTGGCCTTTCGAAAGTTCATCATCGAATGCCTCATGCTGAATCATCCCCACGACTGTCCCGTGTGCGATGAAGGCGGTCAATGCCTGCTCCAGGACGAAACCGTGTCGGGCGGCCACGGTAGGCGCCAGTATTTGGAAAAAAAGCGCACCTATGAGGATCAGGACCTGGGACCCTTTGTGCAGCACGAAATGAACCGCTGCATCCACTGTTTCCGGTGCCGGCGGTTTTACCGGGACTTTGCCGGATACCGGGATCTGGGAGTCATGCAGATTGGAAACCGTGAGTATTTCGGCCGTTTTGAAGACGGACCCCTTGAAAGCCCCTTTTCAGGGAACCTAATCGACATCTGTCCCACGGGGGTCTACACCGATAAACCGGCCCGGTTCAAGGGAAGGCGATGGAATTTTGAACGGGGCCCTTCCCTGTGTCTTCATTGCTCCCTGGGATGCGCCGTCACCGCCAGCGCCCGGTACCGGGAGATGGTGCGCGTGGAAGCACGATACAACGAGACGGTAAATAATCACTTCATTTGCGATCGGGGAAGATTCGGATTTGACTTTGCCAACCATGTGGATCGGCCCCGGACAGCGGCGGTGGAAAAAAACCCGGTATCCTGGAGAGTGGGGATCGAAACGGCGGCACAGCGGCTGAAAGGCATCGACGGCCGGAAGGTACTCTGTCTGGGATCCGAACGGTGCAGCCTGGAAGCCCAATGGTCCCTGAAAGAAATGTGCCGCAATCTGGGCTGGCCAGCGCCTCGGTTTTTCGTGGAACCGGGCGTTCAACAAAAAGTCAAAGCGGCCGTGGACCGGCTGGATGAAACATTGACGATTTCCATGGGAGAGATCGAGGATGCGGACTTCATTTTGGCCGTGGGAGTGGATCCCATCAATGAAGCCCCCATGCTGGCCCTCGCCATGCGTCAGGCCCACCGCAAGGGTGCCGAAATCGCCGTGGTGGACCCGAGACCCGTCTCCCTTCCCTTCCCCTTCGCCCATTTGGCGGTTTCGCCGCACCATTTGGACCTTTGCGCGGAAGCGCTGGTTCAAAGAGCCTTTGATCCACGAAGCGCAGGGAACCTTTCCGATGAAGCCGCGAGGCGCTTTGCATCACTTTCAAATACCTACACACCCGATCCGAATTTTCAGGGCCTGATCAAAGATCTCGGTCAACGGCTCGGGGAAAGCATGAAACCGGTGGTGGTGTGCGGCACGGATATGGTGCGGCCTCATACGCCCGAAATGGCTGCCCATATGGCCCGACTTCTTCGCGAAAATGCGGACGGCGCACGGCTTTTCTATGTGCTGCCGGGGCCCAATGCCTATGGCGCGGGCCTCCTCTCTTCAAAGGAAGAAACGGAACCGGTGCTGGAGATTCTGGAATCGGGAAAAATTGAAGCCCTGATCCTGGTGGAGCAGGATCCCCTCTGGTCCTATCCGGACCGGGAACGGTTGCTAGGGGCGCTCAGGAACGTGGGGTTTGTGGTGGTTCTCGATTATCTCCCATCAAACGTTGTGGAACACGCCCATGTGCTTCCGCCCACCACCACCCATTTTGAGCGGTCGTCCGCAAGCTTCATCAATCAGGCGGGAAGACTTCAGAGAACGTCTCCCGTTCACCGGGGCGGAACGCCCATCGGTCAGGTGAGCGACGGGAAACATCCTCCCAGGACCTTTCTGGACCACGTTCCGGGCGGAGACGCAAAGGCCGCCCATGAGGTCCTGGCGGAACTGTACGACGCCGTATCGGGTGAAAAAGAAGGGGCACTGTTGAATGGTTTTGAAGACTGGCTGACGGAGAACGATGCAAATGCAAAAGGCCTTTCCCATCAAGAGAATGGGGAGGGGTCGCGGGAAAGAAGTAAAACGTTGCCTCAAACGGAAGGCTTGGAGCTGTTGCTCACCCATTGGACCTTCGGCACGGAGGAACTCTCCGCCCATTCCCGTCCAGCGAGCGAAGGGGAACCGGCTCCCAAACTGATGATGCATCCGGAGAATGCCGGCCGGTTGAATCTGGCGCACAAAGACCGCATCGCGCTTTCACTGGACAGGGGGGAAGTTGTTGTGGAACTGGAGATCGCATCCAATATGGCTCGCGGCGTGATCATTCTCCCCAGGCATCGCCGTTTGGAATGGCGGAAGTTGAAACAATGGCCGGCCATGCTGCCCGATGAGAGCATCCGTAAAATAGAGGCACCCAAATGATGGAATGGCTGCTGGGCATAATCCTTTTGATCATTAAGCTTGTTGTTGTGCTGGTGGGGCTTCTGCTGGTGGCGGGTTGGCTCACCTTCGGGGAACGGCGGCTTCTGGGATGGTTTCAACTGCGGCCGGGCCCCAACCGGGCGGGACCTGCGGGAGTGCTGCAGCCCATCGCGGATATCATCAAACTGCTGCTCAAGGAAGATATCACACCACAAGGCGCCGACCGGTGGATCTTTCGGTATGCACCCGCCGTGGTGGCTTTAACGGCCTTTCTCATCTTTGCCGTGGTTCCCTTTGGAGAGAACTGGACCCTTTTCGGAAAGCCTTTCCCCATGGTCATCACCGATCTCAATGTGGGGCTCCTTTTCGTGCTGGCCATGAGCTCCATCAGCGTCTACGGCGTGGTTCTGGGAGGCTGGGCCTCCAACTCCAAGTTCAGTCTGCTGGGAGGCATCAGGAGCGCGGCCCAGATGATCAGTTACGAACTCCCTTTGGGGTTGTCGCTGGTGCCCGTTGTCATGCTGGCCCAGTCCTTCAGTCTGGTGGACATCGTCAAGGCACAGTCGGCATACCCCTTTATTCTGGTGCAGCCGGTGGCCTTTCTCATTTTTTTCATGAGCGCCCTGGGTGAAGTGAAGCGCATTCCCTTTGATCTTCCCGAGGCGGAAAACGAACTGGTGGCCGGTTACCATACGGAATACAGCGGCATGCGCTTCGGTCTTTATTTTCTGGGAGAATACGTGACCATGGTAGTGCTGGGGGCGTTGGCCGCCGTTTTCTTCCTGGGAGGATGGCGGGGCCCTCTTCTTCCCCCAGTGCTCTGGTTTTTCATAAAAGTGACGGCAATGGTCTTCGTGCTGGTCTGGTTGCGGGCTACCCTGCCCCGTTTGCGATACGATCAACTCATGCACCTGGGATGGAAGGTGTTGATTCCGGCGGCGCTCATCAACATCGTGGTGACGGGAGCCGTGGTCTTGTGGATAGGAGCTTGAAACCCCTGCGGAATTTGGAAAATGGATGAAAAAGTAAACGGATATATCAAAGAAACCCTCGGTATTTTCAGCGGACTCGCCAGGGGATTGGGAACCACCCTAATCCATCTGTTCAAGAAAAACGTCACCGAGGAATATCCGGAATACAAACGGCCCCTGTTCGAGAGAACCCGGGCCCGGATCATCCTCACCCGGGATCCGGAAGGGGAGGAAAGGTGCGTGGCCTGTTATCTCTGCGCGGCGGCCTGTCCGGTAAGCTGCATTTCCATGGGAGGGGCCGAACGGGAGGACGGAAGACGTTGGGCGACCTGGTTTCGCATTAATTTCGCCCGATGTATCTACTGCGGCCTGTGCGAGGAAGCGTGCCCTACCCTGGCCATACAGCTGACCGCCCATTATGAATTCTGTGACGATGACATCCTGAATCTGGTGGTCTCCACGGGCCTGGCCGTGTCGCAGCGGAAACTGGTGCATGCGGTGGTCTTTCTGATCATCTCCTTTTTCGCCACGGCCCTTTTGTTCTATCTTTTGGGCGCTCCGTTTCTGGCGGCCCTTGAGGTGATCATTTACGCCGGTGCCGTCATGGTCATGTTTCTCTTCATCATCATGACCTTGAAACTGGAAAAAGAAGAGCCGGAAAGCGGCACTTCTTTACGGCCCTGGTTTCCGGCCATCCTTCTCGGGGGTATCTCCCTGGTTCTGCTGGTCACACTATTGTGGATGGGACAGGATCATGGCGCGTTGTTGAAGCTGGCCATGGCCGCCCCCAGAGAAGTCGGGAAATATCTTTTCCGCGAATTCTGGTTCTCCGTGGAGGTGGTCTCCTTTCTGTTGTTCGTGGCGCTGGCGGGAGCCCTATATCTGGCGAAGGAACATAAAAAACCAACAAAAACAGCAGATTCCCAACAGGAGGCATCGTGATGGTTCTATACGGCCATGTTCTTATTTTGTCCGGAATGCTGTTCCTCATGGGGGCAGGGTGCGCCTTGGCGCGCCGAAATCTGATCATGATCCTCATCGGTGTTGAGATCATGTTGAACGCTGCGGGCGTTGCCTTCGTGGGGGCCTCTCTTAAACGGGGGAGCCTCGCCGGTCAGGCCTTTGTCCTGTTCATCATGGCGGTGGCCGCATCGGAAGTGGCCGTGGGCCTTGCCCTGGTCCTCTATGTGCGCCGGCGCAGCGGTGAAATCAACGCCGACAGGTACAATCTGATGAAAGGATAACCAGGGTTTATGAACCGCTACCCGAAACATAGGGAAAATCAGTGAAAACGCTTCTTCTTCTCCTGATTTTGTTTCCCCTCGGGGGTGCCGCCATCAATGGGGTCCTGGGCCGGCATCTGCCCAGAAGGGTCGTTGAAATCATTGCCTGCACGGCACTTCTTTGCAGTCTTTCCATGGCGGCGACCGCCATTATCAAGATCGGCGGCGAAAGTTTCAATTTTGTTCTCTTCGAGTGGTTCCGGGCCGGGGATCTTTCGGTGTCCATGAGCATTCATTTCGACGCACTGGCCGCCATCATGGCGCTCATGGTCACCTTTGTGGCTTCCATCATCCATCTCTATTCGGTCGCCTTCATGAGAGACGATCCGGATTTCGTCCGATATTTCTGTTACCTGAACCTGTTCACCTTTTCCATGCTGGTGATTGCCCTGGCGGACAGTCTTATTTTCGTGTACCTGGGATGGGAGGGCGTGGGGTTTTGCTCTTATGCGCTCATCGGTTTCTGGTACGGCGATCCGGTGAAGGCCACGGCCGGAAAAAAGGCCTTCATCATGACCCGGCTGGGCGATATTGGTTTCGGCGTGGCCGTGGCGCTTCTGTTCACCTGGTTCGGAACCTTTTCCATCACCCATATCAATCCCCAGGCCGCCACCTTGAGCGCCGGATCGGCGACGCTTTTGACACTTCTGATTCTCTTTGCGGCCATGGGAAAGTCGGCCCAGTTGCCGCTCACCACCTGGTTGCCAGATGCCATGGCGGGCCCTACCCCCGTCTCTGCCCTGATCCATGCCGCCACCATGGTCACCGCCGGGGTCTATCTGCTCATGCGCCTCTTTCCGGTGATCCAGCAGTCGCCCCAGGGGATGCTGGTCATCGCCTGCGTGGGCGCGGTCACCGCCTTTTACGCGTCCCTTGCGGCCCTGGCCCAGCGGGACATCAAACGGGTGCTGGCATACTCCACCATGAGCCAGGTGGGCTACATGATCCTGGCCGTGGGCGCGGGCGATATCGTGGGCGGTATGTTTCACCTCCTCTCCCATGCCTTTTTCAAGGCGCTTTTGTTCCTGGGCGCCGGATGCGTCATACAGGCCCTTTCCGATGAACACGACATCTTCAAAATGGGAAACCTTCATAAATACCTGCCCGGCGTCTTCTGGCTCATGCTGGTGGGCGCCCTTTGCCTGAGCGCCTTTCCCACTCTGGGCGGATATTTCAGCAAAGACCGGATTCTGCTATCCACCTTTATTCACCCCGGTGCGAGCTACAAGCTCTTCTGGGCACTGGGGATGAGTGCGGCCTTTTTGACGGCCCTTTACACTTTCAGAATGTTCTTCATCGCTTTTCCCAACAGGCCTGACGGCAGACGGTCTTCGGAAGTTAAGCCAATCCCAAGATTTATGACGCTTATTTTGATTCCACTGGCCCTGTTCGCACTGGCGGACGGTCTCCTAAACCTCCCTTTCGGCATGGGAAAAAGGTGGCTGGGGCATTTCCTGGCATCGGTACCCGGCGCCGTGGTGGATATGAACGCCACCACCGGCATGTTTTTGGGCATGGCCATTTTAAGCGCATCCCTTTCCCTTTTGGGCATCATCCTGGCATGGTTTTTATATGGCCGTCCCAAAACGGTCAAAGAACCGAATCCCCACCCGGTCCTTTCATCCGCCTTTTATCTGGATGCCGCATACCGGCTTCTGGTGGTCCGTCCCTACCAATGGGCAGCGACCCTTCTCTGGAAAAAGATTGACGAAAAACAGCTGGATCAAAACCTCGAAAGTTTCGGCGTCAGCTTTAATGCCGCAAGCGTCGTGATGAGACTCTGGACCACGGGGAGGCTTTCCACCTATCTCAAGGCGTTTCTGGTGGGACTGGTGGGATTCCTCGCCCTTTTCGTGGGCCGGGTCACCCTGTGGTAGAGGAAACGGACCCATGAACACGTTCCCCATGTTAAGCGCCATCGTTTTTCTACCGCTCCTGGGCGCCCTGTTCATCCTAATCCTTCCCGACAGGCCCGAATCGGGCCGTCGCACAAGCCTGGCGGTGACCCTTGTGGATCTGGCACTGGTGGTTCTCCTTCTGTTTTCGAACTCGGGAACTCCGTCAGGGCAATGGCTGAGGGTGGAAGATTACGCCTGGATCCCCGCCCTTGGGATCCGTTACACACTTTCGCTGGACGGCCTGAGCCTCATGCTGCTCCTGCTCACCACCTTTTTGGGGGTCCTCTCGACCCTTATCTCATGGAATCAAATCAAGGAAAAAACACGCAGCTATTACTTTTTTCTGCTTCTGACCCTCACGGGCATCCTGGGCGTTTTCGTGGCCACGGATTTGTTTTTGTTCTATTTTTTCTGGGAAATCCAGATCATCCCCATGTTCTTCCTGGTGGGCATCTGGGGTCATGAGGCGCGAAGACGAACCACCATCAAATTCATCATCTTCACCATGACCGGCAGTCTCTTCATGCTGATTGCCCTGATCGGTCTCTATACCGTCCACGGCCGTCAGACAGGGATCTATACCTTTGCCCTCTCCCCTTTGATGGAGACATCCCTCACATTGGACATCCAGGGATGGCTTTACGCCGCCTTCATGCTGGCCTTTGCCATCAAGATCCCCATGGTGCCCCTTCACACCTGGCTGCCGGATACCCATACCCAAGCACCGACTGCGGGGAGCGTCATCCTGGCGGGGCTTCTCCTCAAGACCGGGGTGTACGGCGTCTTTCGCTTTGCCGCACCCCTTTTCCCTTTGGCTTTTCGAACGTCCATGCCCCTGCTGATGGTGCTGGGGCTGGCGGCCCTTTTTTACGCCTCGTGGATCGCCCTCTCCCAAACGGACATTAAAAGGCTCATCGCGTATTCCAGCATCGGCCACATGGGACTGGTGGTGCTGGGGTTGGCGGCCTTTAATTCGATCACCTTGAGCGGTTCCCTACTCCAGGTGATCAACCACGGCGTTTCCACCTCCGCATTGTTCATCCTGGTGGGGATCCTCAACGAACGGATCGATTCCCGGGAATTCAAGGACTTTGGCGGCCTGTGGAAACAAATGCCGGTTTTCAGCGCCTTTTTCCTGTTTTTTTCCATGGCGTCTTTAGGACTTCCGGGGCTCAATAATTTCGTGGGTGAAATTCTCATACTCATCGGCACTTACCGGGCGCACCCGGTCTTTTCCGCCATCGGGTTCGCGGGCCTTTTGTTCGGTGTCATATACGTCCTCAGGATGGTTCAGGACGCCCTTTTCGGGGAACTCCGGGGAGCCGTGTCATTGCTTCGCGACGTAAATGCCCGGGAAACGCTCATCCTTGGGACCCTGGCCCTTGGTGTCCTTTTTCTGGGCCTCTACCCTAGACCGGTTCTGCATCTCTTTGACGGCCCCATTAGACTGCTGATGGAAACTGTTTCATGAAACGGACCGAAACGCATTATGGAAAGTAATTGGATGGTCATTCTACCCGAAATCATTCTGGCCTTTGGCGGCCTGTTGATTTTCTCCGTGGGCGCATTCGGAAGGCGCGGGACCGGACAAAACCTTTTCGTGCCGGCCCTCATCTTTCTGGGGGCAACCATTATCGCATGTTTCCTCGTCCCCTTCTCCAACCCGTTCCTCTCCAGGATGCTCACAAGTAACAGTTACACCCGGCTTTTCATGGTACTTATCGCTTCCATTGCGTTTCTATGCGTCCTCTTCTCTTACCGCTACGCCAAAACCAAGGGCTTTAACAACGATGCCTTCTTTGGTGTCCTCCTTTTCGCCGCTTTCGGCATGGATCTGACGGCGAGAGCCGCCCACTGGCTCATTTTCTTTCTGGGACTGGAACTGTTGTCCATCTCCCTCTACATCCTCATCGCCATCCGCAGGGATGATCCCTTTAAGGGAGAAGCCGCCATCAAGTATCTCATAACGGGCGCCGTGGCCGGGGCCTTCCTGGTCTTCGGCATCGGTCTCTGGTATGCGGGAACCGGATCACTGTCCCTTATGATCCATATAACGTCGGATTCCATCGATACTTCCCTCATGATGGCGGCGCTCGCCCTCATTCTGGTGGGAATCGGGTTCAAAATCTCATTTGCCCCCTTTCACCTGTGGACCCCGGATGTGTATCAGGGTTCCCCGGCGCCGGTCACCGCTTTCCTGGCCACGGGCAGCAAGGTGGCGGTCTTCGCCTTTTTGATCCGCCTCTGCCTCGAGCTTCAGCCCCCCCTCTGGGAGCCCTTCAAAACCATCCTCTGGATCACGGCCTTTCTGACCCTGGTGGCGGGCACCGTGACGGCCCTCAGCCAAACCCGCTTAGAATCTGTCCATAAATAACTTGAACAAATAGCGTCATTATGCTATCGGTAATTTATGGAAAATAAAATCGAACCGATAGTGAATGAAAAGTTTAATACGCTCCTTCCAATTCTTGATGAAAAAGGCCGTCGCCTGTGGGCTGCCGCAGAGGCAAAATCTCTTGGTCGTGGTGGTATATCAGCTGTTTCCAAGGCTACAGGCCTTTCAAGAACAACTATTTATCAGGGCCTCAAAGAAATTGAACCGTCAAATGCTGCAAAGCCTGCTACCAATCGAACACGGGCCAGAGGGGGTGGTCGAAAACCTATTACCAAGGTCAACCCGATCATCCTTCGTGACTTGGAAGGGATGGTTGAACCAACCACCCGAGGCGATCCCGAATCGCCACTGCGCTGGACATGCAAAAGCACGAGGCAGCTGTCGAGAGCTTTGCAGGTTATGGGGCACAAAATCGGTCGGCAAAAGGTATCGGAACTGTTGGCCGATTTGGGTTACAGTCTCCAAGCGAACCGCAAGGTTCGTGAAGGTTCCCGTCATCCGGACCGCGATGCCCAGTTTCGCTATATTTACAACCAGGTAAAAGTATTTCAGGAGAATAACCAACCGGTTATTTCTGTTGACACCAAGAAAAAGGAGCTTGTTGGAGATTTTAAAAACGCAGGCCGGGAATGGCAACCAAAAGGACAACCGGATTCTGTCCGAGTACACGATTTTGCTGACAAAAATTTGGGCAAGGTTAACCCATATGGTGTATATGATCAGACAGCAAATGTTGGCTGGGTCAGCGTTGGCATTGATCATGACACATCATCCTTTGCTGTCGAGAGTATCCGTCGTTGGTGGAAAAGAATGGGCCAGCAAACTTATCCGGAAGCAAAACAACTTCTCATAACGGCGGATGGAGGCGGTAGTAACGGATATCGAATTCGGCTTTGGAAAATTGAACTTCAACGGTTTGCAGATGACCAAGGTCTTGAAATCTCCGTGTGCCATCTCCCTCCTGGCACAAGCAAATGGAATAAAATTGAACATCGAATGTTCAGTCATATCAGCATGAATTGGCGTGGCAAGCCGTTGACGAGTCACGAGGTAATTGTGAATCTGATAGCCAACACAACCACTCGACAAGGCCTTAAGATTCAGGCTGAGATTGACTCCAACAGTTATCCAAAGGGGATCAAAGTAACTGACACCGAACTTGAGAACGTCAATTTGTTTAAGGCCGATTTTCATGGCGAATGGAACTATTCTATTCGCCCTAAATGTTCAAGTTATTAACGGACAGACTCTAAAAGCGCCTTTTGGCCTATTCGTCGGTGGCGCAGATGGGCTTTCTGATCATGACACTCCTGGCGGTAAAGATGGAAGGCGGCCCCTTTGCCATGGCATTCTATCTGGTGGTCTATGCTGCCATGGATCTGGGAGCCTTCGGGATTATCGCTTCCCTTTCAGAAGGAGAGGAAGACCGCGATACCCTCGAAGCCTATGAGGGACTGGGATACACCCAGCCCTGGCGTTCGGCCGTCCTCACCCTTTGCCTGCTTTCCCTGGCGGGACTCCCCCCGACGGCCGGGTTTGTGGGCAAGGTGGTCATTTTCAAGGTAGTCCTTCAGGCAGGCGAAGTCTCCCTCGCCCTCATCGCCATCCTCATGACCGTTCTCTCCATATACCTTTATATGAAGGCGGTAGTGGTCCTGTACATGAAGCCGGCCACCGCAACGACGCCCCCAACAACCGCGGGCATCTTCCTGGATGGCCACCTGAAAATCCCCCACTTGTGGCCGGGTCAAAATCCCCCGGCGACAGGACGGTTTCAGTTTACAAATCTTCTTTAGAAAGGTCCATATTCTTTCCTTTTTCATCCTGCTTTTTTTGTTTACTTTGCGATATCCTCGATGCTGCTTCTTTGAGGCGGTAGCTTTTTCCCTCGAACTTCAGGAGATGCCCGTGATGAAGCAGGCGGTCGAGTATGGCCGAAGATGCTGTATTGTCCCTGAGAAGCTTACCCCAGTCTTCAACGAGTCGATTTGATGTAAGGAGCGTACTTTTTTTTGCGGAATACCGATTCAGAATGATTTCCAGCAAATCATCAGCGGCTTGTTCCGGCATTTTCTTGCGCAAAAACAAGTCATCGATGATCAGCAGATCGGTTTCGGAAAAAAGTTTGCTGATCTTTTTCCTCCGTTTAAGTTGAGTGGCTTCAAAAAGATCCTCGAAAAAGGTGTGGGCTTCCCGGTACACCACTTTGTATCCCGCAAGGATGGCGGCGTTAGCAACCGTTTTGGCGATCATACTTTTCCCTGTCCCTGGGGATCCGATTAAAAGCGCATCGTGTCCCTCCCGGATAAATTTTCCGCTCACCAGTTCATAGATGTCCATCTTGGGCAGTTTCGGATTGAAGCCCCAATCAAACTCGGTCAGGGTGGGTTGCTCCGTGAGACCGGATGCCTTGAGGCGCGTTTGTGTAAGGCGACTTTTTCGGTAATCCAGTTCGTCCTGGATCAGACAGGCAAAGACCTCAGTAAAAGAAGCGCCCTGATTGGCCTGGACGATTCGGGTCTCCAGGGTGGCGATCATACCATGGAGCCGGAGGGTTTTGAGATGCTTTTCCATTTCAGCCAGTGACATGTTCATGTTTCCTCCTTCATCCTGTTTTCAAAATATCCCGTGCCTGCGTAGTGTTTGAATCTGTTCCACCGACATGTCCGCCGGGTCCTTTATGGATTCCGGAATGGGCTTGGGTTTCTCACCATTGAAAGACACCAACTGTTCCCAGTCAAATACAGTGACGGGAAAACCGTGGTGAAAGAGCCTTTCCCGTACCTGCAAAGCCCCAGTTTTCCCCGCCGGATCACGGTCCAAAAACAACAGGATGCGAGGAAACCGAACCCGGGAACGGATCCACACCAACCGCTCGATCTGCCCCAAGGAGATGGCATTTCCCATTAGCGCCACGGCATTGCGGCAACCGGCCTCCACAAGCTTTGCTACGTCGAAAAATCCTTCTGTCAGGATCAAGCCGAACATATTTGTTTGACCCAGTGCCGCTTCATCCAGCAGGATGTTATCCTGGTTGTAGATCTCCCAGGCTTTCTTAAACGGATAACTCCAGTATTTTCCATTGAGCTCTTCTTGTTCCATACTCAGTGCTCGTCCCGTATGGGTGAGAATCACCGGTTGAAGACCCTGGCCATTTTCTCTTACACCACGGACCTGAAACACCAGCCGCGAGTTAAGCGGTGAACCTGTCTTCGCCCATGACCGCCGGGGGAGAAACCCACACCCCAGGTATCGACAGGTGGTGGCCGATATGCCCCGCCTGCATAACTCAGGATGATCGGTTCGCAAATAACGACGCAAATCGATTTTAATGGCTGGATTTGTACCTGTGTTTGCGGCTTTCTCTTTCTGTTTGACCAGCAATTCCCGACCGCGTCGCTACTGAGTCTATTTCTTAACATTTCTACAAAATAGATACCGCTGTCAAAGAGCCTTGCTGAGAATTAGCTGAAATTCCTCGTTTGGCCGGTCAATTTTTGATGAAACAAGGGGCAAAAAAAAGACCTAAAACCAATCCCATATGATTTACCGCACAGATGTCCCTTACCGGCAAATACCAATTTTTCTGGAATTGACGCTTTTTTTCATTGGTATAGTGCATCTTGCATTCAATCGTCATCATATAAAATTATCGGCGGTTGGAATTTCATCCCGTAAAAAAGGGCTTCGTAAAGCATCCTCATCGATTTGAACGCAAAATCTCTAAACAAGGATCGCATACGATCCCAAAGTTCTCGTTTGCTACCCATCTTATGCCATGTAGCTCGAAACAGGGGACAACAGAGCTGCTGTGTTTGGTCAACCAAAAAGGCCAACATCATGAGCATCACAAAAACTACACTCAGATTTTTCTTTCCGAGCCCATAGTTATGACCGAAATGATAGCCTTGATTCTTGAGGGTATTGAACGTCTCATTTTCTATTTTCCAGCGTGCACGACCGCCTCGCATAAGTTCATAAGAGTTTCCCTTTGTTATGGTAAAATCAGTAACCCAGCTGAAATGTTGCGTCTTTTCTGACGTGATTTCCCAGTATTCCAGGAAATTGATCAGCAAATCCTGATTTGATTCATTCAGGGGGAGGTGGTTAACGAAAAGGAAACGATGCGTTTTTTGCGGATTATCATTATCGACCAATTCAAATTGAACAGCTTCGCCATTTTCTTGTGCCTCTTCCACTTTTCTGAACAGGAAAGGATGATCCCCCTTCTTCACACCCAGAATGTAATGAAGATTGTATTTTTCCGCCTCCCTTATGTGTGGCGCATTCGAACTTAGGGCATCTTCGGTAATGATAACGGGCAGGTGTGGATGGTCCTTTCTAAGACTGTCGAAGAAACGTTTTGCGGCATTACGCTCACAATCGTTCTTGCTTTGGCCGTCTTGTTTGATTATGAACTCCGGGGCTAACGGAATGACCTCTTTGAGATCGGGATGAACAATTGCCGCCCCCAGCATCTGTTGGTAATAGGTGATTTCGCCGGTCTTTTTGTTTACTTTTTGCAGACAATTATCAGAGAAAATTTTCTTCGAGGAAAAGTAGCCTGTTCCGTCCAAAGATAACAGATAGCATCCCTGGAAGAAAGCCAGGCGCTCCAGAGCTTTGCCTCTTTGCAATTTACTAAAAATATTCTTATACGCAGGTCGAATTTCCACAGGGTCTACTTCATCCAGAATCGTTCGCATCTGCGAGTCACAAGGTATACTTTCTACATGATAAATGCTTTCTAAATTCTCAGCGGCTTGTCTTCGTTTGTCAAAAGCAAGCAGGGACGGATCTTTGAGAGAGAAAACGGCAAAGCCAGACATCAAGGCGTCTGCCATTGATATTTCCGGATTACCCTCACGGTAGTCCGATACTCCCAAAAAATCTTTATGCAGACCCTCGAACAGTGGATCAGCACTAAGATACTTTCGAGAAGCTAACCTTCCCTTTTTCTGTTGGCTTTGATGTTTCATGACATTTATGGGAGTGAATCATGAACCATCGTTCGCCAAATGTCCAGGTTTTCCTGAAATTTATTTGCAGTTTTGACGCTTTTTTTTGAAAAAGAACTCCATAATGCGCTTTTTCAAGAACTTTCAATGCCAAGGCTTTACGAAAAGCGAATTTCAAGTTACACTGATATTGGGCCTTTCAACAGCAACCGGGAATTGCTGCTGTTTGACCAAACTTTTCGGATGATTTGCCGTCGCAATCCCTTCTTTAACCATCCACCGGGCCACCTCGGACATGGTCATTTCCCGGCCTTTTTGGAGCAGCATCTCCCGGCAGAACTGCATGATGCCACCCCCTTTGCCGCTACTGAAGTCCTTGAAAATGTTCTCCGACAAACTGACATGCATTGAGGCCTTCTCTTCATGGGTAAAGGGCGATTTGATCCATATTTCATCGTCCCGGCGGCTCCTTTTAGGATCCACCTCAAGGTCAAAAACCCTTATCACCTCCAGCCAGCTGGCCTGTTCCCAAACCTGAGACAGTTTTACCCGAGATTCGGTAACAATCGGTCGGGATGATCCTCCAGCAGCATGTTGATTCCAGAAAACCGCATAGTCTTCTCCCGGCCGAATCAGGGGATGGTTCTGGGTGAGTTGTTCCGTCTTTTTTTCATCGTCTGCCATGCGCTCCACCATACGCCGCAATGCCTTGGAGCTTTTCAATCCGTTTGCCTTTGCCAGTTCGGCGGCTTTTTCCACATACCTTGCCGGGTAGTGCCGGACCAGATTGATCAGGCCATACATCCGGCGCTGGCCGCTTCGGCCTTCTTCGGTAAACCACGTTTCACACAATGAGAATGTATGGGGTCCAATGGCTTCGGCCCGTGCCAGCAACCTGTCCGTTTGCCGGGAGGGATTAAAAATTCGGTCCCGCGGTTCCATCAAAAGGGACCCCGGCATACGACCCTTTGGATGGCGGCGAATCACTTCCATCCGTTGAGGGTCCAGGATTTCGATCTCTTTGTCATAGACCCTTACCACCACCTGACTGTAAAGGGGCGCCGGATTGGCGGCGTAGTAACAATTGTCCAACTGGATGGTGCCGTCATCGTAAACCGTCCGGATTTCCTGTCGAAAATACACAAACGGCGACAAGGGCAAAGGCAGAAGGCAGGGTTTTTCCTCCTGGAACATTTCTTCAACCTGTCTTTTGGCCCGGCCATGAATGCGAGGCGCCGCCCAGCGCTTTTCCCAATGCATGAGCCAATCATTCTGAGCGTCAATACAATCGAATTTCCGGCCCTTCAGGGCGGTATTCTGTGTGTACTTAACCCCGTTTTCCACCGTCCCTTTTCGGTTCGGATCCTTCACCCTTGCCGGGTCTGCCGCAACGTCGTAATGAGACAACATCGCGGCATATAACGTATTAAGCTCGGGATCATAAATATCAGGCTTGATCACGCCTTCCTTAAGGTTATCCAAGGCTACATATCCCGGGCATCCGCCAAAATACCGGAATGCTTCCTCATGCAGCCTGCACCATGTTTCCTTGCTCGATTTCCACACCACTTTCCGGAAGGCCCGCCCGGAATATTTCAACACCATGACAAACAAGCGAGGCCGGCGATGTTTTCCGCTGTCATGAAGCGTCGGCGCTCCTGTTCCATAGTCAACCTGGGCCTCTTCTCCGGGAAGAAATTCAAGTCGGTCAAACTGACGCGGGTCCTTTTTTTTGAGTCTTCGAACGAACCGCTTTACGCTGTTGTATTGATGCGTGAATGCGAACAGTTCCACCAGGTCCTGGTAGATGGCCATGGCGTTTCGACCCAGCCTCAGTTGTTCTTCAATCCACTTTCGATGCGGTTCGCAGGCCGAACCATTCTTCGGAGGGTTCTCCAAAGCCGGTGGCCGGGGTGGGGGATTTTGAACAGGAAGAACCGAAGACCCGGTGTCCACCCCTTCTAAAGTGGGGTAGATTGAAGACTCAGTTTCTTCAAAAATTGCCCGATGATGCAGCTGAGCATATCTCCGGATGGTTTTTCGGTTGATCCCGGTCTTCCGGTTGATCTCGCGTTGACTGAGTCCCTTTTCCAGTAATGTTATGACTGTTGCTTTCAAATTCGGCTTCAAAACGTTCATCCTTCCTTCCCCCATTCGTGGATTTCACAAATGGGAGTAGTTACGTTCTGTCGCCTTTTTCAGCAATCTCTACTGGAAAATCAGACTGGCTGGGTGGGGGATTTTGAGGTGGCCACAAGTGGGGGATTTTGGGTGGCCATCAGGGTCTTCGAGCAGGCGGGTGCTGGCATCATATTCCTCTTTCTCCTGTGGGCGGGCATCGCCCCTTCACCGCTTTTGAATCTTATTGGACATGTGATCCCGATGATTAGATAATCTTGGAAAATGCCGTTGTCGGGATAGCGCAGAAAAAGCTTGAAAGCCCATTTCGGATTGTTTAGTGTTGCGCAACACTGTATGGAGGTTGCAACGACACGTTTTGGCGATACTTTAAGGAAAGTTAGTGCAAAAGATCGTCGAACCCAAGCAGCACACCGAGCGAATCCAAATCGGTGGTCTCTTCGTGGAAAGAACCTTGACCGACAATCAAAAGATGGGAAACAATGAGCTACCGGTTATCGTGGTAAAGTGCCAGGAATTTCTGAAGGAGCATGATCCGTAGCCTGAAGTTGTCGAAATTCCTGTAGCCGTATGCTGTGCGAATGGTTGCTCTCAAGGCATTGTTGGTGCCTTCCACAAATCCGTTAGTAATTCGTTCGATAGTAAGAGGGAAAATGCCGTCACGGCTAGAAAGATCTGCTACGGCCTGACGGTCTAATTCCCATTCCAAGCGGTAGGAAATACTCTCTTCTTCTTGGTACCGTGTGTTGGGTCCTGGCTTTCCAGGGCCTATCTGACGCTGAACAATTTGTTTGTCCTCGATGAGCTGAATTTGGAATAGATCAAATGTACCCTTGGTTGCCTTCTTGATTGCCTTTTCAATCTGTTCTTTTGTCTTGAGGTTGTATTGATTGAGTCGGGGGGAAAGTTCAGTCAGTTGAGGATCGGCTTTGGCAATTCTTTTTTCTCGTCGGCTTTTATCCTGTTTTTCTTTGGCGCTGCTGTGAACCCAAATGATTCGATACCCATTTTGGGAAGGCTGGCCTTCGTATGTTTTGTAAACGATGGTTTCTGATTTTTTTCGGCTATTTGGCGTTTCGTAGGCATATTGCCATTCGATGGAGTTTGTTTTTAGGAATTCGTAGAACTGTTTGACTTCAGAGCGGTTTTTGGGAACGATGGTAATGAATATTCTGAAGCTTATGAAGCCTTCTTGACCGAAGTATTATCCAAAACCAGAAAGCACATTAAAAACGAAGTCCTTAAGCGTCGGAAATCATTTGGCGTGCAACCGGCATGACCTCTCGTCCAAATCCTCCCGCACCGATTTATTCCATAGAGTTCTGTTCTGCAAATCATCGTGTAGTTCCTTTTGCTTTTGTCAAGTCTTTTTTTAAGAAATCTCATGAAGGCTAATCGCGGTGCACGGCGGCGCAGCCGCCTGGTTGGACGAAGCCGCTACGCGGCAGACAATTCCAGCGATTTTTTTCTCCCAGATTAACCTGCTGTAATCTCCTCCAACTTTGTAATAAAAAGAAATCATCAAGGAAGGCGCATTTGCCTTTCATTTCAATCATTACAAGGAGGAGATTACAATGGATACCACCATGCCAAAAAATTCGCAATTCAACAAGTATTACCGGAAGCACCAGAAATACCTGAAACTCAATGGATTACGGCCAAAAACCATTGAGGCGTACTCAAGGGCGATCAGGCGAATCGGAAACTATTTCGATTGCAGGATCGTCAATCTTACATCCGACCAGTTGCTTGACTATTTTAATGAGCTTCTGGAATGCCATTCCTGGAGTACGGTCAAACTCGATCTGTATGGTCTGAAGTTCTTTTACGCCAGGGTACTGAACAAAACCTGGGAAGACATCCCCTTAATCAAACCGCCAAGAACATCCAGGATCCCGGATATTCTATCCATTGAGCAGCTCAACCGGCTGTTCGCCGAAACCAACAAGTTGAGCTACAAAGTCTTTTTCTTTACCACCTACAGCATGGGGCTGCGCCTTGGCGAAGGAATCAGGCTGACTGTCGGTGATATCGACTCCGTCAATATGCGAGTTCATATTCGCGACGCCAAGGGCAACAAAGACCGGCTGGTGCCGCTGCCTGAAAATACTCTGCGCGTGCTGAGAAATTTCTGGCAGGTTCACAAACATCCCCATTTCCTTTTTCCAAGCCGGAAAAGAGGTCTGAATAATGCCCACCTGGTTCAGCAGCCACTGGACAGAGGCGGCATCCAGACCGCCATGAAAGCCGTTGTCAGACAACTCGGCATAAAAAAAAATTTCATGCCATTCCCTGCGGCACAGCTATGCAACGCATATGCTGGAAGCAGGCGTTGATCTCATTGAATTACAACAGATCCTGGGCCATGTCAGTGTCCTGACCACCACCAGATACACCCATCTCCTATGAAACTCCCAAACACCCCAGGCACCTCATTAAGCAGCTAAGGGCTCGACTTTATAGCCCATATCCTTGAGGGCTTTGGTGTATGATATCAAACGACGCTGAGTGAAGCGGGCTTCATAAGCAGCAGCACCTGCGTCGGCATAAGCTTGACCGTGTTTTACCAACCGATAAATCAACTGGGCCAGTTTGCGGGCAGTGGCAAATACAGCAACCGATGCACCTTTACGATAAGAAATGCGACGGTAATAGGCGCCAAGTGCTGTTTTGGAGTTCCGCAAGGTCGTGGCCGCCATGCGTAGCGCATTGCTTACCCTTGTCGAGGTAACCGATTTGAACTTTCCCGGGACCTTTTTACCGGCACTAATGGAAATATTTGGCGCCAGGCGCAAGTATGAAACAAATCGATTTTCATCGGCAAAGGCCGAAAAATCTGTACCAAGCTCGCTGATGAGAACAGCCGCTGTATCTACTCCAATGCCGTCGATGGTCGTAAGATCAAAGCCTGACATACCAAACAATGCTTGTCGCAGGGGTTCCTGTCCGCGCTTTGCGATGGTTTTTGCCTTGGATTTTGTTTTTGGTGGTGGCGCCGACAAATCTTTATTTTCAGGCGGTTGCAATGATTCGATATAGTCAATGATCTCAGAATCGTAATTGGCTATCACAGCACAAAGCTGATCATAAACATGAAGAGCCTGCTTGAGATTAAAAAGATGTTCAGGACGCCAGTTGCCAGTCAACTCATCGGCAATTTCCTCTTCTGATTTTCGACAACGCGGATCACGAAGACCCGCTAGAACTTTGGGATCACGCTCGCCATCAATGATGGCACGAATAATGGCCATGCCGGTAACACCAGTAATGTCGGAAACAGCATGATGCACGCAAACATTCATTTGATCGAGGCTTTTCTGCATACGACGGACCCAATCCGAACGCTCAGCCACGATGGTATTCCGTTCACGAATGAGTGAACGCAAACGACAAATGTCATCACCGGGCCTAAATGAACCGCGGAGCAATCCGCACGAATGCAGCAATTGAAGCCATTGGCAATCTATAATATCAGTCTTTCGGCCAGGAACATGGCTGATCTGGCGTGCATTGACCAGATTGACTTCAAAACCACGGTTGTCCAGAATCTCAAATAGTGGTATCCAGTATACGCCGGTACTTTCCATGGCAACAGTGGAAACCTTTTGTTCCGAGAGCCAATCGGCAAGACGCAACAATTCCGGGGTGGTTGTGCCAAAACGCTCTACATTTGGGGAACCGTCCGATAAAGGTGGCCCGGCAACCCAGTGTTCGCGGGAGCCAAGGTCAATGCCGGCAGCATTGGGTTGAACAGTTTTCAAAGGTTCTGATTTCCGCATGTTGTTTTTAGAATCTTTCTTCTTTCGAGCCATCGTCACCGATCCTCATCCGTGTGTCTTAGGAACGGCAGCCCGGAATGGCTTCTGTGAAAATTCTCCTATGGGAGAGTGCATAAGCCTCATCATTGTTCAAAAGCTCTCCGGGGTCATGCTGACTTAGGGGCAATATGCTCCGGTGAAGAAAGGACCTTGACTGCTGCCGTTCAATTGAGACGATTGTTGAACAATCCAGTTGATGGCGCAAGTCATAAGTTTCATTCTCGTTCAAACCGGCCCCGCCGGCGGCTTGGCTGACTTCCAATACCGGAAACAATGCCAGCCAGGCCGTCAATACGCTGGCCAACACCTTTGATATAACATGGGGAGGGGTCAAATGATTCTGCTCTCCTCGATTATCAATGAATTCAGGGACCGCTTTTTGGACCGATACGAGAATTCCGTCCTGCCAAGCCATACAAAGGCTCTGCAGACCATGGCACAATGCAGACAAGAATATGGCCCGCACATGCTGGCGAAATGTACGGATCACAACTGCGGAAAACAGGTCTATATTCCACATTCCTGTGGTCACAGGAACTGTCCCCATTGCCAGAACCATGAAAACCGGCAGTGGATCGAGAATCAGTTGAGCAAGCGCTTACCGGCTCAATACTATCTGATCACCTTCACCCTCCCCAAACAGCTCAGGGATCTTGCCTGGAAAAATCAGGCAACAATCTATTCCCTCATGTTTGCCTGCGTCCAGGATCTCCTGAAAACATTTACCCAAAAAGACAAAAAACTCGGTGGAGCAGCCGGCTTTACCACCATACTCCATACCCATTCAAGAGCACTCGACTATCATCCCCACATTCATGTTGTCATGCCGGGGGCAAGCATCAATACAAAAACAGCATTATGGCGGGTCAAATCTTCCGGGTATCTTTTCAGCCACAAGGCTCTGGCGCAAGTCTTCAGAGCAAAGATCCTCCAGGCCATTGTTGACCACGGGCTGAGCGTGCCAGAAGATTGCCCGAAACAGTGGGTCGTTGACTGCAAAGACGTCGGCAACGGCGACAAGGCAATCATTTATCTTGGCAGATATCTCTACCGGGGCGTCATCCGGGAACAGGATATTCTGCAATGCGAAAACGGCATGGTCACCTTCAGGTATCTCCATGCCAAAACCGGGCAATACAGAAGCAGGACCGTCACCGGGGAATATTTCCTCTATCTGCTCATGCTCCATGTGCTGCCCAAGGGCTTTCGAAGGGCCAGGTGTTACGGTTTTCTCCATCCATGCAGCAAAAAGCTCATCTGTTTTTTGCAGATGGTGCTCCGGGTTAATCCGCTCAATATGTTTGCCAAGAAATTGAAAGAACGGCCAACAATTACCTGCCCGGTATGCGGAGCGGCCATGAAAATTGTCCTGACAAAAATAGCAAAACCGCCGGCGAAGCAGGTCCACCTGCCTTACATGAGCGAACACGGAGAAATCGTTATGTAACCCAGAGCCAACATCACCGGTTTATGAAAAAGCCCGGTTTCCCCGGTAATGGACACCTATGCGCAAAAAAACTGCATATTCCGCTTCTGAAAGCCTTGTTCTTCAGGCAAATCTATTTCAAAGAGCATATGGGCAGAAGCAGAAAATCCCTGTCTCACTTCTGTCCTGATCAAGCTGCCTCTTTCAAAAAAGCTGTTTTCTATATATAGTAACCGGGCTTGTCCAACAAACGGTTCAGATTGTGGTTCGCTCCGCTCTCACAATCTAACCTTATTCGTTAGGGCAGGGCTTTCCCGAACCGGATAAAGAGAGTAAGCAAGTCAACTTATTAACGTCTCTCAAAAAGATCATTGTAGATCCGTGCCAAATCCTTCGGGATCTTACCCGCTTTCACATACTGCCTATTAAAAAGGCTACGCACGCCCGTATGCTTGGATGATGACAGGCCGTGACGTACAAGAAGAGCCGATACCGCATAGAAGCAGGCATAATAGAAGCCGGTTCACACAAGCATTCCACCGCCTTGCATTGGCAAGAATACGAGCATCTTCCAGAGTCTCTTCTTGTGCTCGGACCATACGGTACAACACCAGATCCTTGCTCCATTCCGTCATAGTCTGATTCCTTCCTGCTGCACTCTCTGGTGAAATGGTATAGCCTGATAGCAGATGGTTATCCGATGCTGCCCGCCTCGGGACCGATTTTTAAGTCAAAATCTGATTCCTGCCCCATGACCTCAAGACAAAGCCTAGAATCCTGCACATCATAACCCCACGGCGGTTCGACGAACATGGTCCAAAGCTTCTTGCCTTCGATGTCCCACGCAGCCAATTCCAACTCCGCCGACATCACGATCACATCACCATGGCGTTTCCAGCTCCAAAAACCTGTGTTGGCAACATCTTCCCATAATCGCTTAACCGCTCGGAGGTCATACGCCAGCAGACGGTCACCTGCCCCAAGAACGAGCAGATGAGTTTCTGGCACCAACAGCGCTCCGGGATGAAAACCAGCTTCAGGTCCTGGATCAAATCGTTGCGAGACAACCAACTCTGGCCAGTGAGCCGCTGCGCTTTCGACGGTGACGACCAGTGTTGTTCCATCCGCCCCTTTAATTCCGAAGTCATCGTGGAAACGGGCATGTCCGACCAATTCAGAATAGGTCGTGGGCACTGAACCAATCGTACCGCTTACCGTATATTCATTACAGCCAACCTGAAATGTTGCCATGACTTTGTTTCTGGATAATCGCGGCGCCGGTCAGCACCGCGATTCACGGCGGCGGAGCCGCCGTGAACGATAAGCTCAGCGGCCCCTCCACCGGACGTCGCCACAACCGCATTACTTCCAGGGGTCCGCTTCCGGGTAAAGGCACCGGTTACCCAGCGCCCTCCCCACAGATCCGGACGTGAAGATTTCCCTCATCCGGTTCCTCGGTTCAGGTCCTTTTTACCAGACCCTCAACCGGCCAGGCGACACCCCGACCGGCGCATAACTTTGCTGCCCTATCGGCATTCAGAATCCGTGGACTATTCTGGGCCTCGGAAGTGGGTGGCTCCGTTGCAGGTCCGCGAATAGTACCAGACCATTGGAGCTACGACGGCTTAGCCAGTAACGCCAGGCTTTTGCCGCGTATTCATATGCCACTTCAAGTGCTTTGTAATTTGAGCGAACGCCGAAGTATTGATAAAAACCCCGAAGTTTGCTGCACAGTGTTTCATGCTGCTCCTTCATCGGGTCGTGGCGGCTCTCTTTGCACCATACCCACAACATACTCAGGAAACGCCGCAGGCGTTTTCCCGCCGTTTTCTTCTTGATCACCCATCTCCCGTTCAGGGACCTCGCCCAGTAAAACCTAAACCCCAAGAAGTCAAAGGTTTCCCAACTTCCACCGTTCATCGGTCGGCCGAATGCGATCAGGCGCGTCTTTTCCGGGTGAAGGCTCAGTTTGAATCGCTCAAAGTGCTTCGGCAATACCGCCATGACACGATCCGCATCGGATTTCAATTGAAAGCCTATGATGAAATCGTCCGCGAACCGGATCAAAAAGCACTTGCCCTTCAGCCTCGGTTGGACTTCTCTGATGAACCAGTCGTCCAGAACCCGGTGCAGAAAGATGTTACTGAGCACCGGGGATATTACGCCCCCTTGCGGTGTCCCTTTCTCAGGGTAGGTGGTTTCGTCACCCTCCACCACTCCGGCGTTCAACCACTTGCCGATCAGGCGAAAGATGCCGCCGTCATTCACCCTTTGACGGATTGTTTCTTTCAATAATGAATGATCTATGTTGTCAAACAGACCCGTAATATCCGCGCTCAAAATCCAGTTGATGTTCAGTGCAACACACTTTTCCCGTATCTCTTTCACGGCCAGGTGTTGGCTGTGACCTTCCCGAAATCCATGGGAAACGTCGTGAAACAGGGGCTCGTAGGCCAAACCCACAAGGGTCGCCACCGCCTTCTGCACAAGCTTGTCTTCCAGCGCAGATATCCCGATAGGTCTCTTTTTGCCGCCCTCCTTGTCCACCCAAATGCGCTTGACAGGTGAAGCAACGTACTGCCCTCTCAACAGCCGTTCTTGCAATTTATAGAGGTTTTCATCAAGATTTCCGGCATATTCCTTCGCCGTCACCTTGTCTACACCCGTCGACTCATTCTTACGCAGTGCCTTGAACGACTTTTTCAATAGGTCAAAGTCTATCCAATGCGAAAGCGATGTGAACACCGTTTCCGGCTCAGACTTCGCCTTTACGGCAAGCCAGGCAAGGCTTGATTCCCCAACCAGTACCGGGGGGCTATTCACTCCCTGTTTCTCCGGTTTCTGAGCTGCCTCTTCCGCAATTCCCTGATTTTTCGTTGACATGGTTTGTGACCTCTGAGTGTCTCCCATCTTTCCTATCAGAGAAACGTTATACCCTGCTTCACCTTCCCTGCAGTGGGTCGCCCGGGCGGGACTTCCCCACCTTCCCGGCTCTTACTCCGAGCCCTCGGTACTATGATCCGCTAAGACTGCCGAAAGTCCTTCTCAGGTTCGTTCGCTGTTCGCTGTCCTCACCTGATACCTCTGCCTGCTTTCTATGTTCGTGACTCGTCCACGGACGAAAGCAGCCCGTGGACGCCTGGGCCGGATGTCAACCGGCGGCCCTTATTCTCCCGGTATTTCGACAGGGAAACTTTCGGCTCTCCCAAGTTCCCGAGCTATCCCCTTGAATCCATGCCCTGGTCTCAGACCCCGGTGGTGACCTCGACACTTGCCATGTCGCATCCAGGTCTGCTGCCTTCCGCGCGCTCCAAGGCGTCGGCTTTCGCCTGCATTCACAGGCTTATCCAATGACCACAACTATACCATTTTCGGGGCTCAATACAGAGCCTGGATTCTTGCTCCGTCCAGCTTCGTACTCCGGTTGCCCGGCTTGCACGTGGACTTCACTACCGAGCTGGTGGCTAGCCTTTGCTCGGGTGGGACTTTTGCTTTCGCAATCACCCACTGGATAACAATAACCAATTTCATCCCGATCTTACGCGGGTTCCCAAGGTTTCGGGCTTACCTTGGCACGAGCAGCGTTTGGTTGGCGAAACGGTGGTCGTTTTAGAATGCAGAATTTCCGTTGTGTTCGAAAACTCACTTTTGATTCGCCACGAAATGCTTGTCTAGTCTATCTAAAATTGCTAAACCCTTTTCAGGTCTGCCTTCGGCTGCGCGCTTGCGAAACCTCATTTCGGCATTATGCCCCCGCAGTAGGGAAGAAGAAATTTCCTCATATAGTTTGTTGACGCTCATTTTACGTTGCGCCGCCACAGCCTTTATTCCTTGATGAATATCATCAGGTAGTCGTAACGTTATTGTTCCCATCTTCGAAACTCCTTTAAAAATACTTCTGGGGTGATGATTCGGAAATCGTCAAAAAGCAATTCTCCACTTGTTAAGAGTCTGTCCGTTAATAACTTGAACATTTAGGGCGAATAGAATAGTTCCATTCGCCATGAAAATCGGCCTTAAACAAATTGACGTTCTCAAGTTCGGTGTCAGTTACTTTGATCCCCTTTGGATAACTGTTGGAGTCAATCTCAGCCTGAATCTTAAGGCCTTGTCGAGTGGTTGTGTTGGCTATCAGATTCACAATTACCTCGTGACTCGTCAACGGCTTGCCACGCCAATTCATGCTGATATGACTGAACATTCGATGTTCAATTTTATTCCATTTGCTTGTGCCAGGAGGGAGATGGCACACGGAGATTTCAAGACCTTGGTCATCTGCAAACCGTTGAAGTTCAATTTTCCAAAGCCGAATTCGATATCCGTTACTACCGCCTCCATCCGCCGTTATGAGAAGTTGTTTTGCTTCCGGATAAGTTTGCTGGCCCATTCTTTTCCACCAACGACGGATACTCTCGACAGCAAAGGATGATGTGTCATGATCAATGCCAACGCTGACCCAGCCAACATTTGCTGTCTGATCATATACACCATATGGGTTAACCTTGCCCAAATTTTTGTCAGCAAAATCGTGTACTCGGACAGAATCCGGTTGTCCTTTTGGTTGCCATTCCCGGCCTGCGTTTTTAAAATCTCCAACAAGCTCCTTTTTCTTGGTGTCAACAGAAATAACCGGTTGGTTATTCTCCTGAAATACTTTTACCTGGTTGTAAATATAGCGAAACTGGGCATCGCGGTCCGGATGACGGGAACCTTCACGAACCTTGCGGTTCGCTTGGAGACTGTAACCCAAATCGGCCAACAGTTCCGATACCTTTTGCCGACCGATTTTGTGCCCCATAACCTGCAAAGCTCTCGACAGCTGCCTCGTGCTTTTGCATGTCCAGCGCAGTGGCGATTCGGGATCGCCTCGGGTGGTTGGTTCAACCATCCCTTCCAAGTCACGAAGGATGATCGGGTTGACCTTGGTAATAGGTTTTCGACCACCCCCTCTGGCCCGTGTTCGATTGGTAGCAGGCTTTGCAGCATTTGACGGTTCAATTTCTTTGAGGCCCTGATAAATAGTTGTTCTTGAAAGGCCTGTAGCCTTGGAAACAGCTGATATACCACCACGACCAAGAGATTTTGCCTCTGCGGCAGCCCACAGGCGACGGCCTTTTTCATCAAGAATTGGAAGGAGCGTATTAAACTTTTCATTCACTATCGGTTCGATTTTATTTTCCATAAATTACCGATAGCATAATGACGCTATTTGTTCAAGTTATTTATGGACAGATTCTAAGTCCCGCATATTTCGTGTGATAATCAGCAATTCCCGACCGCGTCGCTACTGAGTCTATTTCTTAACATTTCTACAAAATAGATACCGCTGTCAAAGAGCCTTGCTGAGAATTAGCTGAAATTCCTCGTTTGGCCGGTCAATTTTTGATGAAACAAGGGGCAAAAAAAAGACCTAAAACCAATCCCATATGATTTACCGCACAGATGTCCCTTACCGGCAAATACCAATTTTTCTGGAATTGACGCTTTTTTTCATTGGTATAGTGCATCTTGCATTCAATCGTCATCATATAAAATTATCGGCGGTTGGAATTTCATCCCGTAAAAAAGGGCTTCGTAAAGCATCCTCATCGATTTGAACGCAAAATCTCTAAACAAGGATCGCATACGATCCCAAAGTTCTCGTTTGCTACCCATCTTATGCCATGTAGCTCGAAACAGGGGACAACAGAGCTGCTGTGTTTGGTCAACCAAAAAGGCCAACATCATGAGCATCACAAAAACTACACTCAGATTTTTCTTTCCGAGCCCATAGTTATGACCGAAATGATAGCCTTGATTCTTGAGGGTATTGAACGTCTCATTTTCTATTTTCCAGCGTGCACGACCGCCTCGCATAAGTTCATAAGAGTTTCCCTTTGTTATGGTAAAATCAGTAACCCAGCTGAAATGTTGCGTCTTTTCTGACGTGATTTCCCAGTATTCCAGGAAATTGATCAGCAAATCCTGATTTGATTCATTCAGGGGGAGGTGGTTAACGAAAAGGAAACGATGCGTTTTTTGCGGATTATCATTATCGACCAATTCAAATTGAACAGCTTCGCCATTTTCTTGCGCCTCTTCCACTTTTCTGAACAGGAAAGGATGATCCCCCTTCTTCACACCCAGAATGTAATGAAGATTGTATTTTTCCGCCTCCCTTATGTGTGGCGCATTCGAACTTAGGGCATCTTCGGTAATGATAACGGGCAGGTGTGGATGGTCCTTTCTAAGACTGTCGAAGAAACGTTTTGCGGCATTACGCTCACAATCGTTCTTGCTTTGGCCGTCTTGTTTGATTATGAACTCCGGGGCTAACGGAATGACCTCTTTGAGATCGGGATGAACAATTGCCGCCCCCAGCATCTGTTGGTAATAGGTGATTTCGCCGGTCTTTTTGTTTACTTTTTGCAGACAATTATCAGAGAAAATTTTCTTCGAGGAAAAGTAGCCTGTTCCGTCCAAAGATAACAGATAGCATCCCTGGAAGAAAGCCAGGCGCTCCAGAGCTTTGCCTCTTTGCAATTTACTAAAAATATTCTTATACGCAGGTCGAATTTCCACAGGGTCTACTTCATCCAGAATCGTTCGCATCTGCGAGTCACAAGGTATACTTTCTACATGATAAATGCTTTCTAAATTCTCAGCGGCTTGTCTTCGTTTGTCAAAAGCAAGCAGGGACGGATCTTTGAGAGAGAAAACGGCAAAGCCAGACATCAAGGCGTCTGCCATTGATATTTCCGGATTACCCTCACGGTAGTCCGATACTCCCAAAAAATCTTTATGCAGACCCTCGAACAGTGGATCAGCACTAAGATACTTTCGAGAAGCTAACCTTCCCTTTTTCTGTTGGCTTTGATGTTTCATGACATTTATGGGAGTGAATCATGAACCATCGTTCGCCAAATGTCCAGGTTTTCCTGAAATTTATTTGCAGTTTTGACGCTTTTTTTTGAAAAAGAACTCCATAATGCGCTTTTTCAAGAACTTTCAATGCCAAGGCTTTACGAAAAGCGAATTTCAAGTTACACTGATATTGGGCCTTTCAACAGCAACCGGGAATTGCTGTGTGATAATCAGTTCTGCCTGGCCGGCAACGGCCAATTCAATTAGGTGGTTGTCGCCTTCATCTCGCAAATTTGGGCGCCAGCGGTAATAAATGTTGATCCATTGGCAACAGTTCAAAAATGCATTCAGTAAATCTTCTCGCTCCCCGGCCGAAAGTGGACAGTTCAAAAAAAGAGAATCCCGAGCAAGAATATCCTCGTACTCATAAAATAATGCCTCGCTCATCAAAGCCAGGAATTTTCCTTCCAGAACCAGTCTCAATATGGAACGGCAAGTCTTTGCAGGCTGCAAAACCGCTGCGAGAAAGATGTTGGTATCAATAACAATTCGAGTCATTCGATTATTGCGGCAATCCGCCTTATTATCAGATCAAAACCGGAAGATCATATGTAGCCAGAACCACTATCGTTGCGTTTATTGGAGCATATTTCAGCATTTCATGGCACCATTATGCCATAAATTTCTCGAAATATGCCAGATCGACATCATAGACAGTTCTTTTTATTACCCCGAGTTCGATATGTTCAAACATCTCAACAAGTTTAACCCCATCAACCAGTTCAACTTGTGGTGCCCCCTCGCGATTGGCTTCTTGAATCGCAGCGTTCGTGAATGAAGAGGTTGTTATAATAATACCCTTTTCAGCCCTGCCAATCATTGCATTCCGGAAATCGCCAACTTGGGCACGCGAAACCAAATTGCTTTCCGCATATCTTTTGCATTGAAAAAGAACTTTAAAACTGACAAACGGGTTTATTTCAAGTGTACCGTGGCCATCTATCCCACCGTCTGCTGACCCTCCTGTCACCTCAACATTTTCAAATCCGGATTCCCGCAAAAGTTCGCGGCAAACTTTCTCAAAGCCAACGGGACTTAATGATCGTAGCGTAGTGATTAGGTCTGGCTTTTCTTCGGAAATCAGGTCTTCGGGAGAACCGTCTTCTTGTTCGGTTGGATCAAGATCTTCTGACTGCCTTTGTTTCCTGTTCTGTGCATGAATAGCTACCCACTTCAAAAAAATTTCACGAGCTTCAGTTTCAGAAAGCTGGGCGTGCCTTCCTTTTTCGGTGAGCTTCCATGTTCCGTATTTTGAGGAATCCAGCAACCCTTCCCAAACAAGATACTGCCTGGCCCATGCCACTTGATTGTGGAACTTGCTTCCTCCAGACTTCAATGTTTGATCAAGAATTTCATCCGGCAAATTTAGATTATGGGCAATACGAGCGGACACCTCGCGGGGACGGCCCGAATCACCGAGATCACGAAGCGCATCGAGTAGCGGTCCGAACCATTTGACAAACTCTGCCTTTGTTTTCTTTGCCATGTTCTGTTTCTCTGATCGCCAACGAAAAGTTGAGAGGCCGGGAAACTTTACCCTACAGAATTTTTTGATGGTACTAAACTATGTCCGCAAATGACAGTTGGCATTAAATTTGCTTTTGGCGCAAAAAATCTCTGAGATTTTCTGAGGTAGATCGCACATTCCGCACCTGCTGTACGAGTTTTCTGAATTATAAAATCGTCAATAAAACCAATATGTTGTCGATTTTTCTGGACATTTGTTTCCTAATAATCCATAATACGCTCAAAACTCTATTTTTTGGGGCCGTTTATGGAGCAATTGAATGTCATTACGAAAAGGGTCGATGTTCTTCCCATGGTAAAGTACTACATTGATCAGCTCGGGATCTATGGGCTTTTTTCGAAATACATCAAGAAGCCGGAACAATCGCCAGTTGATCCTGCTCAAATTCTTTCGGTTGTGGTAGCCAATATCATATGTGCATCACAACCCCTTTATAAAGTTGAACAATGGGCCGCTGATTACATGGATGGACTAAGTGAATATGGGCTCAACGCTTCAATGTACAATGACGATCAAATTGCCAAAAAGCTTGACTGTCTTTTCAAGGCAAACCGAAATTCCTTTATGTGTGAATTGAGCGCAAATGCCATTGGAGTATATCTGCTTGAAATAAGACAGATCCATAATGACAGCACATCGGTTACTTTCACCGGCGAATATGAAAATCAACACCCCGGAGCCGTTAAACTGAAATACGGTTTTAACAAGGACCATTGTTGCCGTTCACATTATCCCACCGGATATTGTCCACAATAAAGCACGAAGAATATTTTGTTTTTGCCTGATTGATTTATCGTTGCAAGGCGATGCGTGACGGACTGCCTATCTTCTGATCGGGGTGCTGTTTCGAGAAAACCCTTGGGGCTCTGCCCCAAACCCCGAGGTTTTTTTAGGCATGAAGGCTCCTCGGAAATATCACATAAAAAGGGGAGCCCGAAGACTCCCCTCCCGATGACGATATTTCGTCGTCGCCTATCCGGCTATCCCTTGGCGAGTTGCTCCTCAGCAGAGCTCGCCTCTGTTTCACCGAATCTGATCATGCAGGTTTAGCACTATCCCGTTTCCTCCACTGCGGTAAGAATATGTTCAGCCGATACAAGCTGGGCATTCTGCAGTGCCGCCACATTCAATGAGAGGTGTGCCAGCAGATTGATTTTGCGTGGCAGACCGTTTGTCGCCTGAAAAAGCGCTTCAAGAGCCGGCTGTTCAAAAAGATCCATCTGGGTTCCGGCCAACTCAAGCCGGTGTTTCAGATAAGGGAGCAACTCCTCTTTTGCAAGACCGGATATGTGATAACGCACCACAAGCCTTTGAGCCAAAGGCTCATGGACGGACAGTGAAAGCCGTCGCCTCAACTCGGCCTGGCCAACAAATATCATGCAGAGACGATTTTGTGAGTCCATCTCATAGTTTGTCAGCAGCCTGAGGTTTTCGAGGACCTCGTTTCTCAAGTATTGCGCTTCATCAATAATCAGCACTGGCCTGATTTTGGATTCCAGACAGAGTCGGTTGACCTCCATATGGATGGAACGATAAAGGGCTGCCAGGCTCCGTTCCGTGGTTAGCCCCATTTCCCAGGCAATGGATTTGTAGATATCCGTTACATTGCCGGTGGTCAGAGGAACGTAAAACACCCGGTACAGACCCGTATTCAGAGAAGCGGCCATCTTTCGGCAGATACTGGTTTTCCCGCTGCCCACTTCTCCGGTGACAAGCCCGATACCGCGCAGCTTCAACAGATAATGGAGCCGGGCTTCAAGCTCATCAGCAGCTTTTGAACCAAACAGTTTGTCCGGTTCCAGATCTTTTTCAAAAGGGTAGTGGGTCAGCCCATAGACCTTTTTATACATAGCCATCCCCCTTTTCGGCTTCGGAGATCCTGCTGAAGTTAACAGGTTGTTTGGG
>ADZZ01000362.1 GCA_000179315.1 delta proteobacterium NaphS2
GTAGTTTTCTTGAGACACGCCGCGATGTGGTCGCAGCCAAGATCGTAGAAGCGACCAAAAGCCCTCAATTGTATTGACATGAACTTCACAGAAGCCATCGCCGTCTTCATCTCTGGCATATTCTCCCTTACCATGACAAACAGTCTTATGGGTATAGCCCCAGTCAGTGAGATGATTGTAAATGCTGTACTCATCTGTATTCACCAAGGTTCCTGGTGTTATAACAGACCGCAAAATCGGTTCGATGGTTTTTTGTTTAACGTCTGGAAGCATAAAAATGGCGACATCCCCGGAACGTTCAATGATTCCGAGGACAGGAGGTTTTTCTTTTTCAAGAGTTCCTCGGCCCGGAGCACCCTTGAGCGCTCTGCACCGTGGTGCTCGCCCTTTCTGACGAACTTTTTCCGGATGCCCTTTATGCCCTGCAATTACGTATACTTCGTCGCACTCTACTACCCCACTGACTTTACATCCCGGCTTCCTTGCAGCGATTTCGCTCCGAAGCAAAATAGTCATCCTATGGGCGACATCCGGATTAAGGTCCAGCTCCGCGGCGATTTGCCTGTTGGATAGGTTTAGTCCCATGAGGTATAACATGACGATCCATACTCTGATGGGATGGTGTTTTCTTGCCAGAATGGTACCCGTAAAATCGTTGAAACGGCAACCGCAGTTATTGCATTTATAGTTCCGACAAAGCGGAGCATTACGTTTGTGACCGTTCTTTTTGACCCGGTTTGAGGTACATTTTGGACAACAAATACCACATGGCCACTTCTTTTCTCTGAAGAATTCGTAGCACTTAGCGGGGTCGATGAGTTCAAGGATTCCAATCTCCGGATTTGTAGACGATTTTGTGGTCATGGCTATCTGCATATTTAAGTGGACAGAAAGCCATCTTATTTATACCAAATCTGAAGAAATTCCCAGCGAAATGACTTTTCATCAATCAAATTATTTACAGCACGGGAATCGTCG
>ADZZ01000361.1 GCA_000179315.1 delta proteobacterium NaphS2
TCTCTCGCCGATCGATCCACCCCCAAACTACTCAATGCCCTGTGCCGATATGATCTGCTGTTGCTCGATGAACTGGGATACCTGACCCTGAAAAAGGAGCAAATGAACGCCTTTTTCAAACTCATGAAAGAGCGATATGAAGCCGGGCGGCCCACCATTATTACGACCAATCTCCAGCCTGAACAATGGTATTCCCTCCTTGAACCAAAGGACATGGTCGATGCTCTGCTGGATCGCCTCAACCATCGATGCATCAATGTTCATATCGATGGGCCTTCTCTCAGAAAAACAGATGCCGGCTAATCCATTTTTCTAAGCCGATCTAAACCCTCTCAAACCTCATGATGCCACATGGCTTTCAATTATCTGTAAACCTATAAGAAAAAAACCCTTTTCAAGACCTCTTCTCAAAAAACACCGCCTCTCACATTCCAGTTTATTCTGCAGAAGCAACAGAACAACGCGCAATCACCGGTTCCGTTACGATTAGCAAAACTGGTTCTGTTTTCGTTAGCGGCCAAGCCTTGCAGCCTGCGGTTTCAAGGTTGCTGAACTGGATGTCCGGCAGGGACAACAGATCCCCCTTTTCCTTCTCATACAGTTCATTGACCGTGTGCTCCCTGCCGTCAATTTGATGACCGCCATAGGAAAGACAATCTTTGAGAAGTCTTTGGTTCAGTTCTTCCAGGGAATCGGACTTTGGAACAGGAACCATGTAGTTGCGTCGTGCATATCCCACCAAACCCTCGACACCGCCTTTTTCATGACCTTGACCCCGATTGCAGAACCGGGGCTCAAAATTGTAGTACCCCCGGAACTTGTCATACGACTCCTGGAGAACACGATTTTTCCCACGCAGTATCTTTTGGACCGCGGTTGTTAGGTTGTCATAGATTAGGACAGGAAAAACACCGCCAAAAAATGAGAACCCTTTTATATGACCGTCAAAAAAGGCCTGTTGCCGCTCGCAGGGATAACACCGAACCAAATGCTTTCCGGAAAATTTGGATCGCATGCAAAAGAGTTTCAGCCGTGTTTCGACACCCCCTAAAATGGCAATGCAGTTTCCCCAGTCCACCTCGGCTTCGACGCCGGTCTGTGGATCTGATGGTATAAATACCTCACGACCACTAACGCCCAATCTCAATTTTGCCTCGCGAACATATCGCCGGACAGTTGTCTCAGATCCTTGAAAGCATGCTCCTGTTTGAGACGATTAAAACCCGCACCGCCGTATGCCGCTGC
>ADZZ01000360.1 GCA_000179315.1 delta proteobacterium NaphS2
GGTATGAAAGCGCTGATCGTCACAGACCATGAATGTGTGGATCTGGCGGTGTTTTGCAGATGTCGGTGAAATCCACAATGGTATTTCTAGTAAACAGTCCGGGCAGTGAATGCGAAAGGGGATGTAGCTGGTCCTTTGAACTCGCAATCCGGGTCGTCGCACCGGGTGCCCAGTATCTTTCCCTGGGCCAAGCTTTCAAAAAACGGGGCTTCCCCGCCGTAGCTGTGGATGTAGGTCATCGACCTGGGATTGGTCACGCCCATAAGATTCCATCCGTCGTCTTCGTTTCGAATGGGTGTATTGGGCGTGATATGGTGGAAATCCCCCTTAATTCGATATTGTCCGTTTTTAACCTTTACGGTTCCAAATATGCTCATTTTTTCCTCCCTCTAGGCGTCTTCTTTCAACAAGTGGTCGGGATCCATCAAAATGGTAGCGGTTACATGGCTTCCCACACCGGCGTGGCTGATGGCCAGCGCCCGCTTGGCGTCTTTTACCTGCAGGTCTGTCCAGTCGGCCGGTTTCTCCCGTCCAAATGCGTCCCAGAGTTTCTGGTCACCATGAATTTCCGCCCACCGGTTCCAGAGGTGGCTGGCGATTTCAAAGGTTTGCATGATACCCGTCGCACCCACGGCATGCATACATCCGATGAGTCCACCGGAAAGGTTGCTCGGGAGTTTTCCCGGTTCACCGGTATGGGGGTTGGTGTGGTAACAGTCACCGGACTCTACATAGTCCCGGCCATAACCGTAAGGTCGCAGTCCCACGTCTTCATAGGTTTGCACATCGCTGATGGTGAAAGCGTCATGAAGTTCAATGACATCCAGGTCTTCCATGGGGTCCACGACCCCTGCCATGCGGTAACCGTAGTAGGCCGCCATTCTTGCTCCCAGAAACCCGGTGAACCCGGGGTAGCGATCTCCACCGGGAAATTTTTCTCCCAGATCCGCATACTGGTCCGCGGTTTCGTTGGGCAGCAGGGGAATATCCATGTCACGACGGCAGGCGGGTCTCAGCGTATGGGATCCGGCCGACACCCAGATGCGGAGCGGTTTGTTTTTCGTATTTTTGGTCAGCTCCATGGCGG
>ADZZ01000359.1 GCA_000179315.1 delta proteobacterium NaphS2
ATTCCGGCAGGTGTTCTCCCGAATTTCCACCTCTTCTTTTTCCATCTTTTGATTGTCGGTCCTGAAATGCATGCCTTTTGAAGGCGCAAATACTTGATAGACCCCATTTATTCGACCGGATGAATCGCCTACCCTAAAAAACAAACCGGGGAAGGCTTGCGCTGTCTCTCTCCTCTCGTAAAACCTGGCCATATCTCCCTTTGGCGCCAAGAACCTAGCAGCGCAAACCTTCTTCGATAATATTTAAGGAGATTTTATGATGAATGCCGCGAACAGGTACAATGCCCTGATCCATGAGAAAAGTCCCTATTTGCTTCAACACGCGGAAAACCCCGTGGACTGGTACCCATGGGGGAAGGGCGCCTTTCTAAAGGCAAAAAATGAAGACAAACCCGTTTTTCTCTCAGTGGGGTACGCCACGTGTCACTGGTGCCATGTCATGGCACACGAGTCTTTTGAAGATCCCGAAACCGCACGGATCTTAAACGACCATTACGTTTCCATCAAGGTGGATCGGGAAGAGCGGCCGGATCTGGACAAAATCTATATGTCTGTCTGCCAAGCCCTGACCGGGCGCGGCGGATGGCCCCTGTCGGTTTTCCTGACACCTGAAAGAATTCCTTTTTTTGCCGGAACCTATTTCCCCAAAATCGGTCACCAGGGACTCATCGGTTTTCCGGAGTTGCTCTTAAAGCTGGGCAAACTTTGGAAAGAAGACCGGGAGCGCCTCCTGACCGCCGGCGATGAGATCACCGAACATCTTCGAAATTCCGAACTTGGGGGCTCCGTTGAAAAGTCCCTTGATATGGAGGTGTTGAACAAAGCCGGTGTCCAACTCTCTCGCAGCTTTGATCCCCGATGGGGCGGATTCGGCGGTGCACCAAAATTTCCCTCTCCCCATCAACTCACCTTCCTTCTGCGCCGCCATGTGCGGAGCAAAAATGCGCGCGACCTGGAGATGGTGGAAAAAACACTTCAGTCCATGCGCCGGGGAGGCCTTTTCGACCACATCGGCTACGGTTTTCACCGTTACTCGGTGGATGAGAAATGGTTTGCCCCTCACTTTGAAAAGATGCTTTATGATCAGGCGCTTCTGGCCATGGCCTACACGGAAGCTTACCAGGTGACCGGTAAATCGTTCTATGCCAGGGTGGCGCGGGAGATTTTCACCTATGTCTTAAGGGATATGACATCCCCTGAAGGCGGTTTCTACTCGGCGGAGGATGCGGACAGCGAAGGTGTGGAAGGCCTTTTTTACCTCTGGACCCCAAAAGAAGTTCAGGAAATTCTGGGAACGGAATCAGCGGATCTATTCTGCGATTACTTTGACATACGTGAAAGGGGCAACTTTGAAGAAGGCCGCAGCATCCCTCATATGCGTGAGCCCCTTTCCACTTTTGCAGAAGGAAGGAACATGGGCGTGAAGCGTCTGGTATCCCTTCTTCGCCAGGGGAGGGAAAAGCTTTTTTCCGCAAGGCAAAAACGGATTCATCCCTTAAAAGATGACAAGATCCTCACTTCCTGGAACGGGCTCATGATCACAGCCCTTTTTAAAGGGTATCGGGCACTGGGAGATGCCGCGTATGTGACTGCCGCCCAAAATTCCCTCCAATTTATATTGAATACCTTGCGAAAGGAAGACGGCTGTCTCATCAGGCGCTATCGTGAAGGTGAAACGGCCCATGCCGGGTATCTGGATGATTACGCTTTTCTTGTTTGGGCGCTGATCGAGGGTTATGAAAGCACTTTCAATCCAAACCATCTGAAGACAGCCATGGTGTTGACGCACACCATGCTGGATCTGTTCTGGGATTCGGAGAACGGCGGGTTCTTTTTTACGGGCAGGGAAAATGAAACCCTCATTGCCCGTAGCAGAGACGCGCAGGACGGTGCCATTCCCTCGGGCAATTCCGTGGCGGCCCTGACGCTTCTTCAGTTGGGAAGGCTCACAGGGGACACGTCGTTTGAGGAGAAGGCAAACGCGCTTATGCAGGCATTTTCCGGTCAAATGGATGCTTACCCGTCCGCGCATACGCAGATGTTGCAGGCGCTGGATTTTGTGATCGGTCCAACGCAGGAGGTGGTCATCGCCGGAACACGCCATGACCGCAATACGGACGTCATGTTGAAGGTGATTCAACAAAATTTTTTGCCTCGACAGGTGGCTCTTCTGGTGTCGAGCAACGAAGAGAGGGAACGGGTGGCCGGATTGGCGCCCTATGTGAAGGAAATGGTTCCCGTGGAAGGAAAAGCGACGGCCTATATCTGCCGCCGGCATGCATGCCAGGCGCCCGTCACGGACCCGGAGGCCATGGAAAAAGCACTGAACGAATCGCTTTAATTTTTTTGAAATTTCTTTTGTTCAATAAATAAATACAGTATTCAACCCATTTGATTTTTCTTCCCGGCAACATAACTTTATATGGTATAGAAATTTCCACTCGAATTTTTATGTCAAGAAAGCCATTTTATCGAATCAGCTGCTAGGGAGGCGAAATTGGAGGCAAAAGAAGAACCCAAACGGACTTTGGATTGCGTGGGCCTTTTCTGCCCGGAACCCTTGTACCGGACCCGTAAGAACATTGAAGCCTTGGAAATAGGTGAGATACTCGAAGTTTTTGCGGATGACCCAACGGCCGCAAAAGACATTGCGCGTTTTGCAAAGCGTTCGGGACACGAAGTTGTGTCATTTGAGGATGAGGGCGGACAATTGCGCTTTCTTATAAGAAGAGGAAAATAAATTACCAAAGGGCGGCCGTCCGATCTTTAAGTGAGCTCTAAGATGGAGGTTTTAGTATGACAACCGCGGAAACTGACACGGAAGTATATCTAGATTATCAGTCCGCCAAACCTGTTGATCCAAGGGTCGTGGAAGCAATGCACCCATATTTTTTCGAACAGTTTGGTAACCCTTCCTCGCTTCATCTTGAAGGCGACAGGGCAACAAAAATTCTTGAAAAATGTCGGGAAGAGATTGCCCGTTTCATCGGCGCGAGCCCCAAAGAGATTCTATTTACTTCGGGGGCAACCGAGTCCAACAACCTGGCTCTCATCGGATATGCCATGCGCAACAAACGGAAAGGTGACCACATAATCATATCCGAAGTTGAGCACATTTCAATTCACAATATTGCCAAGTATCTGGAAAGAAACGGATTTGAGATCAGCAAAGTGCCGGTGGACCAATACGGCAGGGTTGATCCGAAAAAACTTGAAAACAGAATCACGGAAAAAACCATATTGGCCTCCATCGGTTATGGGAGCAACGAGGTGGGTACCATCCAACCCATGGAAACAATCTGCCAAATACTCAAAAATAGAGGCATCGCAATTCATACTGACGCGGTGGCAGCCGAAGGTCTGGTGCCCATCGATGTTAATGAGGTGCCGGTGGATCTCATGAGCCTCTCTTCCAACGACATATACGGGCCTAAAGGCCTCGGCGCGCTTTACCTTCGAAAGGGTGCGGGTATCATGCCGATCATCATGGGCGGTGGCCAGGAAAGAGGCTTAAGGTCGGGTACGGAAAACATTGCCGCCATCGTCGGCATGGCTGAGGCGGCCCGGATTGCGCGGGACGAGATGTCCGAGGAAGCGGAGCGTTTAAGTGGTTACAGGGACCGCCTGATAGCAGGTGTCCTGGAACGTATCCCCAAGGCCTATTTGAACGGCCATCCGACGGAGCGGCTGCCGAACAACGCACATTTCAGGTTTGAGGCGGTGGAGGGGGAATCTCTGATGCTGTCTCTCAAGGACAAAGGTGTCTCCGCATCGACGGGTTCGGCCTGCACCTCAAAGACTTTGGAGCCGTCCCACACGCTGGTTGCCTGCGGGCTTTTGCATGAAGAAGCCCATGGCTCCTTGGAGTTCACTTTCGGCAGGTTCAACAAGGAAAGTGACGTGGACAGGATCCTGGAAGTACTTCCCGGTATTTTGGAACGACTTCGAGGGCTTTCACCGCTATATGAAAGGAGTTAGACAAATGAAATCAACCGAATATTCGGAGAAGACGCTGGACCATTTCAGAAACCCGCGAAATGTGGGAATCCTTGAGGGGGAAAACGTTGCAAAGGGGAGAGTCGGAAATCCCGTGTGTGGGGATTTGATGGAGATCTATATCGAAGTTGAGGATGATCACATCAAGGACATCAAGTTTCAGACTTTCGGCTGCGGCTCCGCTGTTGCCACCAGCAGCATGGTTACGGAACTGGTGAAGGGTATGTCGCTGGATGAAGCCATGAAAATGACAAGGGATGATGTGGCAGGCGCCCTGGACGGTCTGCCGCCCATCAAGATGCATTGCTCCAATCTGGCGGCGGATGCTTTGCATGCCGCCATCAAGAACTGGCGGGAAGGCATCCGTCCGAACCAGATTGACGCCGAGCTTCCTTTATATGTTCAAAAACCCTGCAAACCTTCGGAAACGCCCATCGAAGGAGAGTCGGAATTTTTGGGCAAAGGCGTCTACAATGGTGCTGACGATTATGGCCCGTTTAAAGATAAACGGGTGATCGTTCGTGACATGGGGGATACTGCGTCGGCTGAACTGGCCATAGAGCTGGACAAGCATACCGGACGCGTTATTTTCATCACATCCTTAAAAGAAGGCGAAATGAACCCGGATATCAAGAAGCAGCTCAAAAGATCGGATGTAAAGGTGCTTTATGAGTCGGAGTTGCTGAAAATTATGGGGCAAGATGAAGTAGAGAAGGTTTTGGTAAATGACTTGGACGAGGATCAGGAATACGAGCTTTTCGTTGATGTTGTCGTGATAAAGCGCTAAAGGAGATTTTCCTCGAAGAGTCAATAAGGAGAAAATAGATGGATAAGCAGTTTGTCTATGAAGTGAAAAAATATCCGGTGGAACAGTTCGTTCGGCTGGCCTATTTTTGCACCGATCAAGGAGACTGTAAGCTGAATGAACTCCCTAACCAGCAGCTGAAAGCCTTTGAAGAAGTGCTCAACGCAAGAGGCTTGGAAGGTTGGGAACTGGTGCAGACCTTTTTCGGAGAAGACGGTGTGGTCGCTGTCTGGAAACAGGAGAAGACCAGGAAGGCTTAAAAGAAATGGAATTTATTCTGGGAATCGCCATTTTCATTGCGGATATCTGGGCAATCGTCAATATTTTCCGATCACGGGGAACGACCGCGGTGGGGAAGCTGATATGGATGTTACTGATCCTGATTCTGCCTGTGATCGGTCTGATTATCTGGTTTTTTGCAGGCCCCCGCGGTCCCAAAACACACCCGTAAGTCCAATCCTCCTTAGTTCCTGAAATCAAGATTTGAATTCAGACAACCGGTAAAAAAATGACGTCTTCTTCAAAAGCATCATCCGAAAAGAAAGTCCGCAACCCGTTCATCGTCGGCATCGGCGCATCCGCCGGGGGCCTTGAAGCTTTTCAGTCTCTGTTGCCGAACCTTCCCACAGAGGCGGGCTTCGCCTATGTGATTGTTCAGCATCTGGACCCGTCGCATCCCACGATGCTCACATCCCTCTTGAAACGATATACGGAGATGCGCGTCGAGGAGGTTTCCAACGGACAAAAACCGGAAATGAACACCATTTCCGTGACACCTCCCGGACGGAATGTGATCATGCAGGACGGTCGCCTTTCCCTTGTGGAACCGGCTTCCGCAACGGGCCCAAAACCTTCCATCGATCTCTTTTTCACGTCCCTTGCGGAAGACCGGCACGACAAAGCCGTGGGCATCATCCTTTCCGGCACCGGATCGGACGGGGCCCACGGCATACGGTCCATCAAAGCGGAAGGCGGCATCACCATCGTACAGGAGACGGAAACGGCCCGGTACGGCGGCATGCCGGAGGCGGCCATTGGAACGGGCCACGTGGATTTGATTCTGTCGCCCGCAAAGATGGGTGAAGAGTTGATCTCCATTCTGGAATATCCGCAGCTTCTCAAAGCGGTGTCGCCCGCCGACAAGAAGCCGGACGATGTCAACAAGATCCTTCAAATGATCAAGGATCGACAGGGAGCGGATTTTTCCGATTACAAAAAAAACACCATAAACCGCCGAATCGGCCGAAGAATGGCCGTCCACAAATTCACGGACATCGAGGACTACGTCCGGTATCTTGAAAAAACGCCGGAGGAACTGGCGTTGCTGGTGAAGGATATTCTGATTTCCGTGACAAGTTTCTTTCGCGATGCGGAAGCTTTTAAGGCCCTGGGCGAGATTTTGCCGGAAATGATTGAGCGTAAGGAAGACGGCGATTCAATTCGCCTCTGGGTTCCCGGCTGCTCCACCGGTGAAGAGGCCTATTCCATTGCCATTTTGCTTGCGCAGATCCTTGGCGAGCGGATCAAACGGTTTGAAGTTCAGATCTTCGGTACTGATCTGGATGAAGAAGCCATTATGAAGGCCCGCAAGGGAATCTATCCGGAAGCAACCGCTGTGGATGTGGAACCGAAGATCCTGGAACGATTTTTCCTGCGAAAAGACAATATGGTCCAGGTGGTGGAACCCATCCGGGAAATGATTGTTTTTGCCAAACACAACCTCATTGATGATCCGCCTTTTGCGCATCTCGATTTGATCAGTTGTCGGAACATGCTCATTTATTTTAACCAGAATCTGCAAAACCGTGTGGTCTCCACCTTTCACTATGTGCTGAATCCCGGCGGGTACCTTTTCCTCGGAAAATCGGAATCCATTGCCCAGTTCTCCGATCTTTTTGCACCCGTTTCAAAAAAATGGAGAATTTTTGAGACCAAACCGGCATTAAAGAATTCACCCTCCTTCATCAAGACCCGAACCCCCATTCTGGGAGCGATATACCGGAAATCGGCTCCAAAACCCTCTCTTTCAGCCAAAGAGACCATCAATGAAGCCATTTTGAAATTTTTCAGTCCGGCCAGCGTCCTCATCGATGAGCAGATGCAGGGGCTGTACTTTCGCGGGGATACGGGTTCCTATTTTCAACCGCCGGAAGGGGGGGGGAGCCTGGATATTCTCCAAATGGCCAAAAACGAGATCCGCCTGGATCTTCGGACCCTGGTGCACCGCTCAAGGAGAGACAACGAACCCACCGTCGGCCGTCCCCTCAAGATAAATGTTCACGGCATCGAGCGGTATATCGTGATTCATGTGAATCCCGTCAATCTTGCGGATGCTCAAAAGGGACTCATGCTGGTTTCCTTTGAAGAACTGGCAACCTATCAGACCAAGGAAAGGGAGTTGCCGCCTGCCGGCAAGGAGGATCCGAGGGTCTATGAATTGGAAGAAGAACTGAACGAAACAAGGGAACGGTTGCAGACCACCATCGAGGAGTTGGAAACCACCAATGAGGAACTCATGAGTCTGAATGAGGAACTCCAGTCCTCCAACGAAGAACTCCAGTCCTCCAATGAGGAGTTGGAAACCACCTCCGAGGAACTTCAGTCTACCAATGAAGAACTCAACACGGTCAACGAAGAGCTCCAGGCAAAGTCGGCAGAGCTCTCCATGGTCAATAACGATCTGGAAAACATCATCAGTCAGATCGGTCTGCCAATGGTGATTCTCGATCGGAATCTGAAGGTGAAACGGTACAACGAGGCAGCCACCTCCATATTCTCCATCTCGGCCGGTGACCTGGGACAGGTGATCACCACCGTCGGAACACGACTGGACCTGCCGGAACTCCGAAAGAAAATACGTATCGTCATTGAGAGCAAAGAGGCCCTGGACGAAGACGTCGAAAACTCGGACAGTTACTATTACATGCGCATTCATCCCATCCTGGATGCAAGCGGACAGTCCATCGGTGCCATGCTGATTTTCGTGGATAAGACCGCGCTTCTGAGAAAAGAAAATCAGTTGGAAGTGATCGGCCTGATTTCACAGGTTTGTCTGCAAGCAATGGATCTGGAGGTCTTGTATCGGGAACTGCCCGAGATTCTCTCCAAACGGCTCGAATTCCCTTATGTGGCCATTGACTTTCAGGAAGATAATGAGATTCTGACCCTGGGTTCGGCCGGTTTTTCAAAGGATGATGACGGTCCGGTTCGTGTTTCCATGGACGCGACCGTTTCGGGAGAGGTCATCTCTTCACAGGAGCCGATGATCGTGAGTGGCGATACACCCGCCGAAGTCCTTCATCCGCTGTTAAAGGATGTGGAAGTAAGAACGTTGATTTGTTCACCCTTCTGCCTCAGTGGGAAAACGGTGGGCACACTGGTTCTGGCAGATAGCGAAAACCGACCGGACGCACATGAGTTGCAGGATACGCTGATGATCATCGGTCATCATTTGGCTTTGGAAATCGATCGAAAACAGGTGACGGATGAACTGAGGCAGCAGAACGAAACGCTGCAGAAAATCATGGATCACATTCCCGTGATGCTTTGTTTTTATGATGACACGAGCGAAATCGATTTTGTGAATGAGGAATTTACGCGGCTTTTGGGGTGGTCTTTAAACGAACTCAAAGGAATGGAAAACCCTTTGGAAGTTCTTTACCCGGACGTCAAATACCGTAAAGAAGTCTGGGAATACATGATGGAAGCGTCCTTTGAATGGCGGGATTTTTCGGTGCGAACCCGTGACGGGAAGAAGCTGGACAGTTCCTGGTCCAATGTGCGGCTTTCCGACGGAAGCCAGATCGGCATCGGCATCGATCTTCGGGAGCGCAGGAAAAGGGAGCGTGAACTGGAAAGAAGCGAAGAGCGATTCCGGATTCTTGCGGAAACCATTGAAGATGTCTTTTGGATGCGGACGCCCGGTCTGGAAAAAATGCTCTATGTGAGCCCGGCCTACGAAAAAATCTGGGGACGAAAGTGCGAGACGCTTTACGACGATCCAAGATCGTTCATTAAAGCCATTCATCCGGCGGATCGCGATCGGGTTAAGGCCGCTCTTGATCAACATGCGGAAGGGGAATGGCATGTGGAATATCGTATTGAGCCCGAGAACGGGATCCTCAGATGGATCGATGACAGAGGATTCCCCGTTCGCGATGAAAAGGGAAATCTTCGTTTCATGGTGGGGACCGCCACGGACATCAGCGAACTCAAGAAAGTCGAGGCGGAACTGAAACAAAAAAACGAGGCCCTTCGGGATTTCTCGTATGTGGCTTCCCACGATCTTCGCGAACCTTTGCGAAAAGTGGTGAGTTTCACCGATATTTTGAGGGAGGATTATGCAGAGGCTTTGGATGAGGGCGGCCAGGATATTTTCGGTCGAATCATCAATGCCACCCAACGGATGCAGGATCTCTTGAGTGCGCTTCTGCAATATTCCAGCATCGGGTGGAACCCTGAGAAAGCCAAGCCGGTTGAACTGAACAAAGTGCTCGGGGAGGCCCTCAAGAATCTGTCCGTCCAGATAGAACAGACACATGCCCAAATCGATTCCGAGTCGCTTCCGACGGTGGAGGGAGATGAGACGCTTCTGACGCAGCTTTTTCAGAATTTGTTGAACAATTCGCTGAAATTCTCACGGGAAGGGCATTCACCAAAGGTCCGGATCACAGCGAAGCGGGTGATAATGAATGCGGCGTTTCCGTCCAGTCAAGAGAAAGGCGCGGCGGGTATCCGGATTCAAGTGAAGGATAACGGCATCGGATTTGAACCAGAGCTGGTAGAGACCGTCTTTAAGCCTTTTCAACGGCTTCACGGTCGGAGCGCCTATCCCGGCACGGGGATGGGGCTCGCCATCTGCCAGAGAATCGTCGAAAGGCATGGCGGGTTGATGTCGGCAAAGAGCCAGCCCGGAAAGGGGAGTATTTTTGAGGTTGTCCTTCCCCTGAAACAAGTGATCCAGAAGGCCTCAGAAGAAGGGAATGCCGTCTCCAAATAGATATCTCTATTTCATTCAAACTCCTCCGATTCGTCGGAAGGGTAAAAGAGGTTCAGAATCTCATCCGTGATTTCATCCGGCGTCACTTTCATGAGGAGTGCTTCGGCTTTGATGCGCCCGATTTTTGCGAGATGCTCCATTTCCTGCATCTTTTTAATGACGCCCGACTCTTTTAACAGGGTTTTGATCTTCTGAAAAAGGCGTGCATTTCCGAACATGAAAGTCCCTTCATGGAGAATTTTGCAGGCCAGTATATGTCTGAAGGAATCGCAACGGATCTGCGTTTTCACCCGTGAAAAAGGCTTGACCACATAATCGAGCTCTTCTCGCGAGTAGGGGTTTAAGAGTAACCTGAATTTTTCCCGGTAAATGGCCTCATCCAGACGCCGCATAGAGGATTTTGAGCACCGATCGGAGACCACCACTACCATATCCATGTCCGACCCGTTGACGGGTTTTCCGGTGCTCCTTTCGGGCCTGGGAACATCGTGACTCATGTTGTAAACAATGTCCCCTGCAATGATAAAACACGCTTCCTCTTCCATACCGTCCAGATCAGCCGCCAATCCTGATACCGTTTGAAACGCCACGTCCAGTTTTGACCGACTGATTGCTTCGATGTGGTCAAGAATTTGGTCGGCCTTTTCCGCCAGCGGGTCGGGTCGTTCTCTGAGCCCGATGATCGAATAGGTGAGAAAACTTCTCCAGATGGAAGGCGACAGCCTCGCGAAGCCCGGCAGCCTGCGATCAAGGCGTAAATACTGCGTGCCCACGGTCCGGACAATGAGATCGGGACACTGGAGGCATGCCTGCCATAACGCCAGATGATCCCCGGAAATCTCGGCCCGAATCTCTGCACCGGTGAGTGGGCCTCTTTCTTTTATGAGCGCAAGAATTGTCTTTTCCATGAATGCGTCTCGATCCGTTTGTCTTCGGAAAAAAATGAAAAGTGAGCCGACAACATGAAAAACCGGTTCTTTTAAGCCTAAATGGATTGAAAACTGGCCCAATAAGAAAATGCTGTCAAGATTCCTCCTAACGCAGACAACCGGTACGACCCCACATCTTGCCACCCCGGCCCCAACCATCAACATGGGGCAGGTAGCCTTTGTTACTCGTCTTCATGGGGTCCATTCTGTTCCTCGATAATCCTTCCCAGTGTCCGGAAGCCCTTTTCCAACCGTTCGCGCCAAGGAATTCCGCAACTGATGCGTAGGAAATTGCGATACCGGCTGGAATTGGAGCAGATCAACCCGGGCACAATGGATATTTTTGCGTCAAGGGCCTTACTGAAAACTTCGAGGCTGTCCACCCGCTCCGGTAATTCAACCCAGAGCATAAACCCGCGTCGCCCGTGTCCCCTTGGGAAAATGGCGCGCAATGGCCTGCATGGACCGGTGCATCTGGTTCTTGAGCGCACCTCGAAGTCCTCTCAGGTGGCGTTCGTAGGACCCACTTTCGAGAAAATCGGAAAGGATCCGTTGATTCAGCGTGGGTGCCGTTAGGGTGGTGTTGATTTTCAAGCGCGCCACTCTGTCCGCAAATTTTCCCGCCAGTGTAAAACCGACCCGCAAACCCGGCGCCAGCGTCTTTGAAAAGGATGAGCAATAGATCACCAACCCTTTTTTGTGGGGGGACGGGGCGTCTGAAAGCTCAGATCCCCATAGATGTCATCCTCGATGAGAGGAACTCCTTTTCCGTTTAGAAATGTCACGAGCTTCTTCTTGTTGTCATCGGAAATGACGCATCCCATGGGGTTGTGAAAATTGGAGATGAAAAGGCATGCCTTCCAGTTCATTGGCCAGTCTCTGATAGTGAAAATCCGATACGGCTCTTTCGTCGGTAACTGCCATGGGTTCTCCAAATCTGTTATGGTAAAATTTTAGATAAACTGCATCTGTTTTTTGTCCCATCTATACGCTATTGTCGGCATCCATGCAAGGGGAACCGTTGTGGAAAGACATATGCGATATCGAAAAATTGCGGGATGCTTTTTTGGACTGTGGTTACTGACGGGGTTTTCGGGGTGCTCTCCGGACCCTAAGGGGAAAACTGAGACGCATATCCCCGAGGCCTTACCCACGGAAAGTCTTTTCCGACATCTGATAGCGCAGGCCCGTTTGGTGCAATGCCGTCAAAAGGGATGTCTGACATTTGGTAATCCGCTAAGCGCTCCTTCGTCACGATTCCTGTGCAGATTCCTGGATCTGAAGAATCAATTGTCGGACCTTCAGGATCTTGAATGGCGGGGCCAAAAGACTCCCCTATATGATGCGAAAGGCACGGTGGTCATTATTTATCAAATCTCCGGGGCCACGCGGATCGATGGGAACACATGGCTAATGGAAGGGGGGTGGTTTCGTTCTCCGGAGGATTCCAGAAAATGCCTGTATCAGGTGATCAGGAGCGGCCATAAATGGCATGTTCTGGAATTAAGGGTCACGGATCGATGCCGTCATGTGATCATCCGAAACGGGACCGCTCC
>ADZZ01000358.1 GCA_000179315.1 delta proteobacterium NaphS2
GGACACCGGGTCTTCGGTTCTTCCTGTTCAAAATCCCCCACCCCGGCCACGGGCTTTGGAGAACCCTCCGAAGAATGGTTCGGCCTGCGAACCGCATCGAAAGTGGATTGAAGAACAACTGAGGCTGGGTCGAAACGCCATGGCCATCTACCAGGACCTGGTGGAACTGTTCGCATTCACGCATCAATACAACAGCGTAAAGCGGTTCGTTCGAAGACTCAAAAAAAAGGACCCGCGTCAGTTTGACCGACTTGAATTTCTTCCCGGAGAAGAGGCCCAGGTTGACTATGGAACAGGAGCGCCGACGCTTCATGACAGCGGAAAACATCGCCGGCCTCGCTTGTTTGTCATGGTGTTGAAATATTCCGGGCGGGCCTTCCGGAAAGTGGTGTGGAAATCGAGCAAGGAAACATGGTGCAGGCTGCATGAGGAAGCATTCCGGTATTTTGGCGGATGCCCGGGATATGTAGCCTTGGATAACCTTAAGGAAGGCGTGATCAAGCCTGATATTTATGATCCCGAGCTTAATACGTTATATGCCGCGATGTTGTCTCATTACGACGTTGCGGCAGACCCGGCAAGGGTGAAGGATCCGAACCGAAAAGGGACGGTGGAAAACGGGGTTAAGTACACACAGAATACCGCCCTGAAGGGCCGGAAATTCGATTGTATTGACGCTCAGAATGATTGGCTCATGCATTGGGAAAAGCGCTGGGCGGCGCCTCGCATTCATGGCCGGGCCAAAAGACAGGTTGAAGAAATGTTCCAGGAGGAAAAACCCTGCCTTCTGCCTTTGCCCTTGTCGCCGTTTGTGTATTTTCGACAGGAAATCCGGACGGTTTACGATGACGGCACCATCCAGTTGGACAATTGTTACTACGCCGCCAATCCGGCGCCCCTTTACAGTCA
>ADZZ01000357.1 GCA_000179315.1 delta proteobacterium NaphS2
AGAGTACAAGTCATGTTTGTCTTTTACTTTTCGTAACGGTTGCTGAAAACATGGAAAATGAAAAACATGTGACCATGCTTTTTTGCGAAGAATATGAGGTCTGATGTGAAAACGAAAATATGGGTCGGATGCGCGCTGATATTGCTGCTTCTGGTGTATTCCCTGGTGAGCCTTTATCCGGATTGGCTCTGGTTTGAAAACCTTGGGTTTTCATCGGTCTTTAGGACCATGATCCTGACCCGATTCGGGTTTGGAGCGGCAATTTGGATTTTTCTGATACTGATTATTACCATCAACCTCCATGTGGCCAGACGCCTGAGCCCCGCGCCGGGTCCGGACAGCCCGTTTAAGGAGGGGACCGGTTATGCGGCCCAAATCGGGCTTTCCGTCAAGACGTTGAACATCCTTTTCCTGGCTTTGATCCTGATCGCCAGTTTTGTCCTGGCTTCCAAAGGGGCTGTAAAATGGGACCTGGTTCTGCGCTACCTGTATCAGGGCACTTTTGAAAGCAGGGATCCCATATTTGGCCGGGACATGGGGTTTTATGTGTTTGCATTGCCCTTTTATCTGTTTATCCGCAGCGGATTGCTGGTGTTGTTTCTGTTTGCCGCCGGGTTAACCATCATCTGGTACCTGAAAAACGGCGCCCTTCAGATTGTGGGGGAGATAACCCAGGTAGAAGGGCAGCCGCCCACCCTCCCCAAGTTTACAGTGGTTCCCGGGGTGGGAAGACACTTGGGTTTTCTGGCGGGTATTTTGGTATTGCTCCTGGCTTGGGGATACCAGCTAAAGATCTACGGCCTGTTGTATTCAACACAGGGGCCGGCATTCGGCGCCAGTTTTACGGACGTACATGTGAAAGTATGGACCTACAGGGCTTTGATCGTGATTTCCGCTGCTTTTGCGGGGCTGCTTTTCTATAATGCCTTCAGACCCGCCGTGAGCGGCTCTCATC
>ADZZ01000356.1 GCA_000179315.1 delta proteobacterium NaphS2
ATTGATTTACCCCCATACCGGCCGCCGGTCTATGTGGCAAAACACCGGGTCGTCGATATCGAGGGATATGTGCATTTGGACACCAACCGTTATTCCGTCCCTGAAGCACTGATTGGAAAATCCCTGGAAGTTCAGAAACACTGGCGCAAGGTCATCGTTTATGACAAAAGCCGGAACGTGGCGGAACATGACCGTATTCTGGATAAACGTGATACGCGAACAACTGTGCCGGGACATCATGTTCCGATTCGAAGAAAAAAGGATGCCCGGGTCCCTTCAAAAGAAGAACAGCTGTTGGTGGGAAATGATGCCGTTCTGGATGCGTATGTGGCCGAACTGAAGAAAAGAAGCCATGGTCGTGGCGTGGTCAAGTTACGCCGTCTGCTGCATCTGCAACGGACTTATCCCGGTGAGCCTTTTCTCAAAGCCGTAAGACAGGCCCTTAAGTATCGACTTTTTGATCTGTCCCGTCTGGAAAACATCATCCTCGATTATACCGCGGGTGACTTTTTTGATCTGTCATGAAAAAGAAAATTGAGCAATTACTCATTGACTTGAAGTTTAAAGGCATGGTGAAGACCTTCGATGAGCAGTTGGCTTTGGCCGAAAAGAACGGGCTTTCCGTTTACGAGGTCATATACAACCTCCTGGCTGAGGAATTACGTTTCCGGCAGGAGCGGAGCATGACTTATCGGCTTCAGATTGCACGGCTCCCATGGGACTGGACCCTCAACTCCTTTCCGTTTGATCTTCAGCCCGGAGTCCGGAAAAGCCGGATGATGACTTTGTCCGGCCTTGATTTCATCAATCGAAGAGAAAACATCGTATTTCACGGAAAGACCGGCGTAGGGAAAACAGGCCTGGCCGTCGGCATACTCCGTCAAGCCATTATTGCCGGGTACCGGGGGCGTTTTTATAATGTTCAGGATTTGCTGGATCAACTCTATGCCTCTCTCGCCGATCGATCCACCCCCAAACTACTCAATGCCCTGTGCCGATATGATCTGCTGTTGCTCGATGAACTGGGATACCTGACCCTGAAAAAGGAGCAAATGAACGCCTTTTTCAAACTCATGAAAGAGCGATATGAAGCCGGGCGGCCCACCATTATTACGACCAATCTCCAGCCTGAACAATGGTATTCCCTCCTTGAACCAAAGGACATGGTCGATGCTCTGCTGGATCGCCTCAACCATCGGTGCATCAATGTTCATATCGATGGGCCTTCTCTCAGAAAAACAGATGCCGGCTAATCCATTTTTCTAAGCCGATCTAAACCCTCTCAAACCTCATGATGCCACATGGCTTTCAATTATCTGTAAACCTATAAGAAAAAAACCCTTTTCAAGACCTCTTCTCAAAAAACACCGCCTCTCACATTCCAGTTTATTCTGCAGAAGCAACAGAACAACGCGCAATCACCGGTTCCGTTACGATTAGCAAAACTGGTTCTGTTTTCGTTAGCGGCCAAGCCCTCAAGAATCAAGGCTATCATTTCGGTCATAACTATGGGCTCGGAAAGAAAAATCTGAGTGTAGTCTTTGTGATGCTCATGATGCTGGCTTTTTTAGTCGACCAAACACAGCAACTCTGTTGTCCCCTGTTTCGAGCTACATGGCATAAGATGGGTAGCAAACGAGAACTTTGGGATCGTATGCGATCCTTGTTTAGAGATTTTGCGTTCAAATCGATGAGGATGCTTTACGAAGCCCTTTTTTACGGGATGAAATTCCAACCGCCGATAATTTTATATGATGACGATTGAATGCAAGATGCACTATACCAATGAAAAAAAGCGTCAATTCCAGAAAAATTGGTATTTGCCGGTAAGGGACATCTGTGCGGTAAATCATATGGGATTGGTTTTAGGTCTTTTTTTTGCCCCTTGTTTCATTGAGCGCAAATGACGGTTGGATGTAGCCAACAGCCTGATATCATTTGCAAATAATGTCACAATGTTTTGTATTTATCAAGTATATGTTATTGAAAACAGTTGATGTTGCAATAAAAGCCCTTGATTTTCAAGTAAAAGGGGGTATTTTCCGCTTCCAGTGTTATTAAGTATATGTTATAATGACCCACAAAACATATACTTAATATCTGGAGGCAACATGGGCAAAATTACAGAAGGAGAGCTCGCCAGGATTCTGAACTCACTGGAAGAAAAGAAAATTTTCACCCTGGACACCCTGGTATCATTTCTAAGTTGTTCCGTTCCGACAGCTCGGTTGAAACTGAAGCAATGGGGGACCTATACAAGCTATAATCAGAATGGACGTTATTATACGATGCCTTCGGTCCCTCGATTTGACGATAACGGATTGTGGCATTACAGGGAAATTTATTTCTCTCAATACGGCAATCTGAAAAATACAATCATTCAACTGGTATCGGATTCTTCCTTCGGTTTAACGGGAAAAGAGATTGGAGCCATTGTACGTCTTGATCCTCGGTCGTTTTTGCACCATTTCCGAAACACGAAAGGCATTCAAAGGGAGAAAAGAGACGGTGTCTATGTGTACTACGCCAGTAATGCCGTTACGTATGAACAGCAAAAGAAACGTCGCGAAATGCTGGAACATCCATCCGACGAATTTGTTTCCGATACCAAGGCGGTGGTTATTCTGTGTGCACTGATCAAGCATCATGGGATCGGTTTTGAGGCCATCATAGCGTTACCTGAGATTCGAATGCATCAGATTTCCCCGAAGGCCGTTCATAATTTTCTGGAGCATCACGGTCTTATAAAAAAAACTCCGGCTACAAAGCGGTAAAGCTCCTTAGCAGCTGCATAAAAGGGTTGGTTTCGGGGGTTCGTTCGGGAACCCTGTTCCCCACCGACGATTCACTTTTATCCTGAAGCGGAACGGTGCAATGAATGTGGTACCCGATTACAAGTTTTGAAAAGCTGGAGAAAAACGGTTGTGACCATGGATATCGGAGCATTTGAAGCCCGGGAAACCATATTGGAGTGTCCGAAGGATCAAAAGATCTTCAGTTCACGTCAGTTACGGTCTCTCGCCCCCGATAAATGCACTTACGGCTTTGACATCATCGAATACATTGGCAATGAACTTTTTGTCCACTGCCGTAATGAGCGAGAAATCCGGGAAGCGCTGAATACCAGAAATATTTTCATTTCGGAACGGGAAATCGGGTATTTGGGTAGAAAATTTGTTGTTTATCTAGCTTTGGCACATGGGGAAAGTAGAGAAAAACTGGTCCAGTCAATGGTTAAACGGGGTGGCTATATTCTTCATGTCGACGGAACATGCGAGGGTGACAGCCCCCACCTGTTCTGCGGCATGGACGGAGTATCGGAATGGATCCTGGATAACATCAAAATTCCTTCTGAGAAAAAGGAGCTGCTCATTCCATTTTTCCGCCGCATCAGGAATCATTACGGCGATCCTGTTGCATTGGTACATGATATGGGTATCGGAATACTGCGTGCGGTTGAGGAAGTCTTTCCAGGTCTTCCCGACTATATTTGCCATTTTCACTTTTTGCGAGACGTGGGCAAAGATTTGCTTCTGGATGATTACCAGCTTATTATCGCCTGTCTGAGAAAGCATAATGTGAGAACATCGCTGAGACAGAAGGCCAGATATCTGGAGAAAAAGATTGATTTGGATTCCGAAGCGATCTTTGATTTTAAGGCCGTCTTAAAAAAGGCTGAGAGACAGCCATCTTYACTTGAAGCTATTCCGCCTTTGACAACCTATGCGCTCATACACTGGATTTTTGAATCGCCTTCACAGGGATATGGTTTTCCGTTCGACCGTCCGCATTTGGAATTTTACGGTAGATTGAAAACAGTTCATGGCCTGCTGCAAAACATTTCCGGCGTGCATCTGCGAGACAAGGCCAAAGATAACAGGTCGTTCGTTCAACTCAATAAATTGCTGGAAGAAGTCCTTTCAGACAAAGAGTTGAACAACGCCGCCTCGTCTATGAAAAAGAAAGCCAAGGTATTTGATAAACTTCGTGGAGCACTGCGCATTGCTGTGCCAGAAGGAAAAAATGGACTGAACGACCCTGGCGATGAAACAGATATGAAAACCATCGAAGAACAGGTTGGTGAATTCAAAGCTTGGCTTGAATGCGAGCCATTGCGAAAGACTACTTATATCAAGATGATAAACCAGATGGACAAGTATTGGGAAAAGCTCTTCGCAGATCCGATTTTGGTACATACGTCGGAAGGGCCAGTCCACATTGCACCACAACGGACAAACAATATTCTGGAGAGGCTTTTCAGGGGCGAAAAAAGGCACGGACGCAAAAAAAGCGGCACTGTTTCTCTGAACAAAATGCTGAAGACCATTCTTGCAGATACACCCTTGGTCAGAAACCTAGAAAATGACGAATATCGAAAAACGATTCTAAACGGATGTACTTCGTTGGCTGAAAGATTCTCACAAATTGATGATAAAATCGTTCGCGAAAAATTGAAACAGGCGCAAAAGGACCGGGGGAAAGTGCCCCCTGCGTTAAGAAAACTCATCAGGCAGTTGGATCTACCTCAGAAAATCTCAGAGATTTTTTGCGCCAAAAGCAAATTTAATGCCAACTGTCATTTGCGGACATAGCCTTGTTTCATCAAAAATTGACCGGCCAAACGAGGAATTTCAGCTAATTCTCAGCAAGGCTCTTTGACAGCGGCATCTATTTTGTAGAAATGTTAAGAAATAGACTCAGTAGCGACGCGGTCGGGAATTGCTGGCCCGACATTGACATCATTAAAGCGCTTGGCGTCTACCTTCTTCCCCAGCAACAGCTCAGTGTCCTGGTCCTCGAAAAATTCCTCCAGCCGATACAACGGGTTCCTGCCGGATAGGGTATCCAGAACCATTCCCAGAAAATAGAGTCCCGGCTCCAAATTCATCTCGCTTGGAACAAGATGGTTGACCAGTTCAACAAGACCAAGTCTGTCTGCGTAAACCTTCACTATGGGAAGATGCTTAACCGTATAGGTTTCGATCCCTTCGAAATGATCCAACTTTCACCTCCTGCCGCATTGAATATTCCTTTTATCCAATGCATAGCAGAACATGAAAGAAATGTCCCGCGAATTCTTAAATGGTCAGTTTTTTTTAAATTAAAATTTTCTACGTTTTTAGGGTGATGAAAGTGAGACCCAAGGGGAGGGCAGAGGTGTGCATCATAAGACACTGGTCGTCGGAGCCGTGGAGGTCCGTCCTCGGGCGCAAGCTCCTGGTCCCGACCCAAACTTGCCGACCGGGCAAGTGAAGCCAAAGCACCGTGGCGGACATGGGCGCGGAATTATCGCTGGGCGACTGCGTCTTCAGGTCGTTCCAGGCCGCACACGTAAGGAGTTGGAACCATTCGTCCTTGCCGCTGTAGCTCCGGATTCCCACGTCCGTACAGATGGCTGGACCGGCTACGACAACCTCGCCAAGCTCGGTTATCGTCACGATCCGCTCCCCATCCAAGGGGACCCAAGCCAACACCGAGGCACACCTCTCTATGATACACATCGTTTTTGGAAACCTCGATGCATGGCTGCTGGGAATCCATCATGGGGTAAGCCCCAAGCATTTGCAGGCATATCTCAATGAGTTTGTTTTCCGCTTCAACCACCGATTCTGGCCCATGGTAGCCTTCAGATCTGCCCTAGCGATTGCGAGTAAACAAAAAGCGCCAACATACGACGGCCTTTACGATGGGACGTGGACGCATCCAAGCGGCTGGATGGACGTATAAGCATTGTTCGGTAACCGGATAGGCATGCGGCGTAGAATCTTTTTGTCAGTCTTTTGCCAATAAAGATAATCGTCCCAGGCATGGTCAGAGAAGATGAGCTTCACTCTATCAGTTCCTTTTTAATACCGTTGCCGTTTTCAAGTTGGGCAATAGATTCAATCAGCCGTCTTGTGTTTTTCGGTGACCGTAATAAATAGGCTGTTTCTTCGAGGGCTTGGAAGTCCTCAAGGGACATGATGACCACAGATTCCGAGGATTTTCGTGTTACAATCATCGGAGCATGGTCATTACAGACTTTTTCCATTGTTTTCGCAAGGTTTTGCCTTGCTGCTGTATAGGTTATAGCTTCCATGAATGTGTGAACGGATTCCAATGAAACAACGGCAGCGCCTGGGTATTGCCCCATCAGCTCCGGCCGATACCCTTTTTCTCCCCGGAAACGGCGGCGTTTTTGAGGGCGCCGAACCGGGACCAGGTCTTCGCCGGCAGGTAAATGAAATCGACGCGCCCCATCACATCCCGCAGGGGAACCGGACCGAAATGACGGCTGTCAACACTTTCTCCACGGTTGTCGCCCAGAACGAAACAGTGACCGTTCGGAACTTTCGTCCTGGGAAACCCGGCGCCGCCATTGCGATCGGGCCGTATCCGGTAGTGGGCGCCATGCTGGTGCTGGGAATCTTGAAGGCTTGAATGATGTGGTCTTGAATACTGCTTGAGACGCTGGTGGGATAGCTGACGGAGACCACGATGAACATGAGATAGATATACCAGTAGATATCTCGATTTTTCCCTCGTATAGGCATTCAATCGGAATCTCAATTTTTTCTTTGCCTTGGACAGCCGCGATTTAATGGCGCCCACGGGGCTTTTTTCGATACGGGAGATTTCAGCCAGGCAGAGTCCATGGATTTCCGACAGAACGAAAACGGACTTCTGCCGGAAGGGCAAATCATGAAGGGCGCGGTCCAATGCCTCAAACATCTCCTTTTTCATGAGATCGGCCGCCGGATCAAAGGTTTTCAGATGTCGATAGGCTGAAAAGAGCGCTTTTGCCTCCCGTTTCCTTCGGGCATCCATTGCCGTCTTACCCTTGCCTTTGGCTACCCTCCGTCTGTCTGGGACTGGACTTTGACCGATCCTTGTGTCAAAATGCCGGCCATCACCAGCAAGCAGCCGAGCCAAGCCCGGCACTCAACAAATGCATAAACGCGGACTTTTTTCGCCCCGTTTCGTTCGCTTCGCTCTCTACACTCTGCGAAAGAAGCTGGTTATGCAGGCATTTTAATAGAGGAAATTACGCTATGGATATGAAGGAAATATGTCCCTGTCCTAATTTAAGCTGCCCCAATCACGGATATTGTGAAAAATGCATCAGTCGACATTTACGCGCAGGCTTTCTTAATTATTGCGCATTTCATACGATTCTCCCGACCCTCAAACAAGTGATAGATAGCGATCCGGAATCCCCTGCGGCCAAGAAGCTGGATGACTTGATTCAGGCACAGCTCCAAGCATATGAAAAACTCATGGATAAGCACGGGCTTTCACAAGAAAGTCAAAATAGCTTGTTGAAGAAGGTAGCGGAGTGTAGCGACCGCTAAAAATTATGATAAAATCATAACGAACCAGGATCGTGCGAAGAGCAAACCACGATTTTATCCGGTTGTTGGACCAGCAAGGTGTGCGTGGCCTTCTGTCCCATGGCCTCCATCGATGCCGAGGACGCGTTGTGTCGACCATCCGTTCTCCTCGGTCCCGGAAGAAAGATGAAAGACTATTTTATCAAGCGATATTTTGGATTCGATCGTTTTCTTGATGGTCAGAAGGATGTCATAGACAGGATTATTGCCGGTGAATCAGCGGCCGCCATCTTCCCTACGGGGGCCGGAAAGTCACTTTGCTACCAGCTGCCTGCCATGCATTTGCCGGGCATGACACTGGTTGTTTCGCCCCTCTTGTCCCTCATGAAAGACCAGCTGGCGTTCCTGACATCAAAGCGGATACCCGCCGCGAAACTGGACTCGACCATTTCCCGGGAAGAATATCAGGCAACTCTTCGGGACGGCGTTCAAAACAAAATCAAAATTCTGATGGTTTCAGTGGAACGTTTCAAAAATGAGCGTTTTCGAAATCATTTAAGAAGGATGAAAATTTCCCTCCTGGTTGTGGACGAAGCGCACTGCATATCCGAATGGGGCCACAATTTCAGACCGGACTACCTTAAAATTCCGCTTTACCGGAAAGAATTCAACATCCCCCAGGTATTGCTCCTCACGGCCACGGCGACCCCCAAGGTCGCCAAAGACATGTGTGGCAAATTTCGGATTCCCCGCGGTAATGTTATCACTACGGGCTTTTTCAGGGAAAATCTCCACATCAGCGTAGCGTCCGTGGCGGAAAACCAAAAAAATGTCGCACTGATGAAAGTGCTGAAGGAAGAACCGGCCGGCCCTTCCATCGTCTACGTCACCCTGCAGAAGACGGCGGAAGCCGTCGCGCAATACCTGTCTTCCGCCGGGTTTGACGCTCGCCCGTACCACGCCGGCATGAAAACCCCTTTAAGAGAGGAGATTCAGAACCATTTTATGAACGGCAGACTGAATACGGTGGTGGCAACCATCGCCTTCGGTATGGGAATCGATAAGGGGAATATTCGCAAGGTGATCCATTACGATCTCCCCAAATCCATCGAAAACTACAGCCAGGAAATCGGTCGTGCAGGCAGAGACGGACTGGCGGCAGCCTGCACGCTCCTGGGAAATCGCGGGAACATTCCCGTTCTTGAAAACTTCGTTTATGGTGATACCCCTGAAACATCCGGAATCCGCTATGTGCTGGAGACCATAGCAAAGAATGACGGAAATATGTTTGAGGTGCGGTTGAACAGGCTTTCAATGGATGCTGATATCCGCCTGTTGCCGCTAAAAACACTCCTTGTCTACCTCGAAATGGACGGTATCCTGAAACCCCAGTACACGTATTTCGAAACGTATCAGTTCAAGATGCTGAAAACTGAAAATAAGATACTTGATTTTTTTTCCGGGGAAAGAAGGCGCTTTGTGGGGACCATTTTCAGGCACACGAAAAAGGCAAGAGTATGGTGCCATCCGGAAATCAGCGAAATTGTCGAAGCATCCGGCTCAAACCGAAGGCGCGTCCTTTCAGCTCTTGAATACTTTGATGAAAAGGGGTGGATTGAACTAAATGCCAAATCCAGCGTAGAGGTTTTCGAAATTCTAAATCCCGGTTTTGATGTTGAAAAGGCTTCAAGGCGCCTCTCGGACCTATTCAGAAATAAGGAGACCATGGATATCGGACGCATCCAAAAAATGATATCCCTGTTTGAAAGCAGCCGGTGTCTGGCCATGGAACTTTCCGGACACTTTGGCGAAAACATCTCCAAACCCTGCGGAAATTGCTCCTTTTGCCGGACAGGCGAGCCATCAATCTTTTGGGTTGAACCCCTGCCCGTTGTCAGCGGAAATGATGTCGCGGAGGCACTCCGGGGATTGAGAACCGCATCTGAAACGTCGGTTTCCGATGATCTTGATCTTGCCGCACGGTTTTTTTGCGGCATTTTAAGTCCGAGACTGATTCAGCTGAAGGCAAAAAAACGACGTGGTTTCGGCATGCTTGAAAAATATCCTTATCAGGAAGTCAAAGCCCGGCTTCAGAATTCCTGATTTCAATGCCTTCGAATGTAAAGACTTGAAAAACGTACCCATGAAGGGTAATCAAAGGCTTTCAGATAAATAAAAAGGGAGATTTTATGTCTATTCTTGAAGATTTGATGTCCGTACTGGATTTTGACGCCGTTGTGAAAGATATCCGGCAGGGCGTTTTCCATACCGGCGTTCTGACCAGAAACTGCGGGCTCGCCGCAACACTGCCGAAGGATGCCCTTCGCCAAAAGCCTCCCATGGTAAAGGAACCCGGATTCTTATCGGACAAAGACCCCCGGGAACTGGCCCGGTTGGCCTACTCCCGGAGCATACTTGAAGCGTCTATGGGTATGGCCACCATCAACTCCCTCATTGAAATCAAAAAGGATTCCTGCATCGAGCTCAATGCGGCCGAATTGATCAAGGAAAAGGGAAGCGGCAAACGGGTCGCTATTGTGGGTCACTTTCCTTTTATTCCGCGTGTTCGCGAGATCGCCAAAGAGGTCTGGGTCATGGAAAAAAATCCAAAGGAGGGCGATCTGGGTGAAGCCGCTGCAGAACAGACCATCCCCAAGGCCGATGTTGTTGCCATCACGGGGACCGCGCTGACAAACCATACCCTGGATCACCTGCTGGAACTGTGCCGTCCCGAGGCCTATGTGATTTTGCTGGGCGATACCGCGCCGCTTACCCCCGTTTTTTTTGATTACCATGTGAATGCCGTCTCGGGAACACAGGTGATAGACCCTGAACTGGCCTTGCGATGCGTCAGTCAAGGTGCCAATTTCAGGCAGATCAAGGGCGTCAAGCGGTTGACCCTATTAAATTAGCGTGTTTTCCAAATGCTATTCCCGCGCCATGGCGGCACCGCACTTGGGACACTTCTGGTCATAACAGGGAATTCCCGCTTGGTGCACAGTCTTTTCACCACAGCCGGGACAAACGCAGTTTCCTCCCGGTCCTGCTCCGGCGCCGCCACGGCCTTGACCTCCGCCGCCACCTTGGCCTCTGCCCATTCCGCGACCTGTTCCGGCGCCACGGCCGCCCGGTCCTGTTCCGTCTCCTCTAGGCATGGTCTGTATCTCCTTCCGGCGTGAGAATATGCTTACGCTTCACGCTTCATCAATTTCGATTCAAGGGATTCGAGCTGATCCTGCAATTGCCGGACCTGATCTTTCAGTCGACGCACCTCGTCGCCGTCGGACGTTGAACCATTTATGGAGGACCCTGCCGCCCGCATGCCGCGACCACAGCCCCCCATGCCGCGTCCGCCGCCGCCCATGCCGCGACCACCACCGGCCATACCAACGCTGCCACCGGCACCGCCGCCGCTCTTAGCACTGCCCATACCATAGTGATCGGCCACATTTGCCGTACCGGTGGATTGCAAATCACCCCTCTTGTACCTCGCAATGGCTTCTCCCACGGTTCCATTTTGTCCTACAAAAACCTCCACCCCCGCCGCCGAAAGCGTCTTCATGGCGTTGGGGCCCACATTCCCCGTAAGGATGGCTTTAGCGCCTTTGGAGGCCACAAACTGGGCGGCCTGAATGCCGGCACCGCCGCCGAGGGCGATGCTTTCATTGTCAAAAACCTGCACCGCCATATTCTCCGAATCCACCACTACAAAATAGGCGCACCGCCCAAAGCGTGGGTCGATCTGCGAATCCAGGTTATTGCCGCTACTGCTGACTGCGATTTTCATATCTCTTTCTCCTTAGGGGGAAATGCGATTTTCCCAAACGGTTACAGCCATCTTCATTTTTCATGATCCCCCGCGGAAATGATTTATGCAATTTCCACGCCATGACTTGAACTGGTTTTCCCGGATGGAAATAAAACTCCATATTGTCAAAGGGTTAAATGAAACTCGGGATGACGGGGAAGCCGTGGGGAATGGTGCAGAGTAGCATTCTTGAAAAGATATGGAGGTATACAGTCGCGAAAACGAGACTTAACAATTCCTTCTTGCGCTTGCTTCGGCCATGCATTCCGAAAAGTTGCATGCTGAGGGTTGGGAAGGCGGTCTCCTTGTGATATGCGTCAGGGCCGCTTTAATGGGATTTCCCTCTTTTTCATATATTTCCATATGGCCGTGCGGCTCACCCCCACACGACGGGCTGCTTCCGCTTTATTCCAGTCGCTTTCTTCCAGAATTTCAAGGAGTTTTTCCCGGGTTAATTTTTTTACGGAAGCGGACCGTGATGTTGCGGGCACGCCCTTATGGGAAGGTGGTTGCCCTGAGTTATTGGTAAAGGCAAACTGTCGAATCTCAACGGGCAGATCAAAAATATCCATGTTGCCGCTATCGCACAGTACAAAGGCATGTTCAATGGCGTTTTCCAATTCACGGACATTCCCGGGCCAGGCGTAATCCATGAGAATCCGCATGGCCGGTTGTGAAATGCCTTCCACCTGTTTTCGGGTTTTTTGATTTTGAAACCGGATGAAATTACTGATAAGGAGCGGAATATCTTCCCTCCGCTTCCGCAGGGGCGGAATATGGATGGGAAACACCTTCAGGCGGTAGTAAAGATCTTCACGGAAACTGCCTTCTTTCACGAGGCCATAGAGATCCTTGTTGGTGGCGGCAATGATTCGGATATCGATCTTTCGCTTTCTGGATTCTCCAACCCGTTCAATTTCCCTCTCCTGTAGCACTCGAAGCAGTTTGAGCTGGATAAACGAACTTATCTCACCGATTTCATCCAGAAAAAGGGTACCGCCATGGGCCTCTTCGAACCGTCCGGAACGATCGCGCACGGCACCCGTGAAGGCGCCCTTCACATGGCCGAAGAGTTCACTTTCCAGCAACGATTCAGACAGAGCGCTGCAATTGACGCTCACAAAAGAGTTGTTTTTCCGCTCGCTGTTGTAATGGATGGCGCCGGCCGCCAGCTCCTTGCCCGTACCGCTTTCACCCTGGATCAGGACGGTGGCTTCACTGGCGGCCACGGCCTTGAGAGCACCAAAGACTTCCTGCATCAGATGGCTTTTTCCGATGATGTTTTCAAATCTGTGGACTTCTCCCAGACGAAACCTGGCCTCTTCCGCTTTTCGCCGTGCCTTCTGAAGTTCGGTCATATCGGTGACGGTTTCGACCACGCCTCTGATGGAACCCTGTTCCCTGACCGTCCGGGCACTTTTCACAACGGATACATCGTGGCCGTCTTTGTGGCGCAGAAAGCATTCCTTGGCGTCCACGGCGGATTGTTCAAAAATCCCGCATTGTTTGATCCCGGTGGGGCAAGTGTTGGAAAAGCAGCGGCTGAAGCTGAGAAACATGCAGGATTTTCCAATGGCTTCCGAGGCAGTGTAACCGGTAATCCGCTCCATGGATGGGTTCCATGACGTGATTTTCCCCTTGTCATCCAGGGTAAATACACCGTCCGCCATGGATTCCAGGAGCAACCGTGCGAAGTTGGGATCCAGGATATCCTGGATGCTGTTTTTTCTTTCGGACATCTGTTGCCTGTGAATTTTGAGTTTTTCCCGTGCCAAATTCGGCGTCGAGACCGTTACCGTAACGTTACAAAAACCCTTGAAACGTTACCGATACTATAGGTAACGGCATCTCCGTTTGTCAATCTCCAACTTATTTGCGCCGGTATCATCCCGGCGTTCCTCCCGTAACGAATTATATTTTAATATCATTCCAAAAGGTTGCATCAATTCAGCTCCCGTTGCTGTTGTTGGGAATCCGCATTGGCACACTTATTGACTACCTTAAATAAACCATCAATCAATGAAAAAGGAGACAAATCATGGCACTCAAGACATTACAATCAAGGGAAGAATATGAAAAGGCCATTGAGAGTGGGCTTACACTGATGGATTTCAATGCCCCTTGGTGTGCCCCCTGCCGCACCCAGGAGCCTATTCTGGAACGGCTCTCAATTCAATATGAAGGAAAGGCAGTCATTTCGGCAATGAATGTGGATGAAAATCAGGATATTGCCGCCACCTTGGGAATTCAGAGCATTCCCACCATGATCATTTTTAAGAACAACAAAGAAATTCAAAGATTTGTCGGGGTCCAATCCGAAGACACCCTTTCGGATGCCATTGCGGGGCTCCTTGAGGGAGGAGATCTGTAATGGAAAAAATATCCTTTAGAGATATCGCCATTGTTTCCTGCGGCACCTTAAATCTCGAACTGAGCCATCTCAAGCAGGAAGGATTTCTGGATGCCCACAACATCTTTTTCACCAAACCGGGGCTGCATCAGAATTGCCATGAACTTGAAAATCAGCTGGTATCCCGCATCAAAATGGCCAAGGAAAAGGTTGACAAGGTCATCGTGATCTACGGGGGCAAATTCTGCTATGTGAACGTGGACGCACCCACCCGCACCATGCAGAAACTCATTGACGAACAGGGCGCGGGAATCGGACGCGTGCAGGCCACCCACTGCATGGACATGATTGCCGACGAGGCGACCCGTGACCGAATTGCACAGGAACTGGTCGGCGGCGAAAAAGTGTGGTGGATGACACCGGGCTGGGTGGAGTACCGCCACCAGGTGTTCGATGGGTGGGACAAGGGCATCGCCAACGAAAATTTCCCCAAGCATTCAGGCGGTGCCATTGTTCTGGACGGCATCGGTTATATGGATAAATTCATGACGGAAAAACCGGAAGAATTCCTGGAATACTGCGACTGGATGGGTATCCCCATGCAAGGATACCCCGTCTCCCTGGACCGGCTCAAATCGCTGCTCCTGGACCAGGCCAAAATCCTGCAAGAGAGCTATTAAATTATGGAACAAACGGCAACAAATCGTCTGAAATACTTTCCCATCACCCTGTTTGCATCGGTGATGGGACTTGCGGGACTTTCCATCAAAGTTATTTTACCCAAAGAAAGGCGGGTAGATGCAGGAGAATCGTCCGGCTAACGGTTCCCGCTATCCTCTCTGGCAAGGATGATAAGGCAATGAAGCGATCCGGTAAACAATGGTGGCATTTTCGAAACGAAGAACTGGTTGAGCTGGCCGAAGCCCACACACCCTTCTACGTGTACAATGAGGAGACCCTGAACGAGATTTTCTTTGACCTGTCGGCCATGGATGCCCTTTCAGGACTTTTCTATCCGTATCATTTGAATTTTCATCAAGCCGTATTGCAAAAAGCCTTCGATCTTGATGCGTATTTCCGATGCAATTCTCTTCTGGAAGCAGACCACTTGAGAGACCATTTCCCGAAACTGCCCCCCAGCCGAATTTTCTTTCTCTCCGATCACAAACACAAAAGGGAATGTGAAGATGCCGCCCATCAAGGGCTCCACGTGGCAGTGAGGGCGGACAAAAACACCATGAATGCCTGTCTTGAGGCGTTTCAGGACAAAAGCATTTTCCTGTGCCTGGACATGGGCGATGAAATCCCGCAGTCCGGAATCCCGAAAAAAACAACGCACGGAATTTATGTCTGCCCCGACAGCCGATTTCTATCCCTGTGCAGTCAGGATGAAAAAATCTCCCTGTTTAAAACCCTGGCCCACCAATTTAGTGGACTTTCCACCCTGGTTCTGGGAAACGCCGCAAACAACGAATCCATAAGCCCGATGGATGGAATGGAACTTTCGGAAATTGAAACCTATCTGGAAGCGATACAAGAGGCCTGTCCTCAATTTGAATTGCGGCTTGAACTGCCGATGCATCTGGTATCTTATGCGGGCGCACTGCTGGTGAAAGCGCTGGCAAGCGGCACGGCGGAGGGGATGCCTTACATTCAAACCGATCTGCCCATGAATGATGCCCTTTACCACGAAATCCATGGAACCCCCCATCAGATTGTGAACCTTTCAAGGCCCGAGGAAGAAAGGATCATTTTGACCCGGATGATACAACAATACAAACATGCTGAAAATGGGATTGTATATCTAAACACCCCATGCTTCGTGGAACAGGGCGACATTATTCTGTTAACCCATATGGGCGCATACCGCCGCGAAACCCTGGTAAACCATAAAGGGCGAAATGGATTGTCTGAATGGTATCTCAAGGCGAGATGCCTGTGCCCCGTAAGAATTTGATGAAAAGGGGGAACCCATGAAATACAAACTGTTGATGTTCACTTGTTACGGCGGATGCGCAACGGGCGTTTCCGCATCGAAGGCGTGCATAAGGGTCTGGGAGGAGCACCCGGATGATATTAAGATCGGTTGTTTGCCTGCCGTAGCGATCCCTTGGAAATTCAAGGAAATCGTCAAAAATTCCGAAAAGAGAATTCTGATTGATGCCTGTCCGGTAAAATGTGGTAAAGTGCTTTGTGAGAAGGAAGGCATGACCATGGATCGCTATATTGAGCTGACTTCGACGCTTGATATCAAGAAGGCCAAGCAATTGCCTTCGGAGGATCTGGAGGAAGAGATCTATGGACTGATTCTAAAAGAGGTGGATATACTTTTGTCCGCTTCATAGCGGTTCACCCCCTATTGACCGGGTCTATGGCGGACGCTAGAATATCTGAATCAGAGGGCGTTTCTATAAAACGAGAAGTTCCGGAGGCAAAAGCATGGGGAAAAAAGAGACCCAACCCAAGAATGAAGGCACCATCCTGAAAGAAGAACACCAGATCATGGACCAGGTGGAAGCGCTGAAAGCCAGAATTCTTAAAATTCAGGCCGATGTACCATGCCTTAAAGAGAGTGTTGCGCTCAGCAGTCTGCTTCAAAAACTTTATGAAATACGCGAAGGACTTAATCAACTGGAGAAAGTTCTTCTGCAGACTCACCTCAAATGCTCCATCTCTCCAGGTATCCAAGTGCCCGGGCCGGTCATTCTGGCCCTTTCCAGGTTGAGTGAAAGACGCCATGGCGCCATCATCGTAATGGCCCATGAGGACAATCTGGAAGATCTCCTGCAGGGCGGCACTGATGTGAACGCCCCCATCAGCGTGCCTTTGCTGGAAAACCTCTTTTTCCCGGGAAGTCCCCTTCATGACGGGGCCGTGGTCATTAAAGACGCGCGGATTCAAAAAGCCGGCGTATTGCTCCCCCTGGCGCCCCACTCCGCTGAGATAGACCGGTTGGGACTGGCGACCCGACATCGCGCCGCACTGGGTCTCAGCCGCACAAGCGATGCCCTGGTCATTGTGGTATCCGAGGAAAAAGGGTGGATTTCCATGGCGTTGAAAGACCATCTGTACCCGAACCTGGGCACTTTCGCCCTGCTGGAGAGCCTGGGCTCACCCCGAAAAGGATCAGACGATCCATGATGACCCAAAAGGAAAAAATAGGCTCTTACTCCATCGGGGTCAATGTTCTGCTGGTGGCCATGAAAGGGGGGCTCGCGGTCCTATCCGGTTCGGTGGCCCTGGTGGCGGATGCCATCCATTCCGCCACCGATGTGATTTCTTCCGTCACGGTCCTGGCCGGCATTAAAATCAGCAAGCGAAAATCGAAAAACTTTCCGTATGGACTGTACAAGGTTGAAAATTTCGTGAGCCTTCTCACATCCTTGTTCATTTTTCTGGCAGGATACGAAATTGTCAAAACCGTCTTTTTGGAGCCTTTTATCCTTAAACGGCAATACCTTCCTTATGCCATGGCAGGGCTGGTGGCGGCCATGGGTATCACCTTTGCCTTTTCCCGCTACGAATTGCGCCAGGGGAAAGCCATCGGCTCACCCAGTCTTATTGCGGACGCCAAACATATTCGAACGGACATGATGAGTTCCTGCGTCATTCTCGCCGGGCTTGTGGGAGGACTTTTTGACCTGGAACTGGACCGCATCGCGGCCATCGTAGTGGTACTGCTGGTGTTTAAAGCGGGCGCCGGCATTTTTGTGGATGCTTTCAGGGTACTGTTGGACGCCTCCCTTGATTTTAAAACCCTGGACCAGGTGAAAACCATTATCCTGAAAAACCCAAGAGTGGTTGCCATCAACGGATTGTGGGGAAGAAACTCGGGGCAGTACAAATTTATTGAAGCCGATATCATCATCAAGGCAGGGGATCTTGAAAAGGCCCACGTGGTGAGCCGGCGCATTGAAAACCATATCAGGGCGGCCGTTGCCCATGTGGACCAAATATTGATTCATTACGCGCCACAAAAACGGGAAACCCGCACGATCGCCATTCCCCTCCGGAATGATCGCCGGAACATCTCCGAACATTTCGGTACCGCACCCTGCTTCTATGTGGCCAAAGTCCGGGAGCGGGACGGGGTTCTGCTCTCGGAAGCCTATGAAACAAACCCCTTTGCCGGAGAGGAAAAAGGAAAAGGGATCAAGGTCAGCGAGTGGCTCCTTGCAAAAGGCGTTGATACGGTCTATACCCCCAAAGGGTTTGAAGGAAAAGGCCCGGGTTATGTCTTTTCCGACGCGGGCGTGGATGTGACGTTGACCGAAGACCGAAATCTGGCGGCGATACAGCTCGATATGCAAAAGAAAACCCATGAAACGCAGCCTTTAAACCATGAGCTGAAAGGAAAAAAAGGGGGAATGTTTTGAAAAAAGTCATCTTTTGTTTCATCATGGTTTTCTTGACCGTTCAGCCCGGTTTCGCAAATGCCGTTGAAGACAGCATTCATATTGACATGCCCAATCGTCCGAAATCACTGAACTATTTCGACGCAACCGACGCATGGTCCCAAAAGGTCCTTCGGCTTTTCCACATGTCCCTTTACGTTAAAGGACCGACAGGTGGAAAGATGCTCCCCTGGCTTGCGGAATCCCCGCCGATTCAGGGGAAGCGCCCCAACAGTGTCACCATTCGGCTTCGGAATGCAAAATGGGACGACGGATCATCGGTGACGGTCGAAGATTTGATGTTCACGGTCAAAACCATTCAGAAATTCAAGGTCCCCGGCCATATGGAAAAATGGCAGGACGTAGCGAAAATGGAAGCGCTGGATAAACGAACCCTGCGCTTTACCCTGAAAGGACCCAGTCCCGGTTTTTTTAAACGGGCGCTTTTTGCACCATTTATACAGAAAAAAAGATGGTCCCAGGCGGTACTTTCGGCCAGAGCCGCCGATAATCCCCTTAGGACTCTTATGGGCTTCGCGCCGCAAACCGTATCCAGCAATGGTCCCTTTATTTTGCAAACCTACACCGAGCCGTTTTTTATGGTGCTCAAGGAAAATCCTCATTTTTTTGGCCGTGGGCACGAAATGGACGGCATTTTGGTGGGTCCCTACTTGAACACCATCATTTTTGAATTCAATCCGGACGTTCAAAAATCCCTGAACCAACTTGCAAAAGGCAAGATAGACTTTATCTGGTGGGATCTGCCCCTTGATTTTGTGTCCCGGATTTCCAAAATACCCCATGTGACCCTCTATCGCACGGACCGAACAGGCTATGACTATCTCACCTTTAACCTGGAACGTATCCCCTACGCCGATCCTGTGTTTCGCCGCTCCGTGGCCCTTTTAGTAGACAGAGGCCAGATTGTAAGACGGATTTTAAAGGGGCAAGGCACACCGGTTTATAGTGTCATTCCGCCCCAAAATACCCTCTGGTCCAACCCCCGGGTAGCGGATCCCGGCACCGGATTAACGGTTGAGGAACGGGTCGAAAAAGCCAAAATGCTTCTTCAAAAAGCAGGCTATTCCTGGATAAAAAATCATCTTATCCTGCCCGACGGCCAAAGAATGAAACCCATGGAAATCCTGACCACCCGGGGCTGGCACAGGCCCTTTCGGTTGAAAGTAGCGCTAACAATCAAGAAGGCCCTGGCAAAAATCGGCATCCCGGTGACCACGAAAATGCAGTCCCTACACCAGGCAATCGCACTCCTCAGAAAAGGGGACTTTGATGCTTGTATCATGGGGTGGGCCAACCTTTCCCATGACCCGGATTATATCAAAACCTTTTTTCACAGTCATGAAGCCCGCGTTGGGGGCAAGAATTATGCGCGTTTTCGAAACACCGCCTTTGATGAACTGGCGGAAAAGGCCTCGCTGGAAAAGGATTCGGACCGAAGACAAGCCCTGGTTTTCGACCTGCAGTCGCTCATCGCAAGGGAAGCCCCCTGCATTCCCCTTTACACGGGCCCCAGGGTGGAAGCGGCCCGAAACGATCATTTTCAGGGCTGGATAAAAATGCCTGCGGGCATCGGCAACCTCTGGTCCTTTGTTAATCTGAAGCCGATCAAACCTTTTGGAGAAGATAAGAAATGAAAAAACCCTTATTTGTGATGCTACTGTTTATTCTGTCCTTTTGCATCCATACGGGTCCCGCCATGGGCCAAAAAAGCAATGCGGTTCCGTCAGTTCACCAAAAGCATTTAAAAGGACCTTACCCGGACGGCATGGCGGTGACCAAAGACTGCCTCAAATGTCACCGTGAACAAGCCGATGAAGTGCTTCATTCCGCCCACTGGCTCTGGCAGGGGCCAAGCCCTGGGGTTTTGGGAGAGGCACATCGAACGGATCTGGGAAAGCGGAAACTGATCAATAATTTTTGAATGAGCCCCATTTCCAACTGGTGCAGGTGCACCAGCTGCCATGCAGGCTACGGGTGGAAAGACGAAAATTTTGATTTCACGGATCCCGCACGCATTGATTGCCTGGTGTGCCATGATACCACGGGCACATATACCAAAACACCCACGGACTGCGGCCGGGAAAAACAGGGCCTTGATCTGGTCCAAATCGCACAGCGGGTGGGGCTCCCCACCCGGGCCAATTGCGGATCGTGCCACTGGGTCGGCGGTGGCGGGGACGGCGTCAAGCACGGAGACCTGGACAGCACCCTCAAAAATCCCACCGCCTCTCAGGATGTCCACATGGGCGGTCAGGACTTCACCTGTCAGGAATGTCATGTGACCCTCAAGCACAAAATTTCCGGAGACAGCACCACATCCTCCGTCAGTGAGGGGCGCGTCTCCTGCACAGACTGCCATGACGAAAAACCCCACAATGACGATCACCCCCTTCTCAAAACCCTGAATGATCATTGCGACACAATCGCATGCCAGACCTGCCATATCCCCACATTTGCCAGGGACAAACCGACCCTCATGTTCTGGGACTGGTCCAAGGCGGGGAAATCCGTTGAACTTTTGCCGAATGCTCCCAACGTGTTTACCGCCTACAACAAGAAGAAGGGCGTTCTTATCAAACGCAAGGATGTTCAGCCGGTTTACGCCTGGTACAACGGCAAGCATCGGCGTTATTTGACCGGGGAACCCGTAAATCAGGGCGGGGTCACGGACCTGAATCCGCCCGTGGGAAACATCAGCGATCCGACCGCCAGAATCACCCCCTACAAACTTTTTTCCGGCATTCAACCGGCTGACGCCGAATACGGCACCCTTATTGTCCCCAAATTGTGGGAGGGCTTCTGGACACACTTTGACTGGAACCGGGCCGCAACAGACGGCATGAAAGAAGCCGGGCTCAAATACAGCGGCAAAATCAAATTTGTCAACACGCTCATGTATTGGCGCATCAACCATGGGGTGGTTCCCAAACAGAAAGCCCTTTCCTGTACCCATTGCCACCGGCCCGATGGGGTCATGGATTTTGAGGCCCTGGGGTACCCCAATGACCCGGCCATCTCCGGTGGACGGTTCAAAAAAGAGAAGCCATAGTCAATTTGTATTGAAGCCCCACTTTAAAATATGACAAAGTAGGGCCATGAAATGTCCACACTGTCAATTTAAAAACCCGGAAGGGATGAATTTCTGCGGGAAATGCGGACAACCTCTTTCCACCGCATCCCCACGCGTGTCCCCCGAATATGCCAATCGTTCCCCCAGGGAATACACCCCCCCCTTTCTGACGGAAAAAGTTCTGGTCAACCGCACCGCCCTGGAAGGGGAGCGAAAGCATGTTACCGTATTCTTCGCGGATGTGGCCGGTTTTACCATCATTTCGGAAGCGCTGGATCCCGAAGAGGTCCATGACATCATGGACGGATGTTTTGAAATCCTGGGGCAGGAAATCCACGGCGCAGGGGGCACCATCAACCAGTATACGGGAGACGGGGTCATGGCGCTGTTCGGCGCCCCCGTCGCCTATGAGGATCATATTCGCAGGGCCTGCCATGCGGCGCTACGCGTTCAACACCGAATGAAAAGCTATACCCGTGATGTGAATAAGCAATTCGGGGTGTTGTTTCAAATGCGCATCGGCATTCACGCCGGGCCCGTGGTGGTGGGGGCTATCGGCGATAACCTACGGCTGGATTACACCGCCATCGGGGATACCACCAACCTTTCGGCCCGTCTGGAAGCTCTCGCCCGCCCGGGCGGCATTCTGGTCTCCCGCCTCATACAAACGGCCGCGCAACCTTTTTTCCGATTCCGAAAGGTAGGGGATTTTAACATCAAGGGAAAAAAGGAACCGATAACGGCATTCTCCCTTTTGGGAGAATTGGAAATAATTTCGCTCCGGGAAACGGACGGCGGGGAAATTCCATTTGTTGACCGGAAAAATGAGTTGGGTGCTCTGCTGCGGGCCTACAAAAGGATGTTGAAAGGCCGATTTCTAATGGCGGTGGTGGAAGGCGAAGCGGGCGTCGGAAAAACCCGCCTTCTGACTGCTTTTCAAAATACCATTCAAAAGGGTAACACGCTTTGCCTTCAGGGGCGATGCCGACCCTATGGTGAAACCACGGCGCTTTATCCCGTAGCCCAAATGCTCAGGCGCCATTTCGAAATCGCCGAGCATGACAGCTTCAAGGTTGTCAGGAACAAAATCAAAGCAAGGATTCAACAAAGGGAACTGATTCCCAGGCTCAAAAAAATCTTTGACCTCTTTGGCGTCAGCGGCAACAAAAACCCCTCCCAAGGGGTATTTGAAGGGGAGAAACGCCGTATGTTCAGGGCCGTGGGAGACCTTTTTGGGGCCACTGTAACCCGCAGATCGGTGATCCTTTTCTTTGACGACATGCAATGGGCCGACGAAACCACCCATGAATTTCTCGCTTTTCTCGCCCAATCACAAATCAAAGGACCTCTTATGGTGGTGTGCTCGGGGCGAACCGCTAAACCTGTCTGTCGTCCCATAAAACCCGATCACCTTATTAATTTGAAACCCTTCGAGGATAGCACGGCATTAAGCCTTTTCAACGCCGTTTTGGGAAGCAACAGACTGGATGCCGGAATATCCCGGGACATCCTTTCCCATGCCGGTGGCAACCCGTTGTTTCTGATCGAGATGGCGGAAACCATCAAGAGAAGGAAACTGATGGTCTGCGATGCTCAAATCTGCCGGTTGCGCCTGGATATTGATGCTCTGGAAATTCCCCGGACCATCCGGGAGGTCCTGTCTGCCCGACTGGATGCGCTTCCCGCTTCGGTGAAGGGGGTTGCACAACTGGCTTCTGTTATCGGAACGGAGTTCTCTCACGATCTGCTGGCCTATCTTACCGGAGATACGGCCCGTCTCAAACAGATTCTGACTTTGTTGAAAAAGGAAGGCATTATCGATGAATTATCCTCCGATTTCGGCGGTAAGTATGTTTTCCGCCATCAAATGATGCAGGAAATCGCTTACCACGGGCTTTTGAGAAAAAATCGTAGAATCTATCATCATGTGGTGGCGGAGGCCATGGAAAAAATGTATCGCGACAACCTTTCCAAACAGTCCGGCTTTCTGGCCTACCACTATTATCGTGCACAGGATTGGCAAAAAGCCTTTGCCCACACCCTGGAAGCAGGGAACCAGGCCAAACGCTCTTATGCCTGCGGGGAAGCCCTTATGTGTTTCGACCGTGCCCTGGATATCCTCCAAAAAGACGCATGGGAACATCCTCGGGAACGGGCGCTTCAGATTTATAAGTGGAAAGGGGGCATGCATTTCTGTCTGGGCCAGACGGAAAAAAGCCATCGGACCTTTCACAAAATGCTGGCAGAGGCAAAGCACCTTAAGGATAGAGATTCCGAAGGAGAAGCTATCTTTCGACTGGGATGGACTTCCTTTTTCATGCACAAACCGATTTCGGCCCTGAAGTTCCTCCAAAAAGCATCTGATTTGGCCGGCACATACGGCCTTCGGGAAATCCTGCTCAAGGCCGCCAGCTTTGAAGGATTTGTGCATTCGGTCCTGGGGGACCTGAAAAAAGCAAGGCCTCTCCTGATCCAGGCCCTCGATCTCAGCGAAGACACTGTAAATGCCGAAGCAAAGGCCTGGTGCCTCTCCTATCTCATCCAGTATTACAACTGGACCGGGGAGTTGAGCGAAGCCCTGGCCGTCAGCGATGAACTGTGGCAGCTGAACGAAAGCCTCAAAAGCCCCTTCTTCCACATTGTGCTCCATTTCCGCAAAGGCCACATCTACGGTGCCCTGGGAAGATTGGAAGAGGGAGAAAATATTCTAAAGGCAGGTTTGAAGAAACTGGAAACAGGCGATGACAAATTCTGGAAACCAAGGTTTTTAAACACGCTTGGCTGGATCCGCGCGCAGACGGGAGACGTGGAAGAGGCCCTGAGGCTGAACCGGGAGGCCCTGCGCCTGGCGCTGCCCACGGGCGATCCTGAGACCATTCACAATGCCCAAATCAATGTGGGCGAAAACTATCTTCAACTGGGAGATCTTAAAAACGCCCAAGAAGTGTTGGTCCATGTCCAAAACCGGATCAAGGGCAAACGGCATCTCTATGCGGGCTGGCGATATAAAACAAGACTGCTGATCGCCCTTGCGGAGCTTTATGAAAAAAGGGGAGGGCACCGAAAAGCACTCTATTATATTAACGAGGCATTGAAAGCCGCCCGGGAAAACGGTGCTCAGAAACATGAGGCCACGGCATTGAGGGTCAAAGCCTGTATCGTCCACAAGAACCGACCCAAAATGGCTCTTGCCAACCTTGAACAGGCCCGTGAACTGAGCGCCAGAATAGGCGCACAGCCTACTTTGGAAAAGATCAATGACACCATGAAAGATTTCGAAAATCCATTTACGACTGATAAACCGTAAACGGTTCTCTATTGACTTTGTTTATCTAATAATATAGTGCAGACCTACGGAAAATTTTAGAAAATGGAAGTTTATGGAAGACATACAAAATCACAGAGACCATCGCAATATTGATATCGATCAGGTGGGTGTCAAGGGCATCCGGTATCCGATCACGGTTCTGGACAAGGACATGGGGGAGCAACAGACCGTGGCGGAAATCAATATGTACGTAAATCTTCCCCGCTATTACAAAGGCACACACATGAGCCGGTTTGTGGAAATTCTAAACGAGCACAGCCGGCGAATATCGGTCCAGAATTTCTCGGAGATTCTGGAGGAAATGAAAGATCGACTGAACGCTGAAAGCGCCCACATGGAAATGAGCTTTCCTTATTTTATCAACAAGTCGGCACCGGTCACCGGTGTCAACGGGCTGATGGAATACAAGTGCGCTTTCAAAGGCTCCCTGAACAGCGGAAGCGATCTGATCATCATGATTCATGTGCCCATTTCAACCCTTTGTCCCTGCTCCAAGGAAATCAGCGACTTCGGTGCACACAACCAGCGGGGCGAGGTACGGCTTCAGGTTCGGTTCAAGAAATTCGTATGGATTGAGGATTTGATCAGATTGGTTGAGGAATCCGCTTCATGTGAGGTATTTTCGGTTCTGAAAAGAGAAGATGAAAAATACGTCACTGAGCACGCATACCACAACCCCATGTTTGTGGAGGACATCGTGCGAGACATCGCCGTTAAATTGAGTGACGATTCCAATATCACCTGGTTCACCGTGGAATCGGAAAACTTTGAATCCATCCACAATCATAACGCCTATGCATACATCGAAAAAGGCAAGGCCCATATGACGGAAAATGCGTAAGGAGGAATCGATGGCTGACGACCTTAAGAAAATGTACAAAACCGTCATGGATGACCACTTTCCCAAGGAACTGACCATTTCATTCGGAGATCAGGCCCTCATCTACCGCAAAAAAACCTGGAAAATTCCGGATGCCGGCGCCGGCGAAATCATCGAAAAAGGGCTTCGGTACGGTGAAAATCCGGGACAGGAGGCGGCCATCTACGAGCTGGTTCAGGGAAATCTGGCATTGGGGGGCTGCCAATTCATTGAACCCGGAAACGGTTTGGTGTCGGCCATTTCTGAAAAAGAGATGGTACAAAGCGGAAAACATCCCGGTAAAATCAATCTCACCGATGTGGACAATGCCCTCAACATCATGAAATACCTGGATGCAGGACCGGCGGTTGTCATCGTCAAGCACAACAACCCTTGTGGCGTCGCCTACGGCAATACCCTTGCGGAAGCCTATGAAAAAGCGGATATGGCGGATCGCATCGCCGCCTTCGGCGGATGCGCTCTCTTCAATCAACCGGTGGACACGGCCACGGCGGAACGGATTTCCGAAAATTATCTGGAAGTGGTGGCTGCTCCCGAATATGAAACGGGGAGCGTGGATATATTATCAAAGCGATCCAATCTTCGCATTTTCCGCGTTCCACGCATGGACCGGCTTTCCCGGTTCGCCGGAAAACGATTTGTGGACTTTAAGAGCCTGATCGACGGCGGACTCATCGTACAGCAATCACCGCTGAATCAAATTAAGACCGTTACGGACCTGAAACCCGCCGTTTCTGAATACCAGGGGAAGACCTACACCATTGAACGAGAACCCACCAGCCGGGAATACAAAGACCTGCTGTTCGGCTGGCAGGTGGAACAGGGCGTCACGTCCAATTCGGTCATTTATGTGAAAGACGGGGTGACCGTAGGCATCGGTACCGGTGAACAGGACCGGGTGGGTGTCGCGGAGATCGGCATTTTCAAGGCATACACAAAATACGCGGATGCCCTTTGTTTTAAGCGGCACGGGTTACCCTATAAAGACCTGGCGCTCCAGGTGGAAAAGGGAGGAGAAGGTCGTGACCGGTTAAATGAAATCGATGCGGACACGAAGGCGGCCAAAGGGGGTCTCATTGGCGCTTCAATGGTTTCCGATGCATTCTTCCCTTTCAGGGACGGCGTGGATGTGGCCATCAAGGAAGGGATCAGCGCCATTGTTCAACCGGGCGGTTCCATGCGGGATTTTGAAGTGATCGAGGCCTGTAATGATGCAACCCCGCAGGTTTCCATGGTCTTTACCGGCCAAAGGGCCTTCAAACATTAATGGATGGTTCAACCGTGGGCCTCATCAGGTCCACACACACATACGTTAGGAGTAAAAAAGCATGTATAACGCAAGTGATCTCAGGAAAGGGTTAAAAATTGAAATTGACGGTGAGCCTTATGTGGTGACGGCTTTTGAATTCTCAAAACCGGGAAAAGGCCAGTCCCTTTACCGGTGCAAACTGAAAAATATGATTACGGGCGTCATCATTGATCCCACCTATCGATCGGGGGATTCCTTTAAACCGGCGGATCTTTCCGAACGGAAAATGCAATATCTGTACAACCAGGATGATGAGTTCTGGTTTATGGATGTGGAAAACTATGAGCAGTACGTCTTAAAGGAAGATCAGGTGGGGGATGCCAGAAACTATCTGATCGATAACCTGGAAGTGGATATCCTTTTTTTCGGCGACAGACCCATCGGCATTACCCTTCCCAATTTTGTTGATCTTTTGGTCACCAAGGCCGACCCCTGGGCCAAAGGAGACTCGGTCACCGGCGACACCAAACCGATTATGCTGGAAACAGGTTATGAACTGCGGGTCCCGCCGTTTATAGAAGAAGGCGGAAAGATCACCGTTGACACGCGCACAGGGGAATATGTCACACGGGTCAAGGAATAAACCGTTTGAGGATGACCCGGCGGTTTTTTCGAAACGTAAATCCTATCTCTTATCGCGGGCAAAAATCGTTCAGAGCATTCGGGAATTTTTCATCACCCGTGATTACCTGGAAGTGGAAACCCCCCAGCTGATTACCGCACCCGCACCGGAAGCCCATATTGAATCCATATCCGTTGGCGACCGCTATCTGCAGACATCCCCCGAGTTGTGCATGAAACGACTTCTGACCCGTGGTTTTCCTCGAATTTTTCAAATTTCCAGGTGTTTCAGGGGGGAAGAACGGGGGGATTTGCACCTGCCTGAATTCTCCCTTCTGGAGTGGTACCGAACCCGAATTGACTACCGGGACCTCATGGTGGAGTGTGAAAATCTTTTTCTTTTTCTCGCCCGTCAACTGAATTTAGGAACCGTGCTTCGTTACCGTGGCGTGACCGTTGATCTGGCGGCACCCTGGGAACGGCTGTCCGTTCAAGCCGCTTTTGAACGCCATACCGCCGTCTCCGTGGACCAGGCACTGAGGGACGACACCTTTGATCAAACCATGGTATCGGAAATCGAACCGCATCTGGGAATGAAAACGCCCACCTTTCTCTATGACTACCCTGCCTCACTGGGAGCGCTGGCTCGCCTGAAACCGGGAAACCCTTCCCTTGCGGAACGGTTCGAAATATATGTGGCGGGAATTGAACTGGCCAACGGCTTTTCAGAACTAAACGATGCCCGAGAGCAACGCCTGCGATTTGAAAAGGAGCTGGCGCAGCGGGCTTTGGCGGGAAAACCCACTTCTCCCATGCCGGAACGATTCTTGAGCGACCTTAGAGCGATGCCCGAGGCTGCCGGCATTGCACTTGGCGTGGATCGGCTTGCGATGCTTTTTAATGATGCCCGTACCATCGATGAGGTGGTTGCCTTTACACCGGAGGCGGTTTAGGGCTTACCAAAAAAACAGGCTGACCCCGTTCCAGGGACCAGCCTGCTTGTTTGGAAGGGGGCAACCGATATTTTAAGGAGGTTAAGCCAAGTCTCGTGCCCGTATATTAGATTCAAGAAAGCAATGGTTGTGCCATAAATAATCCATTTCATCATTTTTTTGAGAGCAGCATCAAGAAACACCGTCGATAGCCGCATTGATGGGTTTTGGACACAATTTTGGGATTTAAAATGACATTCATATCGGGTTCACAAACTGGCGAAAGGAGGTTAACGGTTAACACTTGTTAAGCGCAGATGGTTAGCAGTTGAACATCATTTCCCATTTCTTGTTTTTTGACAGTGCCAGGAAAATATGGCATTAAATGAAGATACATTGGCTTTTTCACAATCATTTTTGGATGGCATGTTTTTTGCTTAACCCATTGCCATTGATTAACGATGCATCCGCGCTTCGAGATGATGATCCGTGATACCGCTAAAGCATTTTTTGAAACATCAACAGATCTTAGAGGAGAAAGAAATGGCTAGGAAATTGGGGGTTTTTGTGAGTTCCGACCAACATTTGGACAAACTCATCAAATTATGCAAGGCAGCAAAGGAAAAAGGGGACGTTGAAGTTACCATTTTCTTCAGCCACCTGGGCACCACGCTGACGCAGGACCCGAGATTTGGAGAACTTGAAGGCCTGGCACAGATGAGCCTGTGCAATGTGGGATTTGAAAGCCATGGGCTTAAGCCGCCCGTTCAGGGCATTGCCGAGGGGGATTACGCCACACAGGCCAGAAACGGAGAATTGATCGAAGAAAGCGACCGCTACATCGTTTTCTAAAAGACAGGGGGTTAAGGCATGGAAAATGTTCAACATGTGGCTTTTTTGGTGCGTCGGAAGGAAGACCTTTGGGAAGGATCAAGATCCACCCTGGGTCTGGCAGTCGAAAATCTGTATTCGTATATGTTCGTCCTGGATATCGAAGTGGAAATGACCGAAGCCTATAAAGAGAACCTGGAATGGCTTGAAGATATGGAATGCGAATACTATTCCAACAACAAAGTCAACGCGGATAAGCACGGCTTTCAGTATCTGAGCCTGGAAGAAATCGGCCGGAAACTCAAAGAGATGGACCTGATCATCCCATTTTAGGAGCTTAGAAAATGAAAATTCTGCACATCTACAAAAGCGAACCCGATGATGTCACGAAAACCCTCGTGGGAATCCTTTCCGAAGGGCAGGAAAAAACGGAATTTCCCTTGTATCAGGGGGAACCGGACTACGGAAAACTGATCGACTTAATTTTCGAACATGACCACGATAAAGTGGTTTCCTGGTGGTAACAAGACCCATAAACCTATTCCACCCAATTATAACGCTGGAATGAAAAATAGCATTTGTTGCACAGTATTCCTAAATGGAGGTGCCCAATGGACAACCCTATCGTTCACAACCCGCCTATCAGTATTACTGACCTGGTATTATTAAAGCAGAAAGGCGCTGTCATTACAGTGGACAATACCTTTGAAATCAACGAGGTGGACCTGCTTCACGAAAAAGAACCTTTTCGTGCGTTTCTGTTTTTTTCTGTTTTCTCGGGCACCGTTGACGGTGAATCCTATGAATTCAGGAAGTGCTATTCACGGGGGTGCACCCACAATTTGTGCCCCCACGTATCCCAGGCGGTCATGATTGCCAACCGCTATCTGAAACGAGATTACAAAACCCTGGAAAAAGCAGGTATCAGGCTGAAAGCAAATCTTTTTTCTCTGGAAGACATGCTGGCACAGTTCGAAAAGAAACGGGATGACTTCGTAAACACCCTCATCCTTGAAGACTATATTCATATTGCCAAGGATGGAGATGAAGTTGGCGTCCAGGTATCCGTTGAAAAATTTCCAGCGGTTGAAAATTTTGCCAACCACACTGAAAAACGCCTGTTTTATGCGGCCAATTTCAACGTGGACTATCTGGGCGAAACCCATATTTGCCATCGGTGTTTTTCATGCTGCATAACTGAACGGGAACGGGAAGACGCTCAGACCGCCACGGAGCTGGCCAACAGACGTCTGGCCGCTATTTATACGTCCTTTGATCAAGCGGGCATTGAATATAACCGCGCATTTTTTGAATAGCCGTCAACTTTGAATGGTTCTGTTCACCTGAATATCGTATTCCTTAAGGCGTTTCCACAATGTCACTCGGCTGATACCCAGAATTCCGGCCGCCTCGGTCTTGTTGCCGTTGGTTTTTTTCAGGGCTTCCAGAATCGTTTCTTTTTCCAATGAACCGGCCCTCGCCCTTTTGCGCTGTTTTGCCGAAGGGGTTCTGTTTCTCCCGATGATATTGGGGGGGAGATGGTTCTCAAGAATCTCATGGCCCGGGCAAAGCACAAAAGCATATTCAATGGCATTGATCAGCTCACGGATATTTCCCGGCCAGTCGTAATTCACCAACCGTTCCAGGGCCGCTTCATCCATTCTCGTAATGTTTTTGCGGCTCTTAAGACGAATGCGGCTAATAAAAGCATCGACGAGCAGCGGAATATCTTCACGGCGCTCCCTTAAAGGCGGCAGGTAAATGGGGATGACACCCACGCGGTAGTAGAGGTCCTCACGAAAGCGCCCCTCTTCCATAAGCCTTTTCAGGTCCTTGTTGGTGGCCGTAATAATGCGAACATCAATGGAAAGGGGTTTGTGGTCCCCCACTTTTTCGATCTCCTTTTCCTGCAAAACACGCAGCAGCTTCACCTGTGTGGCAAGGGGAATGTCCCCGATTTCATCCAGGAAGATATCGCCTCCGCTGGCTGCTTCAAAGCGGCCTTTGCGGTTGCGATCAGCGCCGGTAAAGGCCCCTTTCACGTGGCCGAACAATTCGCTTTCCAGAAGGGATTCATTTAGCGCCGCACAGTTCACTTTCACAAAAGGGCCTTCCGAGCGAGGACCCAGGCGGTGTATGGCCGTTGCCACCAGTTCCTTGCCCGTGCCGCTTTCACCTTGGATGGCCACCGGGGCTTCGGAATCGGCAGCACTTTGAATCAAAGCAAAGACCTGCTGCATTAGAGGAGATTTTCCGATGATCCCCTCGAAACTCTCTTCAATGCTCAACTCACGACGAAGCGACGTAATGACCTGGTCCCGATCCACCAGTTCCGTGCAATCGGCAAAGTTCTCCACCCCGCCCACCACCACGCCGTCCTTGTCCTTTAATACCGCGGCGTTTTTTAGCACATGGACCGGGGATCCGTCTTTGCGCTTAAGCGTGCACCGCCTGTGGCGCACCCGGCCCTCACTGAAAAGCTGGCAGTGTTGGACACCCCCCAATGCCATGGATTGAAAACAAGTGTTGCACTGCAGTATCTTGCAGGGCTTTCCGATCAATTCCTTTTCCTTGTACCCCGTGAGCTTTTCAAAGGCATTGTTCACCGAGAGGATGATACCATCCGGATCAACCACCATGAGCCCATCGAGCATGGTCTGAACCACCGTTTTCCAATACTGACTGTATTCGTTCTCAAACATTTTTCCTCCAATCGAGAAACAACCCCGAACGTTAAAAGTTAACATGAATTAACGCTTGTTAATGATAAATCGTTAATGTTCAAACCGCAACATTATTCTAATAATCTCATATAATCAATAAGTTAACCACCTATTCGCACTTAATAAAGAATTTGGCACCGCATTTGCAGGGTTAAAAATCAAACTTTCTCATGACAAGGATCAAGATGTGAAGAATGAGGTTAAAATTGACAGGGTTCTTGATCTCAGGGGCTGGAGTTGTCCCTGGTGCATTGTCAAGACCAGAAGCTGGCTCAGCCGCATGAAACCGGGTCAAATTCTGGAGCTGTTCGGCACCGATCCGGAGGCCCTCAAGAATCTTCCTTCCATTTTGAAAAATGGGAATGACAGAATTATTGAAGTCAAGAAGTACCCTGACTATCACCGACTGTTGATACGAAGGGGATAACAGCGAAACCGCCTTATTTCAGGCGGAAAAACCAGAGAGTATTTCAGGAGGATTTATCATGGGAGATGTAGATCTTAACAGTATTCAGGCGGATAATGTAGTGGACGCAAGGGGCGTTTCCTGCCCGGGACCCCTGTTGGAGGCCAAAAAAGGCATGGGAAATGTTCAGGTAGGTCAGATCCTGGAAATCCTGTCCAACGATCCGGGCAGCAGGAACGATATTCCCAGATGGGCCAAGAAAGTGGGTCACGACTACCTTGGCGTTTTGAGCGTGGACGGCGCCGACAGACTGTTTGTAAAAAGGCAGAAATAGCGGGGGAACCCTAATGGCACTCCAGGAAAACCAGGCAAAGATTTTGATTTTGGCCACCGAAGACTGCGCCTATCCGGGAGCCAACGCGGTGGGCCAGGCCCACATGAGTTACCCGGAGAACACTTATGTTCTTCGGGTCCGGGCGCCGGTGATGTTTCCCGAACATTTTTATCTGGATTGTTTCAAAAAAGGAATTTACGGCATCATCATCATGAGCTGCGGTGTGGAATGTCCATACGAAGGCGCCTATCAGGCTCTGGCGGCGCGCGTGGACAAGGTGTACGCCATGATGCGGGAAGAGGGCCTGGACCCCAGAAGGCTTCGTCTCACGGGCGTCTGCACCGTCTGCACCAAAGCCTTTGTCAAGGAAGTGAACCAGATGAACCAGCTGATATCTGAATTGGGACCTCCCGGAGCCGAAAGTAAAAAAGCGGCATAAATCAGTTGAAGACTGTCAGGAAACACGAAAGGAACGGTAATGTCCACGGAAAAGATAGAATTCGACGCGCTGGTAGTGGGGGGCGGCATCGCCGGCCTTCAGGCAGCCCTGGATCTGGCCGACCAGGATTTCAAGGTGGCCATTGTGGAAAAGGATGCCTCCATCGGGGGCAAGATGATTCGCTTATCCAAGGTCTTTCCCACCCTGGACTGTGCCAGTTGCATCACAACACCTAAGATGTCGGCGGCAGCCCATCATCCCAACGTGACCAGCTTTACCTATTGCGAACTCCAAACCCTGAAGAAAACCGGCGGTGAGATTACGGCCCGGGTCACGCAAAAACCGAGATTCGTTGATGAAATCAAGTGCATCGGTTGTCGGCAATGCGAATACAATTGCCCTGTTTACGTCCCCGATGAGGAGCAGGGCGGGTTTGCCGCGCGCAAAGCCATTTATATACCATTTTCCAACGCCATCCCTCAGGTGGCCCTCATGGATGTTGAAAACTGCACCCTGTGCGGAAAATGCGCCAAAGTGTGCCCCACCCAGGCCGTGGACTATTTCCAGAAGCCCCGGGATTTTACGCTGACAGCCAAAACGGTCGTGATCGCCACCGGCTTTGAACTGACACCCCTTCGGGACAAGCAACAGTACGGGTATGGTGAAATCGAAAACGTCATCACGGCCCTTCAAATGGAGCGCCTGCTGGCGCCCCACGGCCCGTACAACCGCGTAATCAGACCCTCCGACGGCATGGAACCGGATTCCATCGCCTTCATTCAATGCGCCGGTTCCAGGGACAAGAGCATGGGGGTTTCCTACTGCTCCCGGGTATGCTGCATGTACGCCATCAAGCAGGCCATGCTGCTGTCCGGCGCCGTTCCCATGGCCGATATCGCCATTTATTATATGGATATTCGCGCCTTTGGGAAAGGGTATGAACAGTTTTTCCAAAACGCCAAGGCCATGGGCGTTGAGTTTATAAAGGGAAAAGTGGCCACCATTGATCCGGGTGAAAACGGGACCGTTAAACTGCAATATGAAGTCCAGGGGGCACAGGGCGGCGTCACAACGGCTGAACATGACCTGGTGGTTCTGTCCCTGGGCATGGTGGCCGGATGGAATCCTGAAAACGCTTGCTCAGTGGGCACAGGAAGCGACGCTTTCATCAAAACCATACAGCCCAAGATTGCCCCGACACTGACCGATATGGAAGGGGTTTTTGTGGCGGGTGTGGCGGCGGGACCCAAAGACATTGTGGATACCATTGTCGAAGCGGGCGCCGCGGCCATGGAGGCCTCCAATTACCTCACGAGGCTGACCCGTAAGCTTGCGGCCTAAGACAGGATCTTTTTGGGAGATAGGCATAATGGCAGATGACAACAAAGATAAAAAGGCAACCTCCGAACAGAAGGTCGGTGTTTACGTTTGCCACTGCGGCGGCAATATTTCCGATCACGTGGCAGTGGAAGAAGTCTGCAAAAACGCAGAGAAAATTCCCGGGGTCGTCAAGGTTCAAAATGATGTGTTCATGTGCTCGGACCCGGGACAGGAACTCATCATGGAGGACATCAAAAACGGCACGGTTGATCGTGTGGTCGTGGCCTCCTGCGCCCCGGATCTCCATTCTTCCACCTTTCGAAACGCCATTCAAAGGGCCGGCGGGAACCCCTACATTTACGAACATGCCAACATCCGAGAACAGGTAAGCTGGGTGCATCATGGGGATCAGGCCACCAACAAGGCCACGCGCCTGGTGGCGGCGGCGGCGGCGAAAGCCAGGGAACTTCAGCCGCTGGAACCTTTCAAGGTGGATGCAAAAAGACACGTTACCGTCATCGGGGGCGGTATTGCGGGTCTCAAAAGCGCATTGGACCTGGCGCGTAAAGGGCTTGACGTGGCGTTGATAGATAAATCGCCTTTTCTGGGAGGATGGACGGCCAAATGGGACCGGGCCTTTCCCACGGATGATCCGGTTTCAGAGCTGGTGACGGCGCTGGCGGGAGAGGTGTTGAATTCCGAAAAAATTACCGTGTACACCTGTTCCCGGATCACGGCCTTTGAAGGTTTCATCGGAAATTTCAAGCTCACGCTGACCCAGGCGCCTCCCGAATCCGATGCATATGAGGACGAAATCAAACGACTCAGCGACTCGGGCAAAGGCTTTGGGGAATTTGTTCCCCTGGCCGGCATATGCCCCGCCGGCATTCCGGAAACAACAACGACCCATGATATCGAAACGGGCGCCATTGTTCTTGCCACCGGCTTTCTGCCCTATGCGCCGCGATACGGAGAATATCGGTACGGAGAATCAAAAGAGGTCATCACCCTTCCGGAATTGATCCGGATCATGGCGGAAAATCGTCAAAAAGGAGTCGGAGACACTTTGGAGATAAACGACCGGAAGATCCGCAGTGTGGCCATGATCCACTGTGTGGGAAGCCGACAGATTCCAGGGATTCACGAGCCGGATGCCAAAGGAAATCTCAATGAATATTGCTCCAGAACCTGTTGCAGTGCAACCCTGCATGCCGCGAGCATGATCCGGAATAACCATCCAAAAACCCGGGTTTTTGACTTTTATAGAGATATTCGAACCTACGGCCGGGGTCAGGAGGAACTCTATGAAGAAGCTTCGGACAGCAAGGTGGTTTTTTTCCGCTTTGAGGCGGACGCACCTCCTGAAGTGACCCGAAATACCGGGTCCGGCGATTTTCCGCTTAATATCAAAGTAAAAGATACGCTTACCTTTGATGAAGAGCTGGAAATGCCAGTGGATCTGGTGGTTCTGGCCGTGGGCATGGAGCCCGGCAACATCTCCGACCTGGTTGAAATGATGAAACTGCCCGTTGGTGTGGATGGCTTCCTGCAGGAGGTGCACCCCAAACTGCGGCCGGTGGAAATCGCCCAGTCCGGGGTGCTGCTTGCCGGAACCTGCCAGGCGCCCTTTGACATGGGAGAAACCTGCTCCGCCGCTTCGGGGGCTGCTGCCAAAGCCTCTGCCATACTGGGGAAGGGTTATGTGGAACTGGATCCCTTTGTGGCGGAAGTAGATCTGAACAAATGCCTTGGAACCGGAACCTGTGTCAACGCCTGCATCGTAGAAGGGGCCTTGAGCCTGGTGGAGATGGACGTAGATGGCGAAAAAGTCAAAAGGGCCCAGGTGAATCCCGCCCTTTGCACCGGTTGCGGCGCCTGTGTGGCGGTCTGTCCGGAAAACGCCATCAACGTCAAAGGATGGACCTTAAAGCAGTACGAAGACATGGTAGACATGATCGTTTCCGACCGGATCCTGCCATCTCAGACGGCATAAGGGAGAACACCATGACCAATACGGAAGAAAACACGGATCAGAAGGCCGCCATGAAGGCGCTTCGCCAGGAGCGAAAAGCGTGGATCAAGGCTGCGGCCGCTAAAGTGAAAGAGCACAACAGCGCCCTTAAGGCCATCCGTACGCAGTTGAAGGACACAGCGCGGACGGTTCCCGAAATTGCCCAAAGGGTCGGTCTTTCGACCTCGAAAGTCATGTGGTATGTGGCCAGCATGAAGAAATACGGGGAAATCCTTGAGGCGGACCAGGACGACAGTTACTTTCGTTATCAGCTCGCCGGAGGTGAAAAAGAGAAATGACACAGGTATATCCCGAATTTGCTGATGAATTGGAAGGGTTTGGTGTGAACACCACCATGGATTGCTTCAACTGTGGTACGTGCGCCGCCATCTGCCCGCTCATCTATGAGCATTTTCCAAGAAAAATGATCCGGTACGCTCAGATTGGCGCAAAAGATCGGATTCTCGAAAATTATGAAGATCTCTGGCGGTGCCTCCACTGTGGCCTTTGCATCCAGACCTGCCCCAGGGAAGCCGACCCGGGAGATCTGATTCTGGGACTGAGACGGTTTGTGGTGGATCACTGGAGGAGGACCTGATATGTATAACCCGAAATATATCATCGATGTCCTTGCGGACAACATCCGAAAGACCCGTAATCCCTTTGGTGCGGGAAACGGTACCGTGAACAAGTGGTGGAAAGGGTCCGATTTGCCGTCAAACGGCGATGCCATGCTGTTCACCGGACTGATGTACCAGTTGATGCCCTTTATCAAGAAGACAACCGTTCAGATCGAACGCTTTGAAGACACCAAAATGGCGGATTATGTCTGGCTTCAGAAGTATGTTCCAAAGCTGATGGTAAAGCTTGGGTATATCTTTATGGCTGACAAAAAGGACAAGAAAGCCAGTAACCATATTCTGAAATCAATGGTCAAATTGCTTGTAAAATCGAACGTGAATCTGTTTTACCGGCCCAAACTGGATTATTACAGTGGAATCCTGCTCTATGACCTGGGAGACAACGAGGGATTCATTGAACACGCCGAATTCGTCGCCAATAAACTCAAAGAAAACGGCATCAAGAAAATCATCACCGTGGATCCCCATACCACTTACGCCCTGAAAGTCTTATATCCCAAGTACACCGGCATTGAATTTGATGTAAAAACCTATTTTGAACTCATCGATTTTGAAGCCCGGGACGGGAACAGCCAGGTGACCTTGCACGATCCCTGTTTTTACGGCCGTTACCTGGAATTGTCCGACAAGCCCCGAAAGATCCTGGATCGATTCGGCATTGACCATGTGGATGTACGAAATTCAGGGAAATTCACCCATTGTTGCGGAGGTCCCGCAGAGTCCATATCGCCATCCTTGACCAAAGAAATTCTTTCAAAACGGTATGGTTCACTTCAGGAGACCGGAAAGCCCATTCTGGCCATGTGCCCCGTATGCCTGGGAAATCTACAGAAAATCGATGCCGACGTGGAGGATTTGTCCGTTTTTCTGGCACAATATGCGAATTAGAGTTGATATTTGGCCTATCGTTATCACATTTTTATAAAGGAGAAAAAAGAATGGCAGAAGAAAAAAAAGAAAAGATTGTCTACATTTCAACCTACGGCGCCGAGGATCCCGAGCGGGCGAGCCTCCCCTTTGTTTTAGCCAATGCAGCCCTGGTCATGGAAGTGGAAGCAGTCGTGGCCTTGCAGGGTGCATCTGTATTTCTTGCGAAAAAAGGGATGCTGGAACATGTCCATTCGGCGGGTTTTGCCCCGCTCAAAGAGCTGGTGGACGCGTTCCTGGAACAGGGCGGCCGTCTCTTGGTGTGCGTCCCATGCATTCAGGAGAGAAAAATTGATGTGACGGATCTCATTGACAAAGCAGTTCCCACAGCCGGCGGCTCATTGACGGAAGAGTTCCTGAGCGCCGACGCCACGCTGGTTTATTAGGTCGGCATTATACATACAGAAGACAGAAGGCGTATTTAAAAGGAAACCCGAGGATGAATCATCATCCCCGGGTTTCGTCGACAGGAGGATATGCATATGAAAAAAAGAAGAGGGGCATCAACGTTAACTTTTTTGACCGCAGTTCTTTTCGCCTTTTCCCTGATGGTTTTGGGCTCGACCGCAGCCGCCGATAAACCCGGGGATCTACAGGTCAAAGGACAGGTTAAGGCGGTTTCCAACAAGGCCAAGACCCTTTCCGTCACCGTCAAGGACAAGGGGGTCATGCTGTTCAAATTTAATGACAACACCCAATTCATCAACTTCACCAAAACCAAGGAAATCAAATACCCCACGGCCGTGGTGGTACGATACAAAACCCAAGGCCCGGACAATGTGGCCCTCTCCATCAAAAAAGCCCTGATTTCCCTCCCCAAGGGGGTTCGTGAAATCAAAACGGAAGAAGTGGCGGCCCTGGTTGAAAAGGGGTCTGAAGCCGGCAACTATTTCCTGGTGGACGCAAGACCGGCAACCGTTGCTTCAGCCGGACACATCCCCACGGCGGTATCCATTCCCGTCAACGTGCTGGGCAAGAAGGGCGCTGAACTGCTGCCGGAAGATAGAAAGAAATCGCTCATTTTCTATTGTGGGGGCCCCACATGAGGCATGAGTCCTAAATCCGCCGGTCTGGCGAAAAAATTGGGCTACGAAAATGTCAAAGTTTATGTGCAGGGCGTTCCCGGTTGGAAAAAATCCGGGCACTATTTGGTGTCCACACCCGACTACGTGAGAACGGCCAACATCGTTTTGATCGACCTGAGGGCACCCGCCGCCGTTACCGCCGGTCATATCCCAAAGGCCGTGGGCATTCCCGCCGAAAACCTGGAAGCGGCCAAGGATCAATTTCCGGAATCCCTGACCGCACCCATTGTTTTTTACTCCGACAACATCGAAGTAGCCAAGAAAGCGGTCGAGACCGCTCGCGGGTGGCGATACAAGAATGTCACGCTGTTGGAATTCCCCGGCGTCATGGCCTGGAAAGAGAAGGGTTATGAGGTCAACACCGGTCCCGCAGCCGAGGAAATCGTCTATGTGAGAAAACTCGATCCCGGGCAGATCAGTATTGCTGATTTTGAAGCGGCCCTTAAGTCCAAAGCCATTACGGTCATCGATGTTCGTGGGCCCGCGGAATACGCCGCCGGTCACTTTTCAAGAGCCATCAACATTTCCCTGGATGAGCTGCCCACCCGGCTGAAGGAGATCCCCGCCAACAAGTTTGTGGTGGTCCATTGCCGAACGGGCGTAAGAGGTGAAATGGCCTATCTGCTCCTCAAGGAGAAGGGCTTCGACGTGAAATATCTTAAAGCCGGCTGCCAGTGCAAATCGGACGGTACCTATATGATATGGGAAATGTAGGTTGACGGATTCAATGAGAAATCCCCACTCCTTGTGAAATGGGCGGGGATTTTTTATAATATCACTGCCGGTTAACAATCATCACGACTGGACTTTTTTGATTGGTTAGTGTAATTTGGGTCAACTTATGATTTATAAAGCCCAATCTTACAAAAGCCT
>ADZZ01000355.1 GCA_000179315.1 delta proteobacterium NaphS2
AGAAGAAAACAACCCTGGAAAAGCAGCTTGAATACCAGAAAAGCCTTAATGAGATCACCAACAAAATCCATTCAGCAAGAGACACCAATCAGATTTTGCTGAAACTGCATGGCGATTTGCTCAATTTCTTTGATGCGGATCGACTGACCATTTACGTGGTTGACAGTGCCCAAAAAGAGATCTATTCAAAGGTCAAGACCGGCGATGAGCCCATCGAAATTCGCGTACCCATCAACAAAAAAAGCCTGGCGGGCTACTGCGCAACCACCGGTAAGCTTCTGAACATCAAGGATGTTCGTGATAACGATGCGTTACACTGCATTGACCCCGGCCTGATATTTGATGTTACCTGGGATCAAAAGACCGGTTACCGCACAAAGCAAATGCTGGTGGCGCCGGTGGTTTACGACCGTTATCTGATGGGTATCGTTCAGTTAATCAACAAAAGAACAGGTGATTGTTTCAATCAGGTGGACCAGGCGGCCGTGCGCGATATTGCCAAGGTCCTGGGCATCGCCATTTTCAAGAATCAGAAAGTGGCCCAAAGCACAAAAACCGCAAAATTTCAGCTGATTATCTCCGAGGGTATCTTAAATCAAGAAGATATTAACGAAGCTTTTGCACGTGCCGCAAAAACCGGTAAAAGCCCTGAGGCGATCCTGATGTCTGACTTCAGAATTCCCAAGGATCTGATTGCCGATTCATTATCGCAACACTACAATACCCGTTTTATTCCATATAACGACAACATGACCATCCCCGGGGAACTGCTTGGAGATTTGAAGCCGGGTTTTTTCAAAACCCATGTTTTCATTCCCGTCAGAGGCGAAGATGAAAATATTGCCGTGGCCATGGAAAACCCGGACTATCTGCCCGCAAGGGATATCATCAAACGGGTCATAAAGAAAAGAAACCTGGAATACTGCGTATCAACCCGTGAAGATATTTTCAGAATGATTGACCACTTCTTTGTGGGAAGCAGCAAGAATGCCATTCCGGACGCGGGCAGCATTGAAGAAATTCTGGGACAATTGAAAACCGATGATGGAGATGAACCCGAGGAAAATGAAAGCGTTGCCCAGGACGACCGGGCCATTGTTCAATTGATAAACAAAACCATCATCGATGCCTACGCGCGAAAGGCTTCGGACATTCATGTGGAACCCCGGCCCGGCAAAAACAATACCGTGATCCGCTTCCGGATCGACGGAGCGTGCCAGGTATACCAGACCATTCCCTACACTTTTAAGAGAGCCATTGTATCCCGCATTAAGATTATGAGCGATCTGGACATCTCGGAGCGGCGAAAACCACAGGACGGCAAGATCAAATTCAAGAAATTCGCACCACTGGACATTGAACTCCGTGTGGCCACCATCCCCACAGCCGGAAACAACGAAGATGTGGTGTTGAGATTGCTGCCGGCCGGAAAACCCATGGCCCTGGACCAGATGGGCATGAACGACCGGGCATTTGAATCCTTTACCGAAATGATCACCCAGCCATACGGCATCGTGCTGGTGGTGGGACCTACGGGAAGCGGCAAAACAACCACCCTGCATGGGGCCATGGCCCATATTAATAAACCGGAAACCAAGATCTGGACCGCGGAAGATCCCGTGGAGATCACCCAGGAAGGTCTCCGCCAGGTTCAGGTGATTCCCAAGATCGGATTCAACTTTGCCAGCGCCATGCGGGCCTTTTTGAGGGCCGATCCCGACGTCATCATGGTGGGAGAAATGCGCGATGAGGAAACCGTTTCCATGGGCATTGAAGCGTCACTCACCGGGCACCTGGTTTTGAGCACCCTTCACACCAACAGTGCACCGGAGACGATCACCCGACTGCTGGACATGGGCATGGATTCATTCAACTTCGCCGATGCCCTGCTGGGTGTGCTGGCGCAACGCCTGGTGCGGACCCTTTGCGAAAACTGCAAGGAAGCCTACCATCCCGGGAAAAAGGAATTTGAAGGGCTGGTGCGGGCCTATGACGGTGATTTTGATGGAATGGGATTTTCTTATGACGAGCATTTCACCCTTTTCAGGGCAAAGGGTTGTCCCAAATGCGGCCACACCGGCTATGCGGGGAGGGCAGCAATCCATGAACTATTGGTGGGTACGGATGACATCAAGCATATGATCCAGAACCGCTCCAAGATAAAGGAGCTCAAAGCCCAGGCCGTAAAGGACGGCATGACGACCCTCATACAAGAGGGTATTCGAAAAGTCTGTCTGGGCTTAACGGATTTTTCTCAGGTGAGACGGGTTTGCATGTAAGGGCATTATCCCCGCTCCGCCGCCACAATCCACTTCATCACCCTCGGAATGCCTTCGGGATTGACGGAGACCGCATCCACGCCCACCGCCACCAGCAAGGATACCAGGGCCGACGCATTGGTCAGTAGCCGACCACGCACTATCAACGTTCCCCCTGATGCTCGGCAGGCATTTTGCATTTCCATGAGCCATTTTTTCACGGTAATCCCCGCTTCCCCTGCGCCTGCACCGCTTTCCCGTACCCATCGCTGCAACTTCCGAATGTCCAGTGAAAAGCCGTCAAAAAGCGGCGCAAAAACATTTGCCTGAATCCAATTGGCGGCATAATCACAACACAGATAAACGCGGAAGCCGTCATCCCCCCTGGTAAGCCCCGCCTTTTCCAGGGCCCTCAGAATCTTTTCCGCATCTTCGGGGGTCTCACAATAGGGCGTCATCAAGTGAAGATTGTTGAGCCCGTGATCCTGGCGAACGCGGCGAAAGGCTTCGCATTCCAGTTCAAAGGCCTCCCCGTAGGCACCACTCAAATAACGACGGGTCCCCCGCAGGTCAAGGCCATGGGAAGCCACCACATCCTCAAACTGATGTCCGCCGATTAAAAGACGGTATTCCGCCGGCTCGAAATTCGTGGGTCTCACCACCACGGGATCCGGAAGCCGCGACACGGCGATTTTCGCCAAACAGGCCGTGAGCCGGTTCAAGAAATAGTCTTTCGGTGTCCCATACCCTTCCGCCAAATCGGCTATCCGGTATTTATCGCTTCGATTTTGAATCTTATCCGAATGGAGCGCCGCCAACGGATGAATCCGAATCATATTTTTATAAATATAGTCCATCCGCACCAGGCCGATACCCCGGCAGGGCAGTCGCCACCACTGAAAGGCGGCGGCGGCGCTTGCGATATTGATCATCACGTTCAAATGGGTATACGGCACGTCTTTGAGATGATAGGTCTCCTCTGCATAATCGACTACACCGTCATAAACGAATCCGTAGTCCCCTTCGATGGACTGTACCGTCACTTCCTGGCCATTGGTCAAACCTTCGGTAGCGGACAGGGTTCCCACAAGACCCGGAATTCCAACCTCCCTGCAAACAAGGGAGGCGTGTGAATTACGGCTGCCGAAATCGGTCACCAGCGCTTTGATATTTCTTTCCTCCAGAATACCGACCCATCCGGTATTGGCCTGCTCCGCCACGAGCACCGTGTCGGCGGTCACATGATCGATTTCGTCAAAACTGTTTACGAGAAAAACCTTTCCTCTCGCAATTCCCTCACCGATGCTGATACCGGTGAGGAGCTTTTTGCCGCGCTCCTCCAGTCGGCAGAAATTGAGCCCGGCATCCCGCTTGAAACTGTCCGAAACGGGTCTGGCCTGAGTCATGAACAGCTCACCCGAATCGCCGTCCACGGCCCACTCCATGTCCATGGGCCTTCCGTAATAATCCTCGATCAAGACCGCCCATCGTCCCAGTTTCAGGATTTCATCGTCACTCAAAACCAGTCTTGTACGTTCTTCCCGATTCGTGGATACCGCTTCAATTCCCCCGCCGCTTCTATAGACGTATTTCTTCTGCTTGACGCCAAGGGATCTCTCCAGGATGGGATTACCGCCCTGGCCGCCCAAAAAGAGCTTGTAGACACGATATTCATCTGGGATGGTTTCACCCGCCACGTCGCCTTCCCCCAAACCCCATGTGCCCGTTATATTGATCATATCGGGAAAACCCGTTTCCTTGTCGATACTGAACATAACTCCGGCCTTCCGGGAACGGATCATGCGTTGAACCACAACGCAAAGGGAAGCTCCCACGTCCGACACGCCCATTTTTTCCCGGTACCGAATGGCCCTGTCGCCAAAAAAAGAGGCCACACATCGACGGCAGGCGTTTAGCAGGTCTTTTTCGCCCTCGATGTTCAGATACGTATCCAACATGCCGGCGAAGGTGGCCTCGGGACGGTCTTCACAGGTTGCGCTGCTTCGTACCGCAACGGCCAGGCCTTCCTTCCCGCACTCTTTACAAAGATCTCCGTAAGCGCCGCCAATGGCGTTGGCCACTTCTTCCGGATAAGGGGATTCCAGGACAAGGCCCCGTATGGTTCTTCCCGCCTGGTTCAGTGGCAACCGTTTTTCCCGATATTGCGCCAGAACTGAACCGATCTTCTCTTCCAGATGATTCTCTTCCATGAAAACGCGGTATGCGGGAACGGTTGTTGAGAATCCATCCGGCACGCGCACACCGGCACTTGAAAGACCGCTCAGCATCTCGCCCAGCGATGCGCTCTTCCCCCCTACCCTGCCCGAATCGCCGTAGTTCAGATCTTTCAAACGGGCAATATATGGATTTGGTTTTGAAACATTTTCATTCATTTCATTCTATTTTTTGTCATTCTATGCTAAATTTATTTTCTTTAGACAGAACTATAGGCATATCACAAACCCCGGTCAAGGAAGAAAGGATGAACTGCACAATTCACCCATCAAATTTTATTGAGCGCGGTTGCTTTTTTTGCTATTGTTCTAAAGGATGAAAGAATGTAGAAACGTATTAAACAAATTCTCAATTTTCGAAAGCCAAAATAACCGATTATGCCCATTTTTGAATACGAATGCCAAAGCTGTGAACACCAGTTTCAGCAGCTCATCATGAAAGCGGAAGAAATTGAAACCCTCGTCTGCCCCGTATGCAAAACGGCGCGATTAAAGCGGCTGGTTTCAAGGGTCGCCTACCACCAATCGGAAAACGACCGCATCGACGGCTATGATCCTACGGCCAGACAAAGCGATTCATTCATGAAAGATACGCGTAATATCGGCCTGCACGCCAAAAAACGCGCAAAACAAATGGGGGTTGATCTCGGCAGCAGTTTTGATGCCAAAGTTGAAAAACTGAGGACCAACCCGGGTTCCGCGCTTGACAGCACCGATTAGGGATGAGGTGGCTGCAAAAGCTTGAGCAATCAAATCCTGTTGAGCAAACTTATTATTTTTGTTATGTTCCGGGCGTAAAGCCATAGACGGAATCAGGTTGCCGGCTTAGAATAGCGTTTAGAGGAACATCCAATGGCCCAGGAAGGCGATGTGGTTTTAATTTATCATGAAAAAAATCCAATGGCGTTTGCCCGCGTGGAAGATATCAGACCGGATATTAAGAAGGACTGGTATCACATCACCCTTTTACTTCTCACCATTCCCACTCAGGTTGTTACTTGGATTTTGAAAGATGATTATATCAACGGCGAAGAATTCACCATGGGGGGTAAACCCATGCGGCTGGAGGAAGTGAAGAAAACCGTTCTTGAAAAAACAGAGCAACCACCTGCCAAAAAAGAAAGGCCGATAACGCCCTCGCCAAAACAGGGGACCGTCATTCCATTTAAAAAACCCTAGACCCTTGAGCACTTGTCCGCAAATGTCTCTTCCGCCACAGGGCAAACAACACCCGAAGGCGTTTTGGAAAAAGGAAAAGAGGCCTTGCATTTTTCTTCGGTTCTAAGCAAAGGAGGCGCCTGATACCACCATGAACAGTTTCTATAAACTCATTTTTCGCGCGGCTCTTTCCGCGGTTTTTGCTTTTTTTATTGCCAAGTTTTTCTTTCAGGATGCATCATTGGGTAAAGTCGCCGGTCTGGGAGCCGCACTTCTCGGTTTCAGTTATTTATTTGAATATGTCAGGAAAAAAGAACAGGAAAGGAATTAGAGATGAAAAAAAAGAAATTCGTGTACGCCTTTAAAGAAGGAGACGGAAAAAACAAGGAACTCCTGGGCGGCAAGGGAGCGAACCTCTGCGAAATGACCCAGATCGGCCTCCCCGTGCCGCCTGGTTTCGTTATCACCACCGAAGCATGCCTGGACCATCTGGAACAGAAGAAATCGGGTCTCACCAAGGAATTGTCCGAAGAGATCAAAGCCGCCATGGCGGCCCTTGAAAAGGAGACCGGCAAAAAATTCGGTGACGCCGCCAATCCGTTGCTGGTTTCCGTCCGATCCGGCGCCGCCATGAGCATGCCGGGCATGATGGATACCATTTTGAACCTGGGGCTCAATGATACGTCCGTCAAAGGCCTGATTAAAACATCCAAAAACGAACGGTTTGTTTATGATCTGTACCGAAGACTGATCCAGCTCTTCGGAAACATCGCCCTCGGGATCAGGGACGAAGATTTCAATCTCATCTTCGATAAAATAAAAAAGGAAAACAACGCAAAGGAAGACGTAGACCTGGATGCGAAAGCCCTTAAGAAAGCCTGCGAGGGCTTTCTGGACGTGGTGGAGAAAAAAACCGGCAAGCCCTTTCCCCAGGACCCCTACGAACAGCTCAACATGGCCGTTGAAGCGGTGTTCGGCTCCTGGATGGGAAAACGTGCCATTGATTATCGGCGCGAGTTCAAAATCACCAAAGAAATGGCAAACGGCACGGCAGTCAACATCTGCACCATGGTGTTCGGCAACATGGGCGTTGACAGCGCTACGGGTGTCGCCTTTACCAGGGATCCTGCCAACGGCGAGAACCGCTTTTTCGGAGAATACATGATCAACGCTCAAGGGGAAGACGTGGTGGCCGGCATCCGCACGCCGCAACCCATTCGTAAACTGCGGCAGGACATGCCGGATGTTTACCCCGAATTGATGAAATTGCGTCATACCCTGGAAAGCCACTACCGTGAGGTCCAGGACCTGGAATTCACTATTGAGAACCGGAAGCTCTACTGTCTGCAGACCCGTAACGCCAAAATGAACGCGGCCGCCCTCATTAAGACCTCCATCGACATGGTGAATGAGGGCCTCATTTCCGAAGAAGAGGCGCTTTTGCGCATTCAGCCGGACATGCTGGAACAGCTCCTTCACCCGCGCCTCGACCCCGATGCCAAGGCGGAGGTTCTGGCCCAGGGACTCCCCGCATCTCCCGGCGCCGCGTCGGGTAGAATGGTTTTCGACGCGGACCGTGCCGAAAGCAAGGCAAAATTGGGAGAAAAGGTGATTCTGGTAAGGGTGGAGACCAAGCCTGAAGACATTCACGGTTTTTTTGCGGCCCAGGGCATTTTGACCAGCCGCGGCGGAAAGACCTCCCATGCCGCGGTTGTGGCCCGCAGCATGGGCAAACCGTGCGTGTCGGGCTGCGAGGCCATCGCCATCGACGATGTGGCCCGCGAAGCAACCATCGGCGGCATGACGCTTCGCGAAGGTGACACCATTACCATTGACGGCACCACCGGCAACGTTTACGGCGACACTGTCCCCACCATTGAACCGGAATTTGTGGAAGATCTGTTGGTGCTTCTGGAGTGGGCCGACGAGATCGCCGAGCTGAAAGTCATGGGCAACGCCGACACCCCCGAAGCCGTCGGCAAAGCGCGGAAATACGGCGCCATGGGCATCGGTCTGTGCCGGACGGAGAGAATGTTCAACCAGCAGGAGCGGCTTCCCGTCGTCCAGGAAATGATTCTGGCCGAAAGCAAGGAAGACCGTCAGGCCGCTCTCGACAGACTCCTTCCGTTTCAGCGGGATGATTTTAAGGCAATTTTCCGCGTGATGGACGGACTTCCGGTGACCGTGCGTCTTTTGGATCCGCCCATTCATGAGTTTCTGCCTTCTGCCGATGAACTGATCAGCGAAATTGATAAACTGCGGGAATTGAAGCAAACCATCGAAGGGATGGGCGACCTGCCCGACACCTTAAAACTCCTTGATCCGGAACTTCACGGCCGTTACGGGGCGAGCCTCGACACGTTGTTGCAAGGTCTTGAGGAACTGAAAAGCAAACACCTGGAAGGGCCGATGATCGAAAACAAGGAGCACATGCTCAAAAAAGTCAGAGAATTGATAGAAATCAACCCCATGCTGGGTCACCGGGGTGTCCGGCTGGGCATCACTTATCCGGAGATTTATGCCATGCAGATCCGGGCCGTTCTGGAGGCCGCCGCCGAAGTCATTCAGGAAGGGGGCGACGTGAAGCCTGAAATCATGATTCCTCAGGTTTGCACCCTGGAGGAACTCAAATGGGTTCACAAGTATGTGGCGGATATCAAAAAAGATGTGGAGAACAAATCCGGAATCTCCATTCCCCTTGAATTCGGCACCATGGTGGAAGTGGTCCGCGCCTGCATGCGGGCCGGGCGCATCGCCGAACTGGCCGAATTCATGAGTTTCGGCACCAACGATCTAAGCCAGGCCACCTTCTCCTTTTCGCGGGAAGATGCCGAAAACAAATTCCTGCCTCTCTACGAGGAACTGGGCATTTTGCAGAACAATCCCTTTGAGGTCCTCGACATCAAAGGGGTCGGACGACTCATGAAGATAACGGTCAAGTGGGCGCGAAAAACCCGGCCCGGCATGACGGTGGGCATTTGCGGCGAACAGGGCGGACATCCCGAATCGATCCGGTTCTGCCACCACATCAAAATGACCTATGTATCCTGTTCACCCCCGAGGGTCCCCATTGCCAGACTGGCGGCGGCCCATGCCAAAATCAAGGAGAAGGAATTCGTATTCGATTAATAGATCCGTTCATCGGACATTTAGTCAGCGCCGTTTTCACGCTTTCCCATGAAGATCGCTTGAGACGGCGCTTTCATTTTGAATCCGCTGAGGATAAAGACATTGGCCCATTCAGTTGAACGTTCCGGAAATCAAACATGACCGAACCCTCTCTTGCCCCCACACAAAAATATCTGGGGGAAAAAGGTCTGATCACGCTCATTACAATTTTGAGCGCCTTTGTCCCGCTCTCAATAGACCTTTAGAGTCTGTCCGTTAATAACTTGAACATTTAGGGCGAATAGAATAGTTCCATTCGCCATGAAAATCGGCCTTAAACAAATTGACGTTCTCAAGTTCGGTGTCAGTTACTTTGATCCCCTTTGGATAACTGTTGGAGTCAATCTCAGCCTGAATCTTAAGGCCTTGTCGAGTGGTTGTGTTGGCTATCAGATTCACAATTACCTCGTGACTCGTCAACGGCTTGCCACGCCAATTCATGCTGATATGACTGAACATTCGATGTTCAATTTTATTCCATTTGCTTGTGCCAGGAGGGAGATGGCACACGGAGATTTCAAGACCTTGGTCATCTGCAAACCGTTGAAGTTCAATTTTCCAAAGCCGAATTCGATATCCGTTACTACCGCCTCCATCCGCCGTTATGAGAAGTTGTTTTGCTTCCGGATAAGTTTGCTGGCCCATTCTTTTCCACCAACGACGGATACTCTCGACAGCAAAGGATGATGTGTCATGATCAATGCCAACGCTGACCCAGCCAACATTTGCTGTCTGATCATATACACCATATGGGTTAACCTTGCCCAAATTTTTGTCAGCAAAATCGTGTACTCGGACAGAATCCGGTTGTCCTTTTGGTTGCCATTCCCGGCCTGCGTTTTTAAAATCTCCAACAAGCTCCTTTTTCTTGGTGTCAACAGAAATAACCGGTTGGTTATTCTCCTGAAATACTTTTACCTGGTTGTAAATATAGCGAAACTGGGCATCGCGGTCCGGATGACGGGAACCTTCACGAACCTTGCGGTTCGCTTGGAGACTGTAACCCAAATCGGCCAACAGTTCCGATACCTTTTGCCGACCGATTTTGTGCCCCATAACCTGCAAAGCTCTCGACAGCTGCCTCGTGCTTTTGCATGTCCAGCGCAGTGGCGATTCGGGATCGCCTCGGGTGGTTGGTTCAACCATCCCTTCCAAGTCACGAAGGATGATCGGGTTGACCTTGGTAATAGGTTTTCGACCACCCCCTCTGGCCCGTGTTCGATTGGTAGCAGGCTTTGCAGCATTTGACGGTTCAATTTCTTTGAGGCCCTGATAAATAGTTGTTCTTGAAAGGCCTGTAGCCTTGGAAACAGCTGATATACCACCACGACCAAGAGATTTTGCCTCTGCGGCAGCCCACAGGCGACGGCCTTTTTCATCAAGAATTGGAAGGAGCGTATTAAACTTTTCATTCACTATCGGTTCGATTTTATTTTCCATAAATTACCGATAGCATAATGACGCTATTTGTTCAAGTTATTTATGGACAGATTCTTATCTTCCCGCGCTCCCCGGAATGGCGGAATATTTCAAGGTCTCCGCCGACCTGGCAAATCTCACGCTGATCCTGTTCTTTGTCTTTTTCAGCGTCGGCACCCTTTTGTGGGGACCTCTCAGCGACAAGTACGGACGCAAACCGGTTCTGCTGACCGGACTATCCATTTATACCGCGGCAAGCATCGCCTGCGCCGTCGCGCCGGATATTTACCGCCTGATAGCATTTCGCATTCTGCAGGCCATCGGAGGCAGCGGGGCCTTTTCCGTGGCCACGGCCATGATCAAGGATGTTTATGGCACCAAGCGCCGGGAATCCATCTTAGCCATGGTCCAATCCATGGTCTTGATATCTCCGGCGGCGGCTCCGGTCCTTGGAGCGCTCCTCCTGAAATTCATGTCCTGGCGGGGCGTATTCGTGGTATTGACTTTCATCGGCATGCTGGCCTTGGCGGGAGGCGTGGCACTCAAAGAAACAATCGGGAGGCGCAATAGGGGCTCTCTCCTCCAGGCGTTGGGCGGACTTTATAAAGTCATAAGGAATCCGAACTTTTCCTGGCTGCTGGCCCTGTTTTCATTACCGAGCCTGCCCTCCCTGGCCTTTGTCGCCGCCTCATCCTACATCTATATCAACGGTTTTGGCCTCAGTGCACAGGCTTACAGCTACTATTTCGCCCTGAATGCCGTTGGCCTGGTCCTTGCCCCCATGCTATATATGCGAATCTCCAGAAGATACAGACGCAGAACGCTGATCATCATCTGTTTTGCGGCAATTTCAACCAGCGGTCTTCTCATATCGTTTTTTGGCGGCTTTCACCCCTGGATTCTGGCCATAATACTTCTTCCTGCGACCATCTGTACCAGCGGCATGCGAACTCCCGGCGCAAACTTGATGCTGGAGCAGCAACGGGAAAATACGGGTTCCGCATCGTCTCTGATGAGTTGCTTCGGCATTTTCATGGGAAGTATCGGCATGAGCATCATATCGCTCAACTGGAACAATACGATCCTGGTCCTGGGAATGCTGAATCTCCTGATCGGACTGCTGTGCGGAGCGCTATGGCTGTACGTTTCCCGAAAGCCGTACGTCACGCAGGTTCCGGAAAGATTTATCCCCAAGGAGAGTAGGTGAAGGGCATCACCCTTCCTTGCGCCCCTCCTCTTCGCTTCGCGTCTCGTGAAAAAACCAGTTCTTGCATCCAATCAGCGAAACCCTGAACCCAGCGTTCTCCACAAGATATTGTTTCACGTATTCGACGTCCATTCACAAATGGTATTGGTAAAAATTCAGGCTCATACGACGATTTCCCGTGCTGTAAATAATTTGATTGAAAAAGTCATTTTCGCTGGGAATTTCTTCAGATTTGGTATAAATAAGATGGCTTTCTGTCCACTTAAATATGCAGATAGCCATGACCACAAAATCGTCTACAAATCCGGAGATTGGAATCCTTGAACTCATCGACCCCGCTAAGTGCTACGAATTCTTCAGAGAAAAGAAGTGGCCATGTGGTATTTGTTGTCCAAAATGTACCTCAAACCGGGTCAAAAAGAACGGTCACAAACGTAATGCTCCGCTTTGTCGGAACTATAAATGCAATAACTGCGGTTGCCGTTTCAACGATTTTACGGGTACCATTCTGGCAAGAAAACACCATCCCACCAGAGTATGGATCGTCATGTTATACCTCATGGGACTAAACCTATCCAACAGGCAAATCGCCGCGGAGCTGGACCTTAATCCGGATGTCGCCCATAGGATGACTATTTTGCTTCGGAGCGAAATCGCTGCAAGGAAGCCGGGATGTAAAGTCAGTGGGGTAGTAGAGTGCGACGAAGTATACGTAATTGCAGGGCATAAAGGGCATCCGGAAAAAGTTCGTCAGAAAGGGCGAGCACCACGGTGCAGAGCGCTCAAGGGTGCTCCGGGCCGAGGAACTCTTGAAAAAGAAAAACCTCCTGTCCTCGGAATCATTGAACGTTTGTTGCCGTTCACATTATCCCACCGGATATTGTCCACAATAAAGCACGAAGAATATTTTGTTTTTGCCTGATTGATTTATCGTTGCAAGGCGATGCGTGACGGACTGCCTATCTTCTGATCGGGGTGCTGTTTCGAGAAAACCCTTGGGGCTCTGCCCCAAACCCCGAGGTTTTTTTAGGCACAGCAATTCCCGGTTGCTGTTGAAAGGCCCAATATCAGTGTAACTTGAAATTCGCTTTTCGTAAAGCCTTGGCATTGAAAGTTCTTGAAAAAGCGCATTATGGAGTTCTTTTTCAAAAAAAAGCGTCAAAACTGCAAATAAATTTCAGGAAAACCTGGACATTTGGCGAACGATGGTTCATGATTCACTCCCATAAATGTCATGAAACATCAAAGCCAACAGAAAAAGGGAAGGTTAGCTTCTCGAAAGTATCTTAGTGCTGATCCACTGTTCGAGGGTCTGCATAAAGATTTTTTGGGAGTATCGGACTACCGTGAGGGTAATCCGGAAATATCAATGGCAGACGCCTTGATGTCTGGCTTTGCCGTTTTCTCTCTCAAAGATCCGTCCCTGCTTGCTTTTGACAAACGAAGACAAGCCGCTGAGAATTTAGAAAGCATTTATCATGTAGAAAGTATACCTTGTGACTCGCAGATGCGAACGATTCTGGATGAAGTAGACCCTGTGGAAATTCGACCTGCGTATAAGAATATTTTTAGTAAATTGCAAAGAGGCAAAGCTCTGGAGCGCCTGGCTTTCTTCCAGGGATGCTATCTGTTATCTTTGGACGGAACAGGCTACTTTTCCTCGAAGAAAATTTTCTCTGATAATTGTCTGCAAAAAGTAAACAAAAAGACCGGCGAAATCACCTATTACCAACAGATGCTGGGGGCGGCAATTGTTCATCCCGATCTCAAAGAGGTCATTCCGTTAGCCCCGGAGTTCATAATCAAACAAGACGGCCAAAGCAAGAACGATTGTGAGCGTAATGCCGCAAAACGTTTCTTCGACAGTCTTAGAAAGGACCATCCACACCTGCCCGTTATCATTACCGAAGATGCCCTAAGTTCGAATGCGCCACACATAAGGGAGGCGGAAAAATACAATCTTCATTACATTCTGGGTGTGAAGAAGGGGGATCATCCTTTCCTGTTCAGAAAAGTGGAAGAGGCACAAGAAAATGGCGAAGCTGTTCAATTTGAATTGGTCGATAATGATAATCCGCAAAAAACGCATCGTTTCCTTTTCGTTAACCACCTCCCCCTGAATGAATCAAATCAGGATTTGCTGATCAATTTCCTGGAATACTGGGAAATCACGTCAGAAAAGACGCAACATTTCAGCTGGGTTACTGATTTTACCATAACAAATGGAAACTCTTATGAACTTATGCGAGGCGGTCGTGCACGCTGGAAAATAGAAAATGAGACGTTCAATACCCTCAAGAATCAAGGCTATCATTTCGGTCATAACTATGGGCTCGGAAAGAAAAATCTGAGTGTAGTTTTTGTGATGCTCATGATGTTGGCCTTTTTGGTTGACCAAACACAGCAGCTCTGTTGTCCCCTGTTTCGAGCTACATGGCATAAGATGGGTAGCAAACGAGAACTTTGGGATCGTATGCGATCCTTGTTTAGAGATTTTGCGTTCAAATCGATGAGGATGCTTTACGAAGCCCTTTTTTACGGGATGAAATTCCAACCGCCGATAATTTTATATGATGACGATTGAATGCAAGATGCACTATACCAATGAAAAAAAGCGTCAATTCCAGAAAAATTGGTATTTGCCGGTAAGGGACATCTGTGCGGTAAATCATATGGGATTGGTTTTAGGTCTTTTTTTTGCCCCTTGTTTCATCAAAAATTGACCGGCCAAACGAGGAATTTCAGCTAATTCTCAGCAAGGCTCTTTGACAGCGGTATCTATTTTGTAGAAATGTTAAGAAATAGACTCAGTAGCGACGCGGTCGGGAATTGCTGTTTTAGGCATGAAGGCTCCTCGGAAATATCACATAAAAAAGGGGAGCCCGAAGACTCCCCTCCCGATGACGATATTTCGTCGTCGCCTATCCGGCTATCCCTTGGCGAGTTGCTCCTCAGCAGAGCTCGCCTCTGTTTCACCGAATCTGATTATGCAGGTTTAGCACTATCCCGTTTCCTCCACTGCGGTAAGAATATGTTCAGCCGATACAAGCTGGGCATTCTGCAGTGCCGCCACATTCAATGAGAGGTGTGCCAGCAGATTGATTTTGCGTGGCAGACCGTTTGTCGCCTGAAAAAGCGCTTCAAGAGCCGGCTGTTCAAAAAGATCCATCTGGGTTCCGGCCAACTCAAGCCGGTGTTTCAGATAAGGGAGCAACTCCTCTTTTGCAAGACCGGATATGTGATAACGCACCACAAGCCTTTGAGCCAAAGGCTCATGGACGGACAGTGAAAGCCGTCGCCTCAACTCGGCCTGGCCAACAAATATCATGCAGAGACGATTTTGTGAGTCCATCTCATAGTTTGTCAGCAGCCTGAGGTTTTCGAGGACCTCGTTTCTCAAGTATTGCGCTTCATCAATAATCAGCACTGGCCTGATTTTGGATTCCAGACAGAGTCGGTTGACCTCCATATGGATGGAACGATAAAGGGCTGCCAGGCTCCGTTCCGTGGTTAGCCCCATTTCCCAGGCAATGGATTTGTAGATATCCGTTACATTGCCGGTGGTCAGAGGAACGTAAAACACCCGGTACAAACCCGTATTCAGAGAAGCGGCCATCTTTCGGCAGATACTGGTTTTCCCGCTGCCCACTTCTCCGGTGACAAGCCCGATACCGCGCAGCTTCAACAGATAATGGAGCCGGGCTTCAAGCTCATCAGCAGCTTTTGAACCAAACAGTTTGTCCGGTTCCAGATCTTTTTCAAAAGGGTAGTGGGTCAGCCCATAGACCTTTTTATACATAGCCATCCCCCTTTTCGGCTTCGGAGATCCTGCTGAAGTTAACAGGTTGTTTGGGTCTGCTTTCCCGCTTATGATCGACGGCCTTTTCAGGATCAAGTGCTTCAATGGTTTTAGACGGGCGATCACGTTTCACAAAGCAATTGGCGTAGGTGTCCACCAGTTTCGCCTTTTGGACGAAACGGCCGTTGTGACAGACCTTTATCTCTTTGCCCTGCTCGGAAGGGTTGTAGCGGAGTGTTACGGTCTCTCCCACCAGGGAAGCGTCAATTTCATAGGCCATACCGTTCAGACTTACGGTACGGTCTTTCTGCACTTTGCGTTTTGATTCAAAAAGGAAAAGGTCGTCCAGGTCATCGCCCGGTTCGGGATATCGGACCTTCTCACCCACTCTGGCCCAGCGATCAAGGGGCGTTTCGCAGAGACTCCGATGGGGCGAACGGTGGTACTCTGTTTCGATATAGGTCCAAAGTGCTCTGTTGATCGCTTTCAGATTCAACATATGTTTTTCCGAAAGCATCGGGAGAAACTGCAATCGTACCGTTCTGAACCATCTCTCGATTTTTCCCTTGGCCGCTGCATGGTAGGGTCTGGCGTGAATCAGGGTTATGCCGAGTTTTGCGCAGACCAGGGATAAATGCTGTGACCGGAAAGCTGATCCGTTATCCACAAAAAGCCGCATGGGGATACCTCGCCTTAAAACGGCTTGTTTCAACACCTCCATGAAGGCAGCGGTATTTTCCGAATGGGCAAAAGCGGCATAGGGGATCACCCGGGTCGCATCATCAATAAAAGCGATGAGATAGGTTTTTCGTTTCCTGCCGTCATTTTTCCTGACCGCCGGACCGTACATGACATCACTCATGAACAAATCCCCGGCATTGAGGTAGGCGAAGCGACGATGGTCTCTATCAGGTGATGTAATCTTTCGGGTTAACCCGTGGCGTGCCAGCAGTTTATACACGGTGGATCTGGGCATCCGAACATCATCGGGAATGTTGCCGGATGCTCTGACTTTCTTGATTAACAGCGGAACGGTTAGTTCCGGTTCTTTTTCTTTGGCCTCAAGAAGTAAATCCGAAATCTCAAGGGGCAGCTTTCTCGTTTCCCCCTTGTCCGTGCGCTCTTTGGGCAGTAGGGCGTCAAAACCGCCCTTGCGGTATTTTTTCAACCATGAACGGATCGTCTCTTCAGCCACACGGGTGCGTCTGGAGCCGGGAATAACATATTCCTGCCCTGCTTTCTTCCTGATCTGAGCGTAAAGCCCTCTTGATCCGGGCGGCAAATGAACAAAATCCGCGATAATCCCGTAGCGAAATAGCGCCACCTGCTCTTGTAGTTCGTTTTCTGCCATCTAAAACCTCCATTCTTATAAAAAAATTGGCGAACGGAAGCCTTTTACCCCATCAAACGGGCATAAACAGTCCCCATCAATTGTTGGAAAACCCAAGGTGGCAATACCGCTTGCCGGAACGGGGGCCGAATCCGACAATAGGCGGCATGGATGGCAGATATTCCCGACCCATTTCACGCAATTTGATCAGCACCCTGTTTGTGCGGAATTTATTGCGGAATGATTCAAGATCCGGAGCACATTCGGTCACAAGAAGTCCGGCCAGAATTGTCAGTGCCTCCTTTACATATTGGATCCTCCGCCTCAGCCAGCGAAGCCCTGATGGAAGAGATATCTCCGGTCTCAAAACAAAAGCCGCTTCTTCCTGGCTTTTGCATGATCCGGCTGTATTGACGGCCTGCTCGATTTCGTCTAAAGTTCCCGGAAAGCGAGATGCAAGAAAATCAGGCAGCAGGCTGATGGTCTTGTGCGCACTCGGGCAGTACCATCGAGGTACCAGACAGTATTCTGGAAATTTCCTGGGATAGGTGCCATGCCTGGCCAGGTCGCATCCTCCCTCGGGATGAAAGGGACAATGATCAAGCTCCGCATGTTCCCAGGCCTTTTGCTCATTGTATTCTTCTATGGTTAAATCTATAGGGTATCGAAGCTGCATATGAAAAAAATCGGACGTAATGAGCCCTGCCCATGCGGCAGCGGCAAAAAATATAAAAAATGTTGTCTCAACGCCTCCAAATTACCTATTGGAGGGACCTTTATTTATACGGATTTTGACAATTTATCAAA
>ADZZ01000354.1 GCA_000179315.1 delta proteobacterium NaphS2
TCTTGCCGCTACGAAACAGAACCAGTTTGCTATCGTAACGGAACCGGTGATTGCGCGTTGTTCTGTTGCTTCTGCAGAATAAACTGGAATGTGAGAGGCGGTGTTTTTGAGAAGAGGTCTTGAAAAGGGTTTTTTCTTATAGGTTTACAGATAATTGAAAGCCATGTGGCATCATGAGGTTTGAGAGGGTTTAGATCGGCTTAGAAAAATGGATTAGCCGGCATCTGTTTTTCTGAGAGAAGGCCCATCGATATGAACATTGATGCACCGATGGTTGAGGCGATCCAGCAGAGCATCGACCATGTCCTTTGGTTCAAGGAGGGAATACCATTGTTCAGGCTGGAGATTGGTCGTAATAATGGTGGGCCGCCCGGCTTCATATCGCTCTTTCATGAGTTTGAAAAAGGCGTTCATTTGCTCCTTTTTCAGGGTCAGGTATCCCAGTTCATCGAGCAACAGCAGATCATATCGGCACAGGGCATTGAGTAGTTTGGGGGTGGATCGATCGGCGAGAGAGGCATAGAGTTGATCCAACAAATCCTGAACATTATAAAAACGCCCCCGGTACCCGGCAATAATGGCTTGACGGAGTATGCCGACGGCCAGGCCTGTTTTCCCTACGCCGGTCTTTCCGTGAAATACGATGTTTTCTCTTCGATTGATGAAATCAAGGCCGGACAAAGTCATCATCCGGCTTTTCCGGACTCCGGGCTGAAGATCAAACGGAAAGGAGTTGAGGGTCCAGTCCCATGGGAGCCGTGCAATCTGAAGCCGATAAGTCATGCTCCGCTCCTGCCGGAAACGTAATTCCTCAGCCAGGAGGTTGTATATGACCTCGTAAACGGAAAGCCCGTTCTTTTCGGCCAAAGCCAACTGCTCATCGAAGGTCTTCACCATGCCTTTAAACTTCAAGTCAATGAGTAATTGCTCAATTTTCTTTTTCATGACAGATCAAAAAAGTCACCCGCGGTATAATCGAGGATGATGTTTTCCAGACGGGACAGATCAAAAAGTCGATACT
>ADZZ01000353.1 GCA_000179315.1 delta proteobacterium NaphS2
GGTTGGCAAGGACGTGTGACGGAGGTTGATGACGATACAGTCTTCATTGAATGGGACAGCATCACGCTTCGAAACATGGGGATGGACCTTGTGATCCGGTGTGAGAACGAGAATCTTGACTGGGAGGTCATGACGCTCAGTCAGCGGGAGGTAGAGAGGACCAATAGCCGCGATTCCGAGCGCGACGTAGAAGCAGTGGCAGTTTCTCTCAGATATGAAATGATTGACGATCCACGGCTTGACGCCGAACACTTATAAGGTCTCCGGATGTCAAGAGTAAAACTACCCCTTAACGAAAAAGATATTTTTCTTTTTTCGCTTATACGATTAACGAGCCTCACTGGCAGTTGGCATCCGGTCCCAACTTTGATTTCAGCACCGATACAGATAAGAAAGAGTCTGCACCAAACACTTATTGAGGTTCCACCACCTTTTGGAATCCGATAGTCAAGCTAAGACAGAAATAGCGTGGTAGGCCCCTGTGCGAGAATGGGCCAAAGGGTAGCTCGTCGGAGCACAGGGGCCTACCACGCGGGCCACGTGCATCGAAACGGATTACAGGTAGCTAGCAAGCACATGAATGTGGTTGCGACCTAGAAATATTACCGTGCCCTCGTGCCGTCCCAGTCAAAGAAGTGGATGACAAAATTTGCCTCCAGTTAGTTTCGGGATCGGGTGAGGAGCAGAACCATGCCAATGACGCATAAGGCACGTCGTTGAAACTTACATTAAGGAGCGAGGCGGATCGCCAATCAAAGCTAGTGGTTATCGGGCCTGTCTGGTATAGCATCCAATGCGTGTTTCAGACACAAGGATTTCCTTGATCCTATTGGATGTTGACGCGTATTCATACCCGTAATTACCCCAGTTAGACGTCGGGTTGATCCGTCCCCTCCAACTCTAAAGCCCCAAGAACTTCTTTTGATCAAAGGGCTTCTTGTTCTTTAACATAAAATAAGCAGCTCGCCCCAGCTTATGGGCGAGGATAGACAATGCTTTTCCTTTTCCATGTTTATTGGCAAGTCTGTCCAGATATTTTTTCCCCTGCTCATTGCCTTTGAGGAAAAGGACCGCGGCTTCGCTAAAAGCCCATTTCAGATGAGCGTTACCGATCTTGTTTCCATTGGATCCGTACTTCTTGCCGTTGGATTCTTTGGCGCTTTTGACAAGACGGGAATAGGATGCAAAATCCTGGACTCTGGGAAAGCGTTTGATGTTTTCTATTTCATAAAGGATAACGAGAGATAGTATTTTTCCTATTCCCGGGACGGTATTGAGTAGTGCATGAGCAACCGGGTCGTGATGCTTGGCGGATTTGATGATGTCCCGTTCCATCTTTGCAATAATGGGATCATAGGCCTGGATGACGAAAAAATCGGCCTGAATCATTTTCTGAACCGATGAATCCGCGAACCGTTCCGAGATGCCGTCTCTGTTTTGAGGTTTTGCGATACATCCCAGCGGATCAGGCAGATTGTATTGGTGGCGAGTATTCTGGATGTGAGCATAAAGCTCCGCCCGTTTTCGCATTAAATGGTTTCGTCTTCTGAGAAGATCTCTCGTTGAGCGCATCTTTTCCGGGTAGACATATGCTTGAGGAAACATCCCTCCTCGCATTAAGCCTGCGATTTTACGGGAATCAATCTTATCGTTCTTGGCTTTACCTCCGTGGATCGCTTTCATGTATAGTGCATGACCGAGTACAAAAGGATATTCTCTCGAGCGCACAGGTCAGCTATCCAGTACCATGTGAACTTAGTGGACCCCGCT
>ADZZ01000352.1 GCA_000179315.1 delta proteobacterium NaphS2
TTTTACTGTTTGAAGAGAATGTCACTGTATCTGGTGGCCTGGTCGGTTGATTCACCGTACGCATTCAGCGTCGAAGCCAACAGTTTCGTGGCTCCCTCAAGATCCGATTTGGTAGCAATTGAAAGCTTCTCAGAATCGTCCAGCAAATCCAAGGCGTCTTTATAATCAACGCCAGCTGAAATGGCCGTGTAAATTGCACTTTCAATGTCTTCAATGGATTTGGTGGAGTCTCTGGAATATGCCAGAATGTCATTTCTGAATTGGTCTACACCCTGCCCGGTGTCATCAATGAGGGTCGTAATTTCCTTGAATGAATCCCCGAATTTCCCGGCCTGGTTGATCGAAACCGCGAGCCCGGCCGCGGCCATAGCTGCCAACGCTGTATCAAGCGCGAGAATATCATCCGCGAAATTGGCCAAAGGTCTTGCCGCGCTCTCCATCTTTCCGGAGAATGTGTCCAAGTTTCGGTGAAGCTGTGAAAAAACATCCTTAGTTCTGTCTACACCCTGAAAAATTATTTCCGTGGTTTTGGTTATGTCTGCCATTTTTGCAACCTCCTATTTGAGTTTTGAAAGTTCATAGTTCAATGCCCGGTCAACCTCTTTCTTTAACCGAATCCCTGCAAGCCTCTCGATTTCAGCCATGGTAGGCTCATTGCCCATCACATCCGGAATCGCGAAGGAAAAGAGCTCCATAATCGGTAACCGGTATTGTTTGGGCATTTTCGAATACGGAAACTTCTTGTTCCATTTCTTCCTCGGACCTTCGTATTTTCGCCAGAAAACCCCTTTGTGCCCTGATTTCATTTCGGCAATGAAAGCGTGTTTGATGGTCTTACGTTTCTCCGCCTTCAGCATCTTTACGGATACCCCTTTTCCGCTCTTGAGTTGCTTCGCACCGAATGCCATGAGGGGGACTCTTTTACCCGTACACCGCACATAGGCAGCGGCATTATTGCGCCCCATCTTTTTGACGGTAATGGTGGCCCGAATCGTCTTTGGTTTCAGGGCAATCACTTTTGCCACCTCATTTGTGGTGTCGGTTCGAACGCCCGAAAGGGTCTTGTTGACGGCCATTTGTGTCACTTTGGGAACCGCGTCTTTGATTCCTTTCAACGTTCGTTTGATTTCCTGGATATCGCTCTTCTCAATTGTCATGTAGATCGGCGGCTTAGACATGGGATTCCTCCTTATTTTCTTGCAACTCGTTAAGAATCTTCTGCCGGCGCCACTTATCGATCAAAACAGTGTCGGACTGCCACATGCCGCCGGAGAGCTTCACGGCCGGGAATCCTTTGGTCCGGATCAACGTGAGTACAATGGGCTCGCTGAAGCCGTAGTAGGCCGTTATTTGATTCATCCCGCTGAGTTTCGACATATGCCTCCCCCTTCTACCTGTCCAACCATTTCGGGCGTTGATATCCGGCCAGATAATTCGATCTGACCACCAGCTCGGGCTGCTTTCTGCGCACTCTTCCCGCCATACGTCCTGGCTGCCTGAGCACGTCAATGCCCCCCAAAAATTGCGTATCGGTGCAAGCCATTGCGTAAATCTCGCAATCCAGATAGTGATTCTCGCGGCCTTTGATTTTAACCCACGCCTCTTTCCCCGATCGTGTGTCCCGGCGCTTGTATTCGCTCAAAAGCTGCTGTGCGTAATCTTCCATTGTCTCTGAATGGAAGAGGAAAGCGCCGGGTTCATTCCTGGCCAGTGACAGACGGTAGTGCAGAGCCTCCTTGAAAGCGCCCACGTCGAGCAAGTAGAGGGTAATACCACCGCGTAGCGGTTTCCCGAATGTGCCGGGCATTTTGTCGATGATCTTGTGCTGCACCCGGACACCCGTTTTCCAACTGGAACCTTTGATTCCATAAATCAAGCCCGTAGGGATACTGCGTAACCACTGGTAAATTTGTTCGGTCATCGATGGCCCTGCATCAAGCCTGGTACCACCTGTATCGATGGCGGCCCGCCATATGCCGATTCGTTGGTCACTGCCCTCGATTGGATAGGACCTTTCAAAAACTGCCTGACGGACATCTTCCAGCGATGGGAGAAATCCATAGTCAATCAAATAGCTGGTACGGTCCCGCTGCCAGGCCCTGATAACGTAATAGAACCCGGTCGCCTGGCTATCCACCCCCATGGTCAAAGCCCAAGTGTCGGCAGGTACAACGGAGGGCGCAAGGTCTGTAATGTGGGATGTCAAAACATCCTCGGGTTCTTTCTTTTCAACGGCTGCATCTTCCCATTCTTCGGCGAACCAGCCGTTCACGAATACCATGAACCGCGGGGGATCGTTTTTGACTTCGAGGAATTTGGCGGCAATGGCGCCCCAAGTGAGGAGAGGGCTGTAAAGAGAGCTGAGTTGATATCCGATGGACTCTGCTTCAGGGTCCGGCTCGTTTCCGTCCTCTCGGAGCCATTCCCCTTGCTGCAGGATCCTGTTTTTTTGTTGGTCGGAAATTGTTTCCTGGCATGAGGGGCAGACATAGACGCGGATTTCTTGGCAAGCCGCCACTGGCCGGATCGGTGCTGGGGAG
>ADZZ01000351.1 GCA_000179315.1 delta proteobacterium NaphS2
CGTCTGAACAGCAGTCTTCAAGACTCTTGGCCATCCGTCGAAGCGAACCACGGATCTTGTGCTTTTGAGGCGATTCCTGATTTTTTGTATTCATCTTCCATCAAGTCCTTGCCGATATCTCTTAAAAAATGAAAATGGCAGATAAAATCAGGTGTTCCCGGGAATACCGCTGCAATAGCCGAAAGGATTCCCTTTCCCATGTCGTGAACCAAGGCGATTGGGTCGCCGTATTGCCCTTTGATTTTTTCAAAGAACGGAATGAGCAACTCGCTTTGTTCCGAAGGGATTTTTATATTGTCCAGAACGACTTCGGCAATACCGTCCAGACCTGTAAACAGGTGTGGGCTATCGCCCTCGCATGTTCCATCAACGTGAAGGATATATCCGCCGCGCTGATCCATCGCGCTTCTTATTTTTTGGCGACTTTCGCGATGGGCCACGGCAAGGTAGGTGACAAACTTCTTGCCTAAAAAACTCACTTCTCTATCAGAAATCGAGATGTTTTTCCGAGCCAATTCACTCACAATGTCCTTTTCGCTGCGGCAGTGAACAAAGAGGGCATACCCCACATATACAATAACGTCATAGCCAAATGTACACCGGTGCGGTGCAAGGCTCTTCAACTCTCGGCAAGTGTATACCTTACCGTCATCCTCCGATTGCATCAGCAATTCCCGACCGCGTCGCTACTGAGTCTATTTCTTAACATTTCTACAAAATAGATACCGCTGTCAAAGAGCCTTGCTGAGAATTAGCTGAAATTCCTCGTTTGGCCGGTCAATTTTTGATGAAACAAGGGGCAAAAAAAAGACCTAAAACCAATCCCATATGATTTACCGCACAGATGTCCCTTACCGGCAAATACCAATTTTTCTGGAATTGACGCTTTTTTTCATTGGTATAGTGCATCTTGCATTCAATCGTCATCATATAAAATTATCGGCGGTTGGAATTTCATCCCGTAAAAAAGGGCTTCGTAAAGCATCCTCATCGATTTGAACGCAAAATCTCTAAACAAGGATCGCATACGATCCCAAAGTTCTCGTTTGCTRCCCATCTTATGCCATGTAGCTCGAAACAGGGGACAACAGAGYTGCTGTGTTTGGTCRACYAAAAARGCCARCATCATGAGCATCACAAARACTACACTCAGATTTTTCTTTCCGAGCCCATAGTTATGACCGAAATGATAGCCTTGATTCTTGAGGGTATTGAACGTCTCATTTTCTATTTTCCAGCGTGCACGACCGCCTCGCATAAGTTCATAAGAGTTTCCCTTTGTTATGGTAAAATCAGTAACCCAGCTGAAATGTTGCGTCTTTTCTGACGTGATTTCCCAGTATTCCAGGAAATTGATCAGCAAATCCTGATTTGATTCATTCAGGGGGAGGTGGTTAACGAGAAGGAAACGATGCGTTTTTTGCGGATTATCATTATCGACCAATTCAAATTGAACAGCTTCGCCATTTTCTTGTGCCTCTTCCACTTTTCTGAACAGGAAAGGATGATCCCCCTTCTTCACACCCAGAATGTAATGAAGATTGTATTTTTCCGCCTCCCTTATGTGTGGCGCATTCGAACTTAGGGCATCTTCGGTAATGATAACGGGCAGGTGTGGATGGTCCTTTCTAAGACTGTCGAAGAAACGTTTTGCGGCATTACGCTCACAATCGTTCTTGCTTTGGCCGTCTTGTTTGATTATGAACTCCGGGGCTAACGGAATGACCTCTTTGAGATCGGGATGAACAATTGCCGCCCCCAGCATCTGTTGGTAATAGGTGATTTCGCCGGTCTTTTTGTTTACTTTTTGCAGACAATTATCAGAGAAAATTTTCTTCGAGGAAAAGTAGCCTGTTCCGTCCAAAGATAACAGATAGCATCCCTGGAAGAAAGCCAGGCGCTCCAGAGCTTTGCCTCTTTGCAATTTACTAAAAATATTCTTATACGCAGGTCGAATTTCCACAGGGTCTACTTCATCCAGAATCGTTCGCATCTGCGAGTCACAAGGTATACTTTCTACATGATAAATGCTTTCTAAATTCTCAGCGGCTTGTCTTCGTTTGTCAAAAGCAAGCAGGGACGGATCTTTGAGAGAGAAAACGGCAAAGCCAGACATCAAGGCGTCTGCCATTGATATTTCCGGATTACCCTCACGGTAGTCCGATACTCCCAAAAAATCTTTATGCAGACCCTCGAACAGTGGATCAGCACTAAGATACTTTCGAGAAGCTAACCTTCCCTTTTTCTGTTGGCTTTGATGTTTCATGACATTTATGGGAGTGAATCATGAACCATCGTTCGCCAAATGTCCAGGTTTTCCTGAAATTTATTTGCAGTTTTGACGCTTTTTTTTGAAAAAGAACTCCATAATGCGCTTTTTCAAGAACTTTCAATGCCAAGGCCTTACGAAAAGCGAATTTCAAGTTACACTGATATTGGGCCTTTCAACAGCAACCGGGAATTGCTGTTGGGAGATAGAGCCGGAAACAATGCTCTTTCTATCGAAACTAAAGGAAATTAAAATCGTTACAGGTCACAGTGAAGGATTCACTGTGATTAAAGATGACACCTCCGAACCGAACATACAACTGCTCACAAATAAAAATGGACATGATGAAATATTTGAGTTTCTTTTATTTAAAAGAGTCTTTAATAAACCAGAAGAAATAAATCATGAAAAAAGAAATAATGTAGAAGAACGTGAAGTTTCCATTGCATTTCCTGTAGGTGATAAGCCAAACAGTGCAGGAAAATTATTTGCTTATTTACCTGTACGCTACGATACTGGATTTCCGTTCATTATTAATGCCGATTTTATTCTTCCAAGTTCCCGGGAAGATATCCAGGATACGCCATGGAACCGTGAATGGCTGATGCCATGTGTAGGGGAGCTTGTTTATAGCTCCCTACCTATACTCAAATCCCTACCTATACTCAAAGAAAACGAACAACTATCAGTTCCCTTTCTGCATTCCCTTGCCAAATCCGTTTTGTTACTAAATGAAAATAATATGTATTATCCCATCGCCAAATCTGTAAAAGAGGCTTTTACCGCTTTGGAACTTATACCGGCCGATGATGGTTCGTTTGTTTCAGCCGGGAATGCCAAGCTGGCCAGTGCAGACTGGTTGAGGAAATTGCTTCGACAGGAACAGCTAAGGCTACTTTACCAAAAAGAACTGAAATGGGTTCATGGTGATATAACTGATAAAGGGCGACATGAGCTTTGGAAGTATTTTCGCGAAGAGCTAAAAGTCGATGAGCTGACGCCGGATGGATTTGCTCGAAGAATAGATTTAGCATTTCTATCTAATCAAAGTGATCAATGGATAATCGACTTTTATACACAACTACCAAATCAAAAAGCTCTGTGGAAAAAGGGATCAGGCAGCTATTGGGATGCTGACGGTCCACTTAGAAAAAAGCCATTCATACGAATACAAGATGGCTCACACGTAAGGCCTTTTGATGATGACGAAAAACCGAACGTCTATTTAACTACGAAGACGCTTATTGACGCCCAACTGAAAACTGTAAAAACGGAGATTGCAAACCATGATAAAGCACGCCAATTTCTGCTATCTGATTTGAAAGTTCCAGAATTCGATATCGTTGCCGAGGTTATCAAGCATGTGATCCCCAAATACACATCACCGAGCCTTCCCAAAACTGATGAGCATGAGCGTGATATTGAAAAAATCCTAGAAGCTTTTCAAACCGACTCTCAAGAAAAACGAAAAAGATTGAAAGAAGCTCTCCAAGAGACGCCATTCATTCTGTCATGGTCACCTACCTCCAGTGATGAAACTTATCGTCAATCTGATGCCTTGTATTTTCAGGAAAAACTCTTGGAAATTTATTTTTCAGAGAACTCTGAGGTTGGCTTTGTCAGCTCGAGCTACCAGGAATCAGCGTTGGAGATTTTTGCCAATCTGGGAGTTTCTTCAGAAATACGCGTAAAATGAAGACCTTGGATTGGTTCACACGATTACGTCAAGCTTGAATATAAATCAGGATACAGGCGTGGGCTAAGGGGATTCGATCCTGATATTAGCGTAGAAGGACTATCACAGGCTCTTCTGAAGCCATCGTTAGAGAAGAGCCAAATTATCTGGAATAAAATTTGTCTACCTTATAGTCGTTGTATCAAGGGCAAGATTTTAAGATCAAGCAGGCAGGACTTTTCGCCCAACGCAAGCACTTATAACTTACATTTCGCACGATTAGAGCGTAGTTTTCCGAATTATGTTGAGTTCAAATTTTGACCTAATTCCGAGTTTTTGAAAAGCCACCATCGGTCTTGGATAGCAGCGTATACAGACGGCGGAACACCTAATAATTTCAACACAAATTCGTGCAACTGGGTGACACCCTTTGTAACTGTTTGAATGATTTTGTCTTGCTTTTCAACCATGCTGAGATGAACATTTTTAAAAAAGTAGTTGAGATTGTTCCATGTTGGTTTTTTGGTATTCATGCCGTTGGGTAAAATGGGCAGTTTTTCAACCCCTTGCTCAGCCATATTCTTTCGAATATTACGTTCCATAAGGCTGACAATCATTAGTGCGATGAAATAGAGAAAGGTCATCGCCTCGATTCGCTCCGTCTTTTTGAGAAAAACGGGAGCGACCTTTAAAATGGACTTGGCCGTGTACCTGGATGGCCACCTGAAAATCCCCCACTTGTGGCCGGGTCAAAATCCCCCGGCGACAGGACGGTTTCAGTTTACAAATCTTCTTTAGAAAGGTCCATATTCTTTCCTTTTTCATCCTGCTTTTTTTGTTTACTTTGCGATATCCTCGATGCTGCTTCTTTGAGGCGGTAGCTTTTTCCCTCGAACTTCAGGAGATGCCCGTGATGAAGCAGGCGGTCGAGTATGGCCGAAGATGCTGTATTGTCCCTGAGAAGCTTACCCCAGTCTTCAACGAGTCGATTTGATGTAAGGAGCGTACTTTTTTTTGCGGAATACCGATTCAGAATGATTTCCAGCAAATCATCAGCGGCTTGTTCCGGCATTTTCTTGCGCAAAAACAAGTCATCGATGATCAGCAGATCGGTTTCGGAAAAAAGTTTGCTGATCTTTTTCCTCCGTTTAAGTTGAGTGGCTTCAAAAAGATCCTCGAAAAAGGTGTGGGCTTCCCGGTACACCACTTTGTATCCCGCAAGGATGGCGGCGTTAGCAACCGTTTTGGCGATCATACTTTTCCCTGTCCCTGGGGATCCGATTAAAAGCGCATCGTGTCCCTCCCGGATAAATTTTCCGCTCACCAGTTCATAGATGTCCATCTTGGGCAGTTTCGGATTGAAGCCCCAATCAAACTCGGTCAGGGTGGGTTGCTCCGTGAGACCGGATGCCTTGAGGCGCGTTTGTGTAAGGCGACTTTTTCGGTAATCCAGTTCGTCCTGGATCAGACAGGCAAAGACCTCAGTAAAAGAAGCGCCCTGATTGGCCTGGACGATTCGGGTCTCCAGGGTGGCGATCATACCATGGAGCCGGAGGGTTTTGAGATGCTTTTCCATTTCAGCCAGTGACATGTTCATGTTTCCTCCTTCATCCTGTTTTCAAAATATCCCGTGCCTGCGTAGTGTTTGAATCTGTTCCACCGACATGTCCGCCGGGTCCTTTATGGATTCCGGAATGGGCTTGGGTTTCTCACCATTGAAAGACACCAACTGTTCCCAGTCAAATACAGTGACGGGAAAACCGTGGTGAAAGAGCCTTTCCCGTACCTGCAAAGCCCCAGTTTTCCCCGCCGGATCACGGTCCAAAAACAACAGGATGCGAGGAAACCGAACCCGGGAACGGATCCACACCAACCGCTCGATCTGCCCCAAGGAGATGGCATTTCCCATTAGCGCCACGGCATTGCGGCAACCGGCCTCCACAAGCTTTGCTACGTCGAAAAATCCTTCTGTCAGGATCAAGCCGAACATATTTGTTTGACCCAGTGCCGCTTCATCCAGCAGGATGTTATCCTGGTTGTAGATCTCCCAGGCTTTCTTAAACGGATAACTCCAGTATTTTCCATTGAGCTCTTCTTGTTCCATACTCAGTGCTCGTCCCGTATGGGTGAGAATCACCGGTTGAAGACCCTGGCCATTTTCTCTTACACCACGGACCTGAAACACCAGCCGCGAGTTAAGCGGTGAACCTGTCTTCGCCCATGACCGCCGGGGGAGAAACCCACACCCCAGGTATCGACAGGTGGTGGCCGATATGCCCCGCCTGCATAACTCAGGATGATCGGTTCGCAAATAACGACGCAAATCGATTTTAATGGCTGGATTTGTACCTGTGTTTGCGGCTTTCTCTTTCTGTTTGACCAAACTTTTCGGATGATTTGCCGTCGCAATCCCTTCTTTAACCATCCACCGGGCCACCTCGGACATGGTCATTTCCCGGCCTTTTTGGAGCAGCATCTCCCGGCAGAACTGCATGATGCCACCCCCTTTGCCGCTACTGAAGTCCTTGAAAATGTTCTCCGACAAACTGACATGCATTGAGGCCTTCTCTTCATGGGTAAAGGGCGATTTGATCCATATTTCATCGTCCCGGCGGCTCCTTTTAGGATCCACCTCAAGGTCAAAAACCCTTATCACCTCCAGCCAGCTGGCCTGTTCCCAAACCTGAGACAGTTTTACCCGAGATTCGGTAACAATCGGTCGGGATGATCCTCCAGCAGCATGTTGATTCCAGAAAACCGCATAGTCTTCTCCCGGCCGAATCAGGGGATGGTCCTGGGTGAGTGGTTCTGTCTTTTCATCCTCCGCCATGCGCTCCACCATACGCCGCAATGCCTTGGAGCTTTTCAATCCGTTTGCCTTTGCCAGTTCGGCGGCTTTTTCCACATACCTTGCCGGGTAGTGCCGGACCAGATTGATCAGGCCATACATCCGGCGCTGGCCGCTTCGGCCTTCTTCGGTAAACCACGTTTCACACAATGAGAATGTATGGGGTCCAATGGCTTCGGCCCGTGCCAGCAACCTGTCCGTTTGCCGGGAGGGATTAAAAATTCGGTCCCGCGGTTCCATCAAAAGGGACCCCGGCATACGACCCTTTGGATGGCGGCGAATCACTTCCATCCGTTGCGGGTCCAGGATTTCGATCTCTTTGTCATAGACCCTTACCACCACCTGACTGTAAAGGGGCGCCGGATTGGCGGCGTAGTAACAATTGTCCAACTGGATGGTGCCGTCATCGTAAACCGTCCGGATTTCCTGTCGAAAATACACAAACGGCGACAAGGGCAAAGGCAGAAGGCAGGGTTTTCCTCCTGGAACATTTCTTCAACCTGTCTTTTGGCCCGGCCATGAATGCGAGGCGCCGCCCAGCGCTTTTCCCAATGCATGAGCCAATCATTCTGAGCGTCAATACAATCGAATTTCCGGCCCTTCAGGGCGGTATTCTGTGTGTACTTAACCCCGTTTTCCACCGTCCCTTTTCGGTTCGGATCCTTCACCCTTGCCGGGTCTGCCGCAACGTCGTAATGAGACAACATCGCGGCATATAACGTATTAAGCTCGGGATCATAAATATCAGGCTTGATCACGCCTTCCTTAAGGTTATCCAAGGCTACATATCCCGGGCATCCGCCAAAATACCGGAATGCTTCCTCATGCAGCCTGCACCATGTTTCCTTGCTCGATTTCCACACCACTTTCCGGAAGGCCCGCCCGGAATATTTCAACACCATGACAAACAAGCGAGGCCGGCGATGTTTTCCGCTGTCATGAAGCGTCGGCGCTCCTGTTCCATAGTCAACCTGGGCCTCTTCTCCGGGAAGAAATTCAAGTCGGTCAAACTGACGCGGGTCCTTTTTTTTGAGTCTTCGAACGAACCGCTTTACGCTGTTGTATTGATGCGTGAATGCGAACAGTTCCACCAGGTCCTGGTAGATGGCCATGGCGTTTCGACCCAGCCTCAGTTGTTCTTCAATCCACTTTCGATGCGGTTCGCAGGCCGAACCATTCTTCGGAGGGTTCTCCAAAGCCGGTGGCCGGGGTGGGGGATTTTGAACAGGAAGAACCGAAGACCCGGTGTCCACCCCTTCTAAAGTGGGGTAGATTGAAGACTCAGTTTCTTCAAAAATTGCCCGATGATGCAGCTGAGCATATCTCCGGATGGTTTTTCGGTTGATCCCGGTCTTCCGGTTGATCTCGCGTTGACTGAGTCCCTTTTCCAGTAATGTTATGACTGTTGCTTTCAAATTCGGCTTCAAAACGTTCATCCTTCCTTCCCCCATTCGTGGATTTCACAAATGGGAGTAGTTACGTTCTGTCGCCTTTTTCAGCAATCTCTACTGGAAAATCAGACTGGCTGGGTGGGGGATTTTGAGGTGGCCACAAGTGGGGGATTTTGGGTGGCCATCAGGGGTGTACATTCTTTTTTCCAGATACGGTTGATTTTTATAGGCTTTAAGGACTTCTGCCGCTTCCATTTCAGCGTTTGTAATGAGAGGGAAAATGCCATCACGGGCAGCCAGATTGTTTATGGCCTTGTGATCCAATTCCCACTCGAGGCAGTAGGATATATTTTCTTCTTCTTTGTATTGTGTGTTCGGTCCCGGCTTTCCAGGACCTATCTGGCGCTGAACAATTTGTTTGTCCTCGATGAGCTGAATTTGGAAAAGATCAAATGTACCTTTGGTTGCCTTCTTGATTGCCTTTTCAATCTGTTCCTTTGTCTTGAGGTTGTATTGATTGAGCCGGGAAGAAAGTTCAGTGAGTTGGAGATCGGCTTTGGCGATCCTGTTGTCTCGGCGGCTTTTATCCTGTTTTTCTTTGGCACTGCTGTGAACCCAAATGATACGATATCCATTTTTGGAAGGCTCGCCTTCGTATGTTTTGTATAGGATGGTTTCTGCTTTTTTTCGGCTGTTTGGCGTTTCATAGGCATATTGCCATTCGATGGAGTTTGTTTTTAGAAATTCGTGGAACTGTTTGACTTCAGATCGGTTTTTGGGAACGATCGTAATAAATATTCCACCGTGTTCATGGATATGGTCCAGATTTTTCTGTGAACATAGTTTGCAGTCGGCAATATAAATAAAATCCGACTCTCCCAGGAATTCCCGGAGGGCATTCCAATTGGGGACATGGGTTGTATCGTCAGTGCGGTTTCCATCAAACAATTCAAATGATAAGGGGACATTTCCATCAGCCGTGATATTCAGACCAAAAACGATTTGTTTGCAGTCAGGCCGATGGTCCTTGTTAAAACCGTATTTCAGTTTAACGGCTCCGGGGTGTTGATTTTCATATTCGCCGGTGAAAGTAACCGATGTGCTGTCATTATGGATCTGTCTTGTTTCAAGCAGATATACTCCAATGGCATTTGCGCTCAATTCACACATAAAGGAATTTCGGTCTGCTTTGAAAAGACAGTCAAGCTTTTTGGCAATTTGATCGTCATTGTACATTGAAGCGTTGAGCCCATATTCACTTAGTCCATCCATGTAATCAGCGGCCCATTGTTCAACTTTATAAAGGGGTTGTGATGCACATATGATATTGGCTACCACAACCGAAAGAATTTGAGCAGGATCAACTGGCGATTGTTCCGGCTTCTTGACGTATTTCGAAAAAAGCCCATAGATCCCGAGCTGATCAATGTAGTACTTTACCATGGGAAGAACATCGACCCTTTTCGTAATGACATTCAATTGCTCCATAAACGGCCCCAAAAAATAGAGTTTTGAGCGTATTATGGATTATTAGGAAACAAATGTCCAGAAAAATCGACAACATATTGGTTTTATTGACGATTTTATAATTCAGAAAACTCGTACAGCAGGTGCGGAATGTGCGTTATAAAGAAGAGGAGTTTGTATCTGAAGAATTCGGGAAATTATTGATTAACTCTTCATGGCTGCCAACTGAAAAAAATGGATTTAAAAAGCCAGCAGAAATAAGTCTCGAGGAACTTCCCGATCAATTCGAGCGAGATGAAAAGCTGGCCGATTTTCTCGGAATGAGAAAAACAGAAAAAGTTAAAGCCGCAGATATTTTATCCGAAGGCAATCCTCGAAAAAAAGACTTGTTCGAGTGGATCGCCAATGCCTCGGATGATGAGCTTGAAGGGTTTGAAAAACTCGTACCAAGAACGAGTCCACCGGGGCCTGCGCCGTCGTTTAGCGAGGGGCTTAATAATATGTGCAGGCCTCAGGGCGGGCGCCCTCCCTCCGAGAACGGAAATAGTGATGGGGGGGTCAGAAATCCTGATCGTTATGGGAATAAACTTAATGATGCCGTCACTAAAAGGGTTGGGGAACACTTGACAACTCCTCATGTCGACCGTTTCTCTCCGGTTCGCGATCGACCAGCTAACAAAGAGGCACGCAAAATTCTCTACGAGCAATACCATGGTAGGTGCCAGATTACGGGCACGACCTTTCCCAAAGCGGCTGCCAATTCCGAAGGTAATGCGGAAAATTACTTTGAGGCATGCAGTTTGTTGTCATACAGCAACGCTGACTATCTTAATGATGCCGGCAACATGCTCTGCGTCAGTGCCGATACCATGGCAAAGTTGAAACACGCCAGTCTTGAATGGATAGATGACATTAAGGATAAAGTCGCTGAATTTGAGGAGGGCGGCAGGAAAGCACAATCTATTGAAATAAAAATAAAACTGGCAGGCAAAGAGTGTTCTATTAAATATAGCCAGCGGCATTTCATGCGGTTCGTTTCTCTGTATCAACAAACCTGATGACTATGACCCTCATACTCTCGCGTAAGTGTCTGCCCAAAGGACATGGAGATCAGTATCTGGCTCTTTGTCCTCTGTGTGCCGCCAAATACCATGAATTTATCACAACCGTGGATGAATCAATGGATAAGTTGAAGGACAAAATTGCCGATACAAAAAATTATGAGATCCCAATATCACCTGGTGACGAAAAAACCAGCATCCGCTTCAGAGAGGATCATTTAGAACGTCTTAAAATTATTTTGAAAGCATACTGTTTGGAGGTCATGCCATGAACGGTGGTTTAGAAAAAATAACCGTGAAAGGGTTCAAATCCATTAAGGAGCTCAATGAATTCAGATTGGGAAATTTGAATGTGATTATTGGTGCCAATGGTGCAGGGAAAAGTAACTTTGTCCAGATTTTCCGCATGTTGATGGCGATGACACAAAAAAATTTTAGCAAATTCATCCTTGAGCGTGGTGGCGCTGATAATTTTCTTTTTAATGGTCCTAAAGTCACATCCGCAATCAATATGGAATTCGAGTTTGCTTCTTTAAGTTCTTTTTCAACCGGCTCTAATTCCTACAAGTTTGAACTTACCCCAACAGCGGATGAGGCGTTCCTGGTCAACGAAGAACGAAAATACGTAACTACAGGGTGGCGCTCTTATGGTGGACCATCAAAAGAGAGCCGTCTGTATGACATGCGCAATGAAAAATCAATGAATAAACAATATGACGGCGTAGGATATTTTGTTTATGAATCCATTGCCAATTGGATGGTTTACCATTTTCATGATACCGGTGAGCACGCCCCCATGCGTCGTTCAGAGATCGTGGAAGATTGTCATAAGCTGCGGGGTGATGCTGCCAATATTGCACCGTTCCTGTTGAACCTTAAAAAGGATCAATTCTTTTCTGGTTATTATAAAAAAGTTGTTGATGCGATCCGCTTGGTTATCCCCTTTTTTAATGACTTCCGGTTGGATGTGCAGAAATTGGGGGAAGCGGAAAAAGTCCGATTGAGCTGACACCAGAAAGGGTCGGATTTCCCAATGCAGCCCTATCACCTTTCGGACGGTGCTATTCGTTTTATCTGTCTTGCCACTGCACTGTTGCAACCGAGCCCCCCTTCCACAATTATTATTGATGAACCGGAATTGGGATTGCATCCGGCAGCCATAGTGGTGCTTGCTGAATTGATACAGGCGGCTTCAAAACAAACCCAGGTCATTGTGGCAACCCAGTCTCCTGCGCTTATAGACCAATTTAGCATTAATGATATCATTGTTGTGAATCGTAAAGATGGTGCCTCAACCTTTGAACGGCTTAAGGAAGAGGATTTTTCAGCATGGCTTGAAGATTATTCGGTCGGCGAACTCTGGTCAAAGAATGTAATTGCAGGAGGGCCGGTCTATGAGTAATTACATTGAGGTGATCGCCATTGTGGAGGGCAAGACCGAGCAGATTTTTATTGAGAGCATCTTAGAATCTGTCCATAAATAACTTGAACAAATAGCGTCATTATGCTATCGGTAATTTATGGAAAATAAAATCGAACCGATAGTGAATGAAAAGTTTAATACGCTCCTTCCAATTCTTGATGAAAAAGGCCGTCGCCTGTGGGCTGCCGCAGAGGCAAAATCTCTTGGTCGTGGTGGTATATCAGCTGTTTCCAAGGCTACAGGCCTTTCAAGAACAACTATTTATCAGGGCCTCAAAGAAATTGAACCGTCAAATGCTGCAAAGCCTGCTACCAATCGAACACGGGCCAGAGGGGGTGGTCGAAAACCTATTACCAAGGTCAACCCGATCATCCTTCGTGACTTGGAAGGGATGGTTGAACCAACCACCCGAGGCGATCCCGAATCGCCACTGCGCTGGACATGCAAAAGCACGAGGCAGCTGTCGAGAGCTTTGCAGGTTATGGGGCACAAAATCGGTCGGCAAAAGGTATCGGAACTGTTGGCCGATTTGGGTTACAGTCTCCAAGCGAACCGCAAGGTTCGTGAAGGTTCCCGTCATCCGGACCGCGATGCCCAGTTTCGCTATATTTACAACCAGGTAAAAGTATTTCAGGAGAATAACCAACCGGTTATTTCTGTTGACACCAAGAAAAAGGAGCTTGTTGGAGATTTTAAAAACGCAGGCCGGGAATGGCAACCAAAAGGACAACCGGATTCTGTCCGAGTACACGATTTTGCTGACAAAAATTTGGGCAAGGTTAACCCATATGGTGTATATGATCAGACAGCAAATGTTGGCTGGGTCAGCGTTGGCATTGATCATGACACATCATCCTTTGCTGTCGAGAGTATCCGTCGTTGGTGGAAAAGAATGGGCCAGCAAACTTATCCGGAAGCAAAACAACTTCTCATAACGGCGGATGGAGGCGGTAGTAACGGATATCGAATTCGGCTTTGGAAAATTGAACTTCAACGGTTTGCAGATGACCAAGGTCTTGAAATCTCCGTGTGCCATCTCCCTCCTGGCACAAGCAAATGGAATAAAATTGAACATCGAATGTTCAGTCATATCAGCATGAATTGGCGTGGCAAGCCGTTGACGAGTCACGAGGTAATTGTGAATCTGATAGCCAACACAACCACTCGACAAGGCCTTAAGATTCAGGCTGAGATTGACTCCAACAGTTATCCAAAGGGGATCAAAGTAACTGACACCGAACTTGAGAACGTCAATTTGTTTAAGGCCGATTTTCATGGCGAATGGAACTATTCTATTCGCCCTAAATGTTCAAGTTATTAACGGACAGACTCTTAGCACCATATATAGGGACTAAAAACATAGGGATACGTGCCACATAGGTATCCAAGCCCGGTCAAAAAGGTGGTGATGTCCGTTTTTCCCGGGTTAAGCGGGATCTGGCGCTTCATTTAAAACAACGAACTGATACCTATGTTACGACATTTATCGATTATTACGGAACCAAAGAATGGCCTGGGCTTGATTTGGTATCACAGCAAGCATCCCCTGCACAAATTGCCGATACGATTAATAACGCTACCAGGACACAGGTTGTTTCGCTTTTTCCTGAACAACAGGCAGAACGCCGATTTATACCTTTTGTAGCCGTGTATGAATTTGAGGCACTGCTTTTCAGTGATCCCGCAATTCTTGCAGGGCAACTGGGAATAAATGAATCCAAAGTCGCAACGGTTATCTCGCAGTTTGGTTCGCCGGAAGCCATCAATAATGATCCCTTGACAGCTCCTTCTAAACGTCTGGATGCCTGGTCACCCAATGGAAAGTTTCTTAAAACAACGATGGGTGTAACCATTGCCAAAGCAATCGGCATAAAAAAGATTCGCAGAGAATGTCCTCTTTTTAATAAATGGTTGGAGAATTTTGAAGAAATTCAGAAGGATGGCCAATGATTGGCTAATGATTCAAAATAGGAAGGCTCATACGACGATTTCCCGTGCTGTAAATAATTTGATTGAAAAAGTCATTTTCGCTGGGAATTTCTTCAGATTTGGTATAAATAAGATGGCTTTCTGTCCACTTAAATATGCAGATAGCCATGACCACAAAATCGTCTACAAATCCGGAGATTGGAATCCTTGAACTCATCGACCCCGCTAAGTGCTACGAATTCTTCAGAGAAAAGAAGTGGCCATGTGGTATTTGTTGTCCAAAATGTACCTCAAACCGGGTCAAAAAGAACGGTCACAAACGTAATGCTCCGCTTTGTCGGAACTATAAATGCAATAACTGCGGTTGCCGTTTCAACGATTTTACGGGTACCATTCTGGCAAGAAAACACCATCCCATCAGAGTATGGATCGTCATGTTATACCTCATGGGACTAAACCTATCCAACAGGCAAATCGCCGCGGAGCTGGACCTTAATCCGGATGTCGCCCACAGGATGACTATTTTGCTTCGGAGCGAAA
>ADZZ01000350.1 GCA_000179315.1 delta proteobacterium NaphS2
CTTTATGCCAACTCCTCTCGACTTTTCGACTGTGGCATGAGGGTCTTCGGGTCTCCCGTATTGCCTTCAAATATCGATACCGACACGGGGATGCCCTTTCGATTGGTAAGCAAACCATAGTTGACCTGGAGTTTGCCCTTTTTTCCATCCCGGTTGTGCCCCAGCGCTGCAAGTGGACATGTCTGGCCTTCGAAATAGCTCGAAGTCAGGTCGTACAAAGCCAGAGCATCGTTTTTAAGGTGGCGATCCGCCAACTTATTTTCAATGCCGCCCTGACGTTCTAACAGCCAGTCCATGGCATCGTAAAGATCGTCTTCGCTTGCATCAGTGACATCCAGCGTTTCCGGTAATGTCGTGTCAGTCCACCAAAGTGTCGTTGCCAATTTTGGTTTTGGCTGGAGAATGCGCGCCGCAACCATGGCGACAACCAAATCCCGCTTAGTGGAACGTCTTGAACAAATAAGTTTTGAGAAATCTAATCGTCTCATGGCTGTCATTACCGCATCGACATGACCATGAGCGGGGGATCCATCTTCTATAATTTCAAAGGAATCGGTCGAAACAAGATCTTCCTTGGCCGCTAACGAAAACAGAACCAGTTTTGCTAATCGTAACGGAACCGGTGATTGCGCGTTGTTCTGTTGCTTCTGCAGAATAAACTGGAATGTGAGAGGCGGTGTTTTTTGAGAAGAGGTCTTGAAAAGGGTTTTTTTCTTATAGGTTTACAGATAATTGAAAGCCATGTGGCATCATGAGGTTTGAGAGGGTTTAGATCGGCTTAGAAAAATGGATTAGCCGGCATCTGTTTTTCTGAGAGAAGGCCCATCGATATGAACATTGATGCACCGATGGTTGAGGCGATCCAGCAGAGCATCGACCATGTCCTTTGGTTCAAGGAGGGAATACCATTGTTCAGGCTGGAGATTGGTCGTAATAATGGTGGGCCGCCCGGCTTCATATCGCTCTTTCATGAGTTTGAAAAAGGCGTTCATTTGCTCCTTTTTCAGGGTCAGGTATCCCAGTTCATCGAGCAACAGCAGATCATATCGGCACAGGGCATTGAGTAGTTTGGGGGTGGATCGATCGGCGAGAGAGGCATAGAGTTGATCCAGCAAATCCTGAACATTATAAAAACGCCCCCGGTACCCGGCAATAATGGCTTGACGGAGTATGCCGACGGCCAGGCCTGTTTTCCCTACGCCGGTCTTTCCGTGAAATACGATGTTTCTCTCGAT
>ADZZ01000349.1 GCA_000179315.1 delta proteobacterium NaphS2
AACCGCTCTGGGTGTCTCCCAGTGATCGGCCGGTCTGAACCCACAGCCAGAAGTTTGAGATGCGGCGGCCGATGCGGCTTCCGGACGGGACGTAGCCCATATCAAAATTGCGCTTTCCCACCACGATAGCGCGGGGGGATCGGTGTATGGACGAGATGAAAAGGTGCAGATCGTCCGGATCGTGCTGTCCGTCGGCATCCAGGGTCACCAAATGGGTCATCCCCAGTTTTTCGGCCTTTTTCGCGGCGGACAGGATGGCGCAACCTTTTCCAAGGTTGCGTGAATGACGGATCCCGTGAATTTCCAGGTCGGAAACAGCCTTCCACCCTTCATCGGTGCTGCCGTCATCCACCACCATGACCGGGCCATGCCGCCGCAATGTTTTTTTGACCACGCTTCGCAAGGTTTTCCCGTGGTTATAGACGGGAATGACGACCAATATCCGGATGGGGAATGGGGGATGGGGGATGGAAGGGTCGGTCATTTTCCTGAATTCCGCATCCGTTTCAAACAGGCTTCCATCAATGATCTTAAATCCGATACGTTGCTGCCGTTAAATAAAATTTCCTGGGCACGGTTCAGCTGAATGGTTCCGTAGCAATCAAATTCGGTCCGGGGCTGTGATTCCAACACCATAAAAAGGGCACCGGGTGTGATGTCGGGACCAACGGGAAAGCCCGGTGGACGTCCCAAGTCGCAGGTACCGGCCAGTGCGGTTTTTAGTCCCATGCAGTCCATGTCTTCCAGAACGGCTTTTACGCTTGAAAGTCCGGTGTCGTCGGATCGGGAGACCACATAGCCTGGGCCTGTAAGCCCGAATCGGGCGGCGGCTTCCCCCAGAAAGCAGTTGGGCAGCGTATATGAAAAAAGTGCCGGGCTGGCAAACGCCCCTTGCTCAGGAATAACGGTTTCAAAGTAATCGAGATCCGTGTGGAGGCATCCATAAACGGTTGCGACAACAACGCCCACCGCTCTTTTGGCCGTCCGGTCATCCATGCCCGCATCCCGGAGGGCCAGCCCGATTGCGGAGACGCCCAATCTGGAAAATTCATCCATGCGATTAAACCGGGGGTAGGGTGCCCGGAAGAAAGTCTTGCGGGAAATGGCCGGCAGTTTGCCTGAACCCTCTTTAAACAGGGTATTCTTGCGGCCCTCCCCTGAATTTCCCGCATAAATCCAGCCGATTCCGGTAATAGAGGGCATCTACGCTCCTTGGCCTTTGGTCAGGACCAGGGCGGCGTTGATTCCCCCGAAACCGGAATTGGTGGATAGGATATGATTTCCGGGAAGGAGAGCAGGCTTAAAAGAAACCCTTCCCGCCGCACGCGCATCCCCTTTTCCAAAACCCACGGTGGGTGGCACGATTCCTTCCGAAAGAGATTTCAAACCCACTGCCACTTCGATGCCGCCGGCCGCCCCCACGGTGTGTCCGATAGCACCTTTAATGGAATAAATGGGCACCTTTCGGTCGTTAAAAAGCTGATCAAAAGCCGTCAGTTCCATGTGGTCATTGTAAATCGTTCCCGTGCCGTGTGCACAAACGGCCGAAATGTTTTCAGGCGTTAGATTTGCCCGGGTCATCGCTTCTTTAACGGCGATCAGGAGTCCACGTGCATTTGGATCGGGCGCGGTCACGTGAAAGCCGTCACTGGCCACCCCCCAGCCAAGGACCGTTCCCAGATGGGGCCGTCCCTCCTTTTTAGCGCGTTCAGCCTTCATGAGCAACAGGGCAACGGCCCCTTCCCCCAAGGTCAGACCGCTTCGATCGCGGTCAAAGGGCATACACGGGGTTGCAGAGAGGGCGCCAAGGGCTGAAAACCCTGAAAATACGAATTCCGTGACCAGGTCAATGCTGCAGACGAGTACACATTCCGCCCGCCCGGCGGCTATGAGGGCGGCCCCTTTGGCGATGGCAATGGCGGAAGAAGCGCAGGCAGCCGAAATGTTGGTTCCCGTATCCCTCAACCCCAGTTGACGGGTTACCCGGTCCGCGACAGCGCTTATCAGGACATCGGAAACATTTGCAGAGGTACTTCGGCGCAGGCGCTCCAGATTGTCAATGCCGGCCTTGGCAGTGGCCGTGTAAAGGCGGGCATCGGCCGGTACGGTTTCCATGCCACGAAAAAGGCGGGGAAGAAGACTGTGAAAAGATGAGAGGGCGCCTTCGCAGCTAAGGTCTTTGATGGTTGCTGCATAGGCGCTTTTGTACCCTGCTACCGAAAATCGATCAACCGGGACAATGGCGGAATGACCCGATAAAAGCCCCTGCCAGAGATCTTCAAGGTTTTGTCCCAGCGCTGTAACCGTATTGGTGTCGGTGATCCAGACTGCAGAGGCCATTCGAATACCTTACCTATTTGGCCTCGGTTTTTTCCAGTGATCTACAATTCCCTTTCCAATAGGCCTGTTTCACTTTGTCTTTCTTATCAATTTCAAAATAGGTGATGCAGTAATCCATGGCGAAAACCGACTGACCGACAACGTTTTGTGTTGCTTCGCCGGGCGTCGATTTTCGTCTGTCAATATTGGGAGGGTATTCGATTAAGGCGGCATGGGCCAGGGGGTTCATGGTATACTCATCCTTTGTTTCAACATATACGAACACCTTTTCCCCTTTTGGTGCGTTAAATATTCTTCCGGGAGGACCCCATGCGTTAGTGAGTCTGATGCTGTCATGTCCCACGTAAGTCTGGCAGAGTTCCGTATAGCCTTTTCCGGTCGGCAGTGAAAGCGTTTTACAGCCGGTGAACCATAAACACAGTAACGCCACAAGGACAATTGCTAAAAAAAATATGTATTTCATGGAACCTCCCAAAAAGTTGCAATCTGACAGCAAACGAAGTGTTTTCAGCCAAACAATATAGCCTCTATGGTGCGTGGCCGCAACCAAAAAGCACAGCCGGTTGCGGTTTGCAGTTATCGGTTTACTCCGGTGGAGATTTATGTTAGCCGTTTTGACAAAAGGGGTAAAATGGCTCCGCTCCAAACCCGCAAAGATTTAAAACATGCCAATGATGAAAAGTTGTTCCGCTGTGCAACAGCTTCTGATCGAGGGGGCCCGGGAGGGTGTTTATCCCGGTGCGGTGCTGCTGGTTGCTCAAAAAAATGAAATTGTTTTTTTTGAGAAAACAGGCCATCGGATTCTGCTGCCGACGCCTTTTCCCATGAAAAAAGATACGCCCTTTGACCTGGCGTCCCTGACAAAACCGCTGGCCACGACCCTTTCGATTATGAAGCTTTTTGACGAGGGCGTTGTTCATCTTGACCAATCCCTTGGCGACCTGCTCCAAATCTCCGTACCGACGGACAAAGCACACATCACCCTGCGATTTCTTCTGAGCCACTGCGCCGGTTTTCCCGACTGGATGCCTTTTTACCGCGATCTTGTACGCGAAGAACCGCGGAAGCGAAAAACGCTTTTGAGGGAGAAACTTCTTCAAATAACTTTGGCATATCCACCGGGAAAACGTGCCGTTTACAGTGACCTGGGGTACATGATGCTCGAGTGGATCATTGAAAAGGTCAGCGGGGTTTCCTTGGAGCAACTCCTCGGTGCCATTTTTTTTAAACCGCTTTCATTTGGATAAGGCCATTTTTTTTGACACAATTTGTCAAAAGCGGGAAAAGAAGGAATTCGCGGCGACTGAGAACTGCCCATGGCGAAAACGGATCATTCAAGGAGAAGTCCATGATGAAAATGCCTGGGTCCTGGGTGGATATTCCGGGCATGCCGGTCTGTTCGGGACTGCGGCCGGGGTTTATGGTTTGGCCAAGCTGCTGAATCAACATTATCGGGGATTGCGGGAAGACTGTTTTCAACCAAAAACCGTCAGAATATTTTTTGAAAGACAATCCCTCGTGTCCGGCAGCACCTGGGCGCTGGGGTGGGATACGCCTTCCCCCACCGGTTCAAGTGCCGGGCGTCATTTTTCGCCTGGCTCCGTTGGACATCTGGGGTTTACGGGAACGTCTTTGTGGATGGACCTCTACCACGATGTGATCGTGGTTTTCTTAACCAATCGAATCCATCCGTCGAGAGAAATACGGCCATTCGGGCCT
>ADZZ01000348.1 GCA_000179315.1 delta proteobacterium NaphS2
TGAGAGTAGGAGCCTCCGAGTCCGGAAAGCGAAGGCAGCGTTCAGGTAATTGGTTTCGATGGAAAAGGCGTTCCTGTCATCAAGCAAGAGGCTGCCAAGATACAGGCCCGGCTTGGAAAAGGAGAAAAGCGCCAGAAAACAAAAGAAGCCATTGTAGGGGTCAGTTATACAGTTGATCCCAAGGTACGAACACCTCGTGAAGTTGCCGAAAATCTCGTTTATCCGGAAAAAAGCAAAGAAGAAACAGATACCCCGAATAAACAAGATGTTAAGGCATCTCCCATACGCGCATCAAATCCTCGTCGAATAGCCAGTTTGGAACGATCCAAGAAAGACGTCATGATGGAAATTTTAAAGGATGCTAAAGTCAGGAACCCCGATAACCGAAAATCTCTTGTAGCGGTCATGGATGGTGCACTGTGCCTATGGTCTCTATTGAGCACCGTGTTGGCTGGTGTGAAATGGGTGGGTATTTTGGACATTATACATGTCGTAGAATACCTTTGGAAAGTGGCCAATTCCTTGTATGGTGAAAACACCCGCGAAGGGAAAAAATGGGTATATGACCATCTGATGGCAATTTTGCAGGGCCGTGTTGGAAGAGTTATTGGAGGCATGAAACAGATTTTGAACAAAAGAAAAAAGTTAAAGAGCGGTCAGAAAAAAGCCTTGAGAGAAACCATCAAGTATTTTGAAAATCACCGCCAATGGATGCGCTATGATGAGTACCTGGCCTCTGGATATCCGATAGGAAGTGTTGCCGTTCACATTATCCCACCGGATATTGTCCACAATAAAGCACGAAGAATATTTTGTTTTTGCCTGATTGATTTATCGTTGCAAGGCGATGCGTGACGGACTGCCTATCTTCTGATCGGGGTGCTGTTTCGAGAAAACCCTTGGGGCTCTGCCCCAAACCCCGAGGTTTTTTTAGGCATGAAGGCTCCTCGGAAATATCACATAAAAAAGGGGAGCCCGAAGACTCCCCTCCCGATGACGATATTTCGTCGTCGCCTATCCGGCTATCCCTTGGCGAGTTGCTCCTCAGCAGAGCTCGCCTCTGTTTCACCGAATCTGATCATGCAGGTTTAGCACTATCCCGTTTCCTCCACTGCGGTAAGAATATGTTCAGCCGATACAAGCTGGGCATTCTGCAGTGCCGCCACATTCAATGAGAGGTGTGCCAGCAGATTGATTTTGCGTGGCAGACCGTTTGTCGCCTGAAAAAGCGCTTCAAGAGCCGGCTGTTCAAAAAGATCCATCTGGGTTCCGGCCAACTCAAGCCGGTGTTTCAGATAAGGGAGCAACTCCTCTTTTGCAAGACCGGATATGTGATAACGCACCACAAGCCTTTGAGCCAAAGGCTCATGGACGGACAGTGAAAGCCGTCGCCTCAACTCGGCCTGGCCAACAAATATCATGCAGAGACGATTTTGTGAGTCCATCTCATAGTTTGTCAGCAGCCTGAGGTTTTCGAGGACCTCGTTTCTCAAGTATTGCGCTTCATCAATAATCAGCACTGGCCTGATTTTGGATTCCAGACAGAGTCGGTTGACCTCCATATGGATGGAACGATAAAGGGCTGCCAGGCTCCGTTCCGTGGTTAGCCCCATTTCCCAGGCAATGGATTTGTAGATATCCGTTACATTGCCGGTGGTCAGAGGAACGTAAAACACCCGGTACAGACCCGTATTCAGAGAAGCGGCCATCTTTCGGCAGATACTGGTTTTCCCGCTGCCCACTTCTCCGGTGACAAGCCCGATACCGCGCAGCTTCAACAGATAATGGAGCCGGGCTTCAAGCTCATCAGCAGCTTTTGAACCAAACAGTTTGTCCGGTTCCAGATCTTTTTCAAAAGGGTAGTGGGTCAGCCCATAGACCTTTTTATACATAGCCATCCCCCTTTTCGGCTTCGGAGATCCTGCTGAAGTTAACAGGTTGTTTGGGTCTGCTTTCCCGCTTATGATCGACGGCCTTTTCAGGATCAAGTGCTTCAATGGTTTTAGACGGGCGATCACGTTTCACAAAGCAATTGGCGTAGGTGTCCACCAGTTTCGCCTTTTGGACGAAACGGCCGTTGTGACAGACCTTTATCTCTTTGCCCTGCTCGGAAGGGTTGTAGCGGAGTGTTACGGTCTCTCCCACCAGGGAAGCGTCAATTTCATAGGCCATACCGTTCAGACTTACGGTACGGTCTTTCTGCACTTTGCGTTTTGATTCAAAAAGGAAAAGGTCGTCCAGGTCATCGCCCGGTTCGGGATATCGGACCTTCTCACCCACTCTGGCCCAGCGATCAAGGGGCGTTTCGCAGAGACTCCGATGGGGCGAACGGTGGTACTCTGTTTCGATATAGGTCCAAAGTGCTCTGTTGATCGCTTTCAGATTCAACATATGTTTTTCCGAAAGCATCGGGAGAAACTGCAATCGTACCGTCCTGAACCATCTCTCGATTTTTCCCTTGGCCGCTGCATGGTAGGGTCTGGCGTGAATCAGGGTTATGCCGAGTTTTGCGCAGACCAGGGATAAATGCTGTGACCGGAAAGCTGATCCGTTATCCACAAAAAGCCGCATGGGGATACCTCGCCTTAAAACGGCTTGTTTCAACACCTCCATGAAGGCAGCGGTATTTTCCGAATGGGCAAAAGCGGCATAGGGGATCACCCGGGTCGCATCATCAATAAAAGCGATGAGATAGGTTTTTCGTTTCCTGCCGTCATTTTTCCTGACCGCCGGACCGTACATGACATCACTCATGAACAAATCCCCGGCATTGAGGTAGGCGAAGCGACGATGGTCTCTATCAGGTGATGTAATCTTTCGGGTTAACCCGTGGCGTGCCAGCAGTTTATACACGGTGGATCTGGGCATCCGAACATCATCGGGAATGTTGCCGGATGCTCTGACTTTCTTGATTAACAGCGGAACGGTTAGTTCCGGTTCTTTTTCTTTGGCCTCAAGAAGTAAATCCGAAATCTCAAGGGGCAGCTTTCTCGTTTCCCCCTTGTCCGTGCGCTCTTTGGGCAGTAGGGCGTCAAAACCGCCCTTGCGGTATTTTTTCAACCATGAACGGATCGTCTCTTCAGCCACACGGGTGCGTCTGGAGCCGGGAATAACATATTCCTGCCCTGCTTTCTTCCTGATCTGAGCGTAAAGCCCTCTTGATCCGGGCGGCAAATGAACAAAATCCGCGATAATCCCGTAGCGAAATAGCGCCACCTGCTCTTGTAGTTCGTTTTCTGCCATCTAAAACCTCCATTCTTATAAAAAAATTGGCGAACGGAAGCCTTTTACCCCATCAAACGGGCATAAACAGTCCCCATCAATTGTTGGAAAACCCAAGGTGGCAATACCGCTTGCCGGAACGGGGGCCGAATCCGACAATAGGCGGCATGGATGGCAGATATTCCCGACCCATTTCACGCAATTTGATCAGCACCCTGTTTGTGCGGAATTTATTGCGGAATGATTCAAGATCCGGAGCACATTCGGTCACAAGAAGTCCGGCCAGAATTGTCAGTGCCTCCTTTACATATTGGATCCTCCGCCTCAGCCAGCGAAGCCCTGATGGAAGAGATATCTCCGGTCTCAAAACAAAAGCCGCTTCTTCCTGGCTTTTGCATGATCCGGCTGTATTGACGGCCTGCTCGATTTCGTCTAAAGTTCCCGGAAAGCGAGATGCAAGAAAATCAGGCAGCAGGCTGATGGTCTTGTGCGCACTCGGGCAGTACCATCGAGGTACCAGACAGTATTCTGGAAATTTCCTGGGATAGGTGCCATGCCTGGCCAGGTCGCATCCTCCCTCGGGATGAAAGGGACAATGATCAAGCTCCGCATGTTCCCAGGCCTTTTGCTCATTGTATTCTTCTATGGAGGGTATCGAAGCTGCATATGAAAAAAATCGGACGTAATGAGCCCTGCCCATGCGGCAGCGGCAAAAAATATAAAAAATGTTGTCTCAACGCCTCCAAATTACCTATTGGAGGGACCTTTATTTATACGGATTTGGACAATTTATCAAATCAGGTGCCGGACTTGATTCAAGACAAGAAGTTTGATGAAGCCGAGGCGGTGTGCCGAAAGCTCTTGCGACAATATCCTGAGGAGATCGATGGCCTTCATCGTTATGCTGAACTCTATGAAGCTCAGGGAAAAAACTGGGACGCTGCTGAGTACTATCGAAAAGCAGTTGCATTTGCCGAAAAGGCTGGAGGGTTTGGGAAGGAATCCGTTCAATCCTTCCGACAAAAGGCTGAAAAACTTGCACTTGCCGAGAAGGGGTAGTCTCACTTTACAATACCGGTTCCAATAAACCACCGGTGGAATAATCAGATATTTTGAGCCGGTTCTTTGCTATTTATTGTGGCTGACAACAGCGTCCGATCATGAAACTTCCATAGCATACTTTGAAATTACAAGAAAATAAGTTGAAAAAAATGAAGGAAAAGAAGGAAATTGATCCATTCGTTGGACGAAGCCGCTACGCGGCAGACAATTCCAGCGATTTTTTTCTCCCAGATTAACCTGCTGTAATCTCCTCCAACTTTGTAATAAAAAGAAATCATCAAGGAAGGCGCATTTGCCTTTCATTTCAATCATTACAAGGAGGAGATTACAATGGATACCACCATGCCAAAAAATTCGCAATTCAACAAGTATTACCGGAAGCACCAGAAATACCTGAAACTCAATGGATTACGGCCAAAAACCATTGAGGCGTACTCAAGGGCGATCAGGCGAATCGGAAACTATTTCGATTGCAGGATCGTCAATCTTACATCCGACCAGTTGCTTGACTATTTTAATGAGCTTCTGGAATGCCATTCCTGGAGTACGGTCAAGCTCGATCTGTATGGTCTGAAGTTCTTTTACGCCAGGGTACTGGACAAAACCTGGGAAGACATCCCCTTAATCAAACCGCCAAGAACATCCAGGATCCCGGATATTCTATCCATTGAGCAGCTCAACCGGCTGTTCGCCGAAACCAACAAGTTGAGCTACAAAGTCTTTTTCTTTACCACCTACAGCATGGGGCTGCGCCTTGGCGAAGGAATCAGGCTGACTGTCGGTGATATCGACTCCGTCAATATGCGAGTTCATATTCGCGACGCCAAGGGCAACAAAGACCGGCTGGTGCCGCTGCCTGAAAATACTCTGCGCGTGCTGAGAAATTTCTGGCAGGTTCACAAACATCCCCATTTCCTTTTTCCAAGCCGGAAAAGAGGTCTGAATAATGCCCACCTGGTTCAGCAGCCACTGGACAGAGGCGGCATCCAGACCGCCATGAAAGCCGTTGTCAGACAACTCGGCATAAAAAAAAATTTCATGCCATTCCCTGCGGCACAGCTATGCAACGCATATGCTGGAAGCAGGCGTTGATCTCATTGAATTACAACAGATCCTGGGCCATGTCAGTGTCCTGACCACCACCAGATACACCCATCTGACTTCCAATACCGGAAACAATGCCAGCCAGGCCGTCAATACGCTGGCCAACACCTTTGATATAACATGGGGAGGGGTCAAATGATTCTGCTCTCCTCGATTATCAATGAATTCAGGGACCGCTTTTTGGACCGATACGAGAATTCCGTCCTGCCAAGCCATACAAAGGCTCTGCAGACCATGGCACAATGCAGACAAGAATATGGCCCGCACATGCTGGCGAAATGTACGGATCACAACTGCGGAAAACAGGTCTATATTCCACATTCCTGTGGCCACAGGAACTGTCCCCATTGCCAGAACCATGAAAACCGGCAGTGGATCGAGAATCAGTTGAGCAAGCGCTTACCGGCTCAATACTATCTGATCACCTTCACCCTCCCCAAACAGCTCAGGGATCTTGCCTGGAAAAATCAGGCAACAATCTATTCCCTCATGTTTGCCTGCGTCCAGGATCTCCTGAAAACATTTACCCAAAAAGACAAAAAACTCGGTGGAGCAGCCGGCTTTACCACCATACTCCATACCCATTCAAGAGCACTCGACTATCATCCTCACATTCATGTTGTCATGCCGGGGGCAAGCATCAATACAAAAACAGCATTATGGCGGGTCAAATCTTCCGGGTATCTTTTCAGCCACAAGGCTCTGGCGCAAGTCTTCAGAGCAAAGATCCTCCAGGCCATTGTTGACCACGGGCTGAGCGTGCCAGAAGATTGCCCGAAACAGTGGGTCGTTGACTGCAAAGACGTCGGCAACGGCGACAAGGCAATCATTTATCTTGGCAGATATCTCTACCGGGGCGTCATCCGGGAACAGGATATTCTGCAATGCGAAAACGGCATGGTCACCTTCAGGTATCTCCATGCCAAAACCGGGCAATACAGAAGCAGGACCGTCACCGGGGAATATTTCCTCTATCTGCTCATGCTCCATGTGCTGCCCAAGGGCTTTCGAAGGGCCAGGTGTTACGGTTTTCTCCATCCATGCAGCAAAAAGCTCATCTGTTTTTTGCAGATGGTGCTCCGGGTTAATCCGCTCAATATGTTTGCCAAGAAATTGAAAGAACGGCCAACAATTACCTGCCCGGTATGCGGAGCGGCCATGAAAATTGTCCTGACAAAAATAGCAAAACCGCCGGCGAAGCAGGTCCACCTGCCTTACATGAGCGAACACGGAGAAATCGTTATGTAACCCAGAGCCAACATCACCGGTTTATGAAAAAGCCCGGTTTCCCCGGTAATGGACACCTATGCGCAAAAAAACTGCATATTCCGCTTCTGAAAGCCTTGTTCTTCAGGCAAATCTATTTCAAAGAGCATATGGGCAGAAGCAGAAAATCCCTGTCTCACTTCTGTCCTGATCAAGCTGCCTCTTTCAAAAAAGCTGTTTTCTATATATAGTAACCGGGCTTGTCCAACAAACGGTTCAGATTGTGGTTCGCTCCGCTCTCACAATCTAACCTTATTCGTTAGGTGGGCGGGTGGCAAGCAAAGAATACTAAATAAATTGCTAATATTCCTGCCAGAAGATATTCAATCAAGAAATTATAAGGAAATACAAAAAAAATGTGCCAATAACAAAATTGAAGAAGGTTCCATAGAGCCTGAGAGTAATTTTTTAAACACTATTCATTACTTAACGATTAAGGAAGCGCATCAACACTCGACTGAGAGTCCTGAGTTTTTGACGTGCGCCTGGCATGACGTAGACGCCGTTCTTCTGGCACGAGTTGCCGGAAGTAAAACTGCCCGCCGTTACCGGACGGAAGGGCTACGCCAACAGGGCAAGGGCAGTACCAGAAATGGGCTGTCCGGAGGAAGCATGAGGCAGAACCCATGTACGTAGCGAACAGCGAACCAACTATATGGCAGCGGGGAGGAGGTCGAGCAGGCGTGAGAGAGCAAGACCTGATATCCGGTGGACCGAACCGAAGTGAAGTTGGACGGGATATGGGGAGGTGCTGCGTCTTACCCAGGGAAGCCCTACTGACCTGACCTCGAAGGCTGCGCAAGAGGTTAGAAAACCGAACCGATAAGGAGTCCCTGAAACGGTGAAGGGGTCGGAGGGTGGCAGATCCACGGATAGTACTGATAACTCGGGACCGATGAAGCCCGGTAACGGAGTGGAGGAGAAAATCCCGACGACCAGGAAAAGAAGCCTGGATGTCTCATAAGCGTCGTTGGGGCATGGGAAGCCGTGGACGAGAAGTGATGGTGACAGCGTTGAAGAGCCGACATAGAGTTGCAGCGGAAAAGAGGGAACCAGAAAACCGAAGGGGGACACCCGAATTCCATGAGGAATGCCTGAAAGACGGAGAGTCTTGGAGGCCATAAGGGGTCCGGTTCCGGTCACAGGACCATCTGCAACCCGGCAATCTTAAGCGTTAAGACGGGTCACGGAGGTTAATAGTGAAGCAAGAGAAGATTTTAGAAAGGGTCTACAGCTCGGGACGACTGCGGACGGCGTGGCAGCAGGTCAGGAAGAACGCCGGTGCAGCGGGGATAGATCAAATGACGGTAGATGCCTTTGATAAAAGGGCAGAAGAGCTTTTGCACCTCATTCATGAGAAGCTTAAAGCAGGAACCTACCGTTTCAAACCTGCCAGAAGGGTGCTGATTCCTAAAGAGGGAAGTAACAAAAAGCGGAAGCTCGGTATTCCGACGGTGGCTTCATACTGCACCTCCTACCGTTATAGTTTGGGAATGATGAGAGCGTTGTTTGCTTATTTTGGAGGAGTTCTTGACCCACTCCGACAATTCTTTTTCCTTACTGGGGCTCAAGGTAATCCAGTAGGGCGATGTGGCGTTTAGTCTCCTGATTGGAACGATTTGATGCTCGATCCAATAGTAAACCACATAGCGGCTGATAGCAAACTTTTTGGCTACCTCACTGACTGTGAGTTCATTGGGGCGCGTAAGATCTGGTTTGAGGATGTGATGCTTGTATCGAATCCAACGGATGATGCTGGGTGTGAAGATGTTGCCCTTGGCGCTTTTTATCTTTTCCTGATTGAAGGTGGAAGCGATCTGCGCATCGGTATGCTCCCTGGCCATGACTCTGATTCTTTCGACGATCTCCTCAGGGTAACGTATCTGATCTGCGCGATTAAACGGAACGATGACAGGGATGTCTTCGACGGCGCCCCCTTGCCATCGGACATGCAGAACGAGCTGCTTGGGGATGGAAAGTTTTTCTACGGTGATGTCTTTGATGAGCAAGCGCAAAATGCGCTTGCGGTCTTTTGCCTTGGTGGTGGGGGCCTTCCACAGCCTCGGCAGGTCATGGGCCAGGGTTCGGAGTTCAGCTTTTTGCTCTTCGGTAACCGGAATCCCTTGCTGGTACTGGTGCTTGGAAAACGCCTCTTTGATTTTTTCAAGCTTGGTCAGTGCCTCATTCCAGTGCCTCTCCAAAGTAGCTGCCACCAAGCGATTGGAGGGATCGACCTCCTCGTAGCGGCGTTGGGCAAGCTGCGCTTCATACTGTGCCCTTTCGATCTTCATCCGCCACTGTGTGTCAATGGAACCCTGTCTCCTTTGCAGTTCCTCCATAGCCTTGATGGCGATCTCAATTTGCTTGGGTCGAATGACCTCAAACACGCGCCTTATGATCGGTTCGTCTGCGAGATCACAGCGAAGATGCAAACACGCATGAGACGACAGCGCCTCGCGGCGGCGCCAGTTGCACTCATACGTAGGGATAGAGGCCACCATTCCCTTTGTAGCGAACGGTAATGCGTCTGCCACAATGGGCACAGAGCAGCAACCCCTGAAGAAGGGCCAAACCTTCTCTGGCCGCTCCGCCAATCAGCGTTTCGTCTGCGTTGGTACGGTTACGCTCAAGAAGTTGTTGGTTTTGCATGAACTCTTCCCAAGAAATATAGCTTTCATGATGATCCTGGATCAAAACGGTCCAATCGGATGGAAAGTGGCCAATTCCTTGTATGGTGAAAACACCCGCGAAGGGAAAAAATGGGTATATGACCATCTGATGGCAATTTTGCAGGGCCGTGTTGGAAGAGTTATTGGAGGCATGAAACAGATTTTGAACAAAAGAAAAAAGTTAAAGAGCGGTCAGAAAAAAGCCTTGAGAGAAACCATCAAGTATTTTGAAAATCACCGCCAATGGATGCGCTATGATGAGTACCTGGCCTCTGGATATCCGATAGGAAGCGGCGTCGTAGAGTCCACTTGCGGACACACCGTTAAAAAGCGAATGGAAGGAACAGGTCGCAGGTGGTCAATTAAAGGTGCCGAATCCACGCTGCTTTTGCGGTCCGTCTATACCAGCAATGATTGGGATGCTTACTGGGAGAACCATCGTCAGCAGGAGCAAAAGCGGCAATACGGCAAAATCCTACCGCTTTTGGCATGCTCCGACGATTTTTCCAAGAATAAAGCGGCATAGAATCCCGACGAAAAAAGGTTACACTCATTTCGTTTCCACCATTTCTCTATTCCTGGGCATAGATGATGTGTCCTCACAACACTGTCACTCATGTGACGTCCTTTCCTCCGGTGGAATTACCCGCCTTCGCAGGTACTATGACGTCATCCGACTTCCCCTGCCCCGTTTGCCATCCTTCCTTTATTATCGGTTGTTCGGCATACTCGCTTTTCAGCAAGAGAGCAGAGGACCTCCCGGGTTGCCGCATATTCGCAATGTCCGACATGCCATGGTCTCAGACCCCGGAGAGGCGCCATTGACTTGCCATTCGCCAATGGTCATTTTGACTTCCGTCTAAGTTAGAACGTCGTCCCTCTCAACTAATCCTTTAGAGGCTCAATCCCTTCAACCTTGCGGCTTACGGCCTATCGTCTCGCTGTCCTACGCTTAATCTCGGGGATTACTCCCGTCGATCCAAGGTCTCGCTACCCGGTGGCTGGCCAGCCTTCCGGGACGGGATTCACACCCGCTAAAATATGCGACCTTGCCCGGCCGCACAACTAGTTGATTTTACTGGTCGGGGCGAGAGGATTTGAACCTCCGACTCCCTGCTCCCAAAGCAGGAAAACAACACAACAAAATGTCGTTTAAATATTTGAATTTACAGCAGTTCTTCGTCCGCCCTGGTTCGATTTCCTGTGTTGCATGCCGTGCATAAGTTGCATGATTTCAATAGCTTTGCATACACGCGGTTCAAAAGGGTCGCAAATAGGTCGCAAATCATAAACGGCGAAATGAGCATCAGCACTGCCTCAAACAGAGTTTCTGGAATGAAAGTCATGCTCTGAATTGATTTCGGGAACACTGCCGTCATTTTCCTTATATTATCGGTCCTCACGCAGCTTGTTCACATAATCCTGACCGTCCTCCCCGTCCCAAAGACCCTTTCCCGCCCCATACAGGGCTGACCAATCATGAACTGATTTTGATTTCAGGCTCTTGATTTTCAGTTGCTTCGCCAAGACTTCCATCAGTTTGATGTGATCATCGAGTGAAAGGGCTGCCGCCTGTTTTTCGATATTTTGTATTTCGAGTTGAGTCATCAAGGGCTCCTCAATTGGCAAAGGCGATTGGTTTTGAGCGATCGGCCTTTTTGGGCCATCGGGCTCCGAAAGATTTCGTCCGGGGATGGAACGCGGCTCTACCGCCAGCTAATTTCAGCTTACACCGCCCAATTATTTGGACTCATCTGGCTGTCCGCACTCCTCCACATGGAGCCTTTATGCGCAGGGAACTATACGCAATGCTCGGGATCGATGTCGAGAATCAGGGCAATGGCCTTTTTGACAAGGCTAATTTCGTTTTCAGAAATGGCGCCGATCCGTTCCATGAAACGATCATGACTGATCGCCCTGAGCTGAAAGCAGTCAATTGCGGATTTCTTCCGTAATCCGTTGATGTCGTCCGGTTGAAGAGATACAAAAAAAGGATTTTTCGCCCAATTGGAAGCCCAGCCGGTGACCGGGACAACGATCGCGAGCCGCAGGTGCTTCTCATGCCCCTCGTTCAGCACCACTACGGGTCTTTTCTTCCGAATTTCGTCCACAATGGTGGGATCAAGATTGACCCAATAGATGTCACCGGCTTTCAAAATCATCTCCTTCTATGGACTCGAATACATTTTCATGGGGCTCAGCCCCAATCATCTCCATGGCCGCCTGGCGTATTTTCTCCCGAAGCCGCTTTCGATCCTCTTTCATCTTGTTTTCGATGGCTTGGCGCACATAATCGCTCAAGCTTTTGTAATGCAAATCTCTGCAGGCAAGCTTAATAAAGTCGTAATGTGCTTTATCTATCTGAATTTTGGTTGGAATGAGCATGGTAGCCTCCTGAAGATTTTAAATTAAGGTACCATTGAAAGGACCCGTCGTCAAGGGTAATTCTATTGCCCCAAAATTCAGGGTCAAAACATTTCCGCATACCCAAATGCCTTCTCAAATCACTCAGCCATCGTTGACACGCCGAGCGTCCTCGCCCAATGGAAGCTTTAATTTTGCTTCGATTGTTATCATGCATCCTGAAATCCGCGGGCGATCACGGCAAGAAGTGTTTCTCTGCTGTTCAATTCCTTCCCCTGATCCAGTACACGGTCAAGAAGAGACTTCAAAACCTTCCCCACTTTTGGCCCCGGAGCGATTCTCAACACCGCCATTACGTCTTTTCCCGTGACCGCCAGATCTGTCACGGAAAAGGATCCTTCATAGCTCTCCACCTCAAAGGCGTGTACGATGTTCTTTAGATCAGCAATGGCCATGGGTCTTTTTGCCAGGTTTGCCTGGCTGTCTGCCAGCCGGAGGCGGAGGAAGTCCCTGAAATCGATGTCGTGTTCATGCAGGGTCTTGAGCATCCTACGGGCAGCCTTTGGGGTGATTCCTTCCATAGCCCTCATATGCAATCCAACAAGGGTCGAGACATGGTCGATATCGCTGTTGCTGAATCGCAGGAGGCCCATCTCTTCCCTGGCCGCTTCGCTCCCGGCTCCGGCATGTCCGTAGAAGGTATGGTGCCCTTTCTCGGGATTGTATTCGTATACCAGTGGCTTTCCCACATCGTGGAGATATCCTGCTAATTTTAGAAGGGGATACCGGATGGATACGGCATCTCCACAGATCATCAGATGGTCGAAAACATCCTCCAGGTGGTGCGGGCCGTGGGCATGACTGTAACATTTTTCCATAGACGGAAAGATGTATTGCAGCACCCCGATATCATGAAGCGCGTAAAAGAATCTGGAAGCCCTCCTGATCTTCATGGCCTTCATAATCTCAATCCTGACACGATCCGGCGCCACATGATCCCGCACATAATGGCCGCATTCTTTCAACGCTTTAAATGTCTGAGGATCAAAGCTGCCATCGATCCGGGCAAGAAACCGGCAAGCACGCACAATTCGGTTTGGGTCCTCGTAGATCCGTTCCATCGGATTCCCCACAAACCGGATTCTCCGTTTCTTCAAGTCCTCCCGCCCATTGTGGGGATCGATGAGAGCGCCGGATTGATCGCAGAAGGCCATGGCATTGATGGTAAGATCCCGACGACTCAAGTCCTCTTCAATGGCTTCCACAAAGGTCACCTGGCAGGCCTTGTCATCAAGCCCTAGGTACCGGTCTTGACGGAAAGTTGACACCTCGTAACCTGCCACCAGCACCACACCAAAGGCCTTCCCTACGGTTTTAACCGGATAACCTTCGAAAAGAACCTCGATTTCTTCCGGTGTAGCACTGGTCACGATATCTACGTCCGCAGGGGCCTTTCCGATAAGCATATCCCGGACCGCGCCGCCCACCACGTAGGTTTCATAGCCGTGTTGACAAAGCCTTTTTATAATTCTTGGATAACCCATTATCTGTTCGATCTTTCGGGCACTTACTCCATAAAATAGGCGCAATGGATTTGACATCTCACCGGATTTCACATGGAATGCTGGTGAAGGGCCTTAGCGTTTTTTTTGGTGATCAGAAGTCGCTTCCGCTTTGAAAGATCAAGAGTGTGGCTCGTGGGGGAGGCTCTTCAGGTCTTTCTTCAGGAACATCAAGAAGTTCTTTAGGCTCTCCACGGACTTCTTTAATTGCATTTTCGATTTCCAGGGCAGCCGTGTCGACAAGATAGCGCTCATCTATTCCGAGCCCATATTGATCCCGAAAGAATGCCGTTTCAGATTCGGTTTGGTCCGGTTCAAAGTCCTCCTCCAACAAGATGTTCTCCAATTCGGAATATTCGTTTGTCATGGCAGATCTCCTTTCTCCTGTACTTGGTCAATTTGCAGTGGTGCAAAAGAGAGTGGGTCACAATGCTCCCCTCTTTCTGTATGGTCTATCAAAGATTCAACTTGTTAATCGACCTGTGAAAAAAAAGACGATCTCTTTACAATACCCCTCATTCTGAGATAAAGAGAACTGCCTCACTCAAAACACGATACACCCGAGAGCTGAGTAGGATTATGGATTTGGAAATGACTATGACAGACGGCGAAGGAGGATAAGCTGCAATCCTGGGGTTCAAAAAGCGCTTACTGGAAAGGTGAATTCCCGTCCTATCTCGTCGTAACCGGTCAGGATAATGGCGATTCGAGTTTCCGATCCAAGAATCAAATTCTTGAGCGAAACACCGCTAGCGGGGGTTCGGATAAGAAACACTTGAGAGTTGCCCTTAAGAGTAATTTTTCGATCGAGGACACCTTCAATTTCCCTGGATGTACCTTTAGGCACTTTCCAGGCGAAAAGGGTGATCAGATCAGCATGTCGGTTTTCCGTTGTAATCTTCATTCGATAACCGGTGAGGGTGGCGGCCACACAATTGTTTTCTCTGACCTCTATCAACATTCCCTCTTCATCTGATTTCATAACAACGGCCCCCAGCTTTGGACCCATGCTCAATCGCCGCAACTTCCGAATTTTGTCTTCTGGGAACTCTATTAAGAGATAAAAAACATACCCGGCCGGGGTCTGCTGAACGTGTGATTTCAAGATATTTTGCTGAACAGACCAGAGGAACCACTGGGAAGAATATGATAGTCGTTCCCTGAGTTGGTGATGTGAACGGTGGAGATTTCCGGAAATGATGGTTTCATGCTTGAGTTCGTAGTCTGCCCCCATTGCCTGGAGGATCTCTGACAGAGCTGAATAGAGTGCCTGCTTTCTGGCTGGTTCGATGGATTGGCAAGGATTCGAGATCCCGACAAAACAGCCCTCTGGAATACTGCTGATCCATTGAGGATACCCAATTGAGCCAATAACCGCTTCCTCGACTTCCTTGGTCGCGGCTAATGGCAATCCCTGGTCGCACCAAACCGATCCGCCCAGGGGCACGAAAATTAGCACAAAACATGCCCCTATCACGCCAATAACTCTCATGGCCTACACCTCCTACCGGAGTCTCTTAAGGAGTTTCTGGACCTTTTGCGCGGCTTCTTCATCCTTTTGCTGGATCGCTTTTTCAAGGAGTCTTTGTGCTGCATCGGTCTTGGCTTTCACGTAGTCCGATCTGGAAATCTCTACCTGAACCCAGGCGCTGTATTTCAAAGACTGACTTATAGGATCCAGAATTTTCTCACAATAAATCTCATGCTGTCTGATCCCGCTGATCTTGATATTGTCCACGGTCCAAGCCACCGCATCGGTGACATACCGCCCAAGGTCGCTTTCGGTCCGGTTCTGACCGTGGATTGCGCTGCTGAACTCACTCCTCGCTTTGATTTGAATCGATTCCAGCAGATTCTTTGTCGCCTCGCTTCTGGCAAGCCTCAAAGTGAGGGCATAATCCGCCCCTCCCATGACTCCGCCAGTGTAAACGAAAGCCCCATCTTGCTCGCAGAAGGTCTGCTTTGTCGTCCAATTCGGTCGGCCATCCTGGCCGGTTTTTTCCACAACTACCGGACGACGATGATTTTCAACCGTGAGCGCTGTTTGTTTTGGCGCTATCCCGGCGCAACATACATACGGAAGAAACACAATGCAAATCACCAGCAGGTCAAGTGTATATAATTTGGCTCTTTTCATCTCAACACCTCCTTGCATATCATTGAAAACACTATTTGATATTTTTAAATGATCATATATTATCATAAAAGCTATGTCAAGCAAATATTCTTTTGTGGTATAATTTCTTGATAAATGCTAATAGATGATGATTATGAAGAATAGATATTTGCCAGATGAATACCTGAAAGACTTGGGGCTCAGGCTGAAGATTATCCGGACGTTCTTGCACCTGGATCAGAGAAGAATGTCCGACATCTTGAAGACGGGCCAATCGCAGATATCAAAAATCGAGTCCGGCCGCGCTGCGCCGACCCTTTTTCAACTGCGTACCATCAAGAATCTGGCTGATGAAAATGATTACCTTCGCGAAAACCTGACATGGGAATGGATACTCGATGGGAAAGGGAAAGGGATTATCGGGTAACGAAATCCTCTCATTGAGCAGTTCCGTCTCTTTCTCCTGATGCTTATCATAGATATCAACCTTCAGGGCCGGTTCCCTTATAAAGACAAAGGGAACGGCTCCAAAAGTTTTTTCCTATATGACACGAAATCAGGAAATACCAATTTACTTACTGTACAAGAAGATAGAATTTTACTAACTTTCCGGTCTCAAAATCTCTAATCCGCAAAAAGCTTCCAAGGAGTGCTGCTCTTGACCATTACCAAAAACAAATTGATTGACGCGGTAGATGAAAAAACTGAACTTCCCAAGAAAACAGCCACATCCGCCGTTGAATCGCTGTTTGAAATTATCAAAAGAACCCTGGTATCCGGCGAAGATGTACTAATCTCCGGTTTTGGCAAATTCGTGGTGAAAGACAAAAAGAAACGAAAAGGAAGAAACCCCGAGACCGGCAAGGGCCTGATTCTTGATGCAAGGCGAATTGTTTCTTTCAAATGCTCCAACAAACTGCGCGATAAAATGAATGATTCGCATTAAAGACACTTTTGATGCCACTTACTGTTTGAGAAAAGTAACGGCTCAATCGCAAATCGCGGGATCAGATTTTGTACGAAGGCTTTATTCTTTCAAGCAGGCAGATTCAGATCCAAAACAGAACCCAGCTTGTTTTTCAGGGACGACTTTCGGATGGCAGACGATTTCACTGGACGGTGACACACCCGCCCATTGTATTCTTTGTCGATCGTCACCAAAAATGGGCACCTTCAGGGGCGTTCAGAAAGTCCCTGGAACTGTGCAATCTGGCAGGGAATCCTGTTGACGGTCTGTATTTCAGCCAGACTACGGAACTTTTCAGGGCCCGAAAAGCATGTGCCGAGCGTGCTGTAACCACCTATGAAGCGGATGTAAACCTCCCTGCCCGGTTCCTCATGGAACACTTTATTAAAGGCGGCGTTCGGTTTGAAAGCAAGCCTCCCCAAACACAAAATGGTTGTCTTTTCTTCGTAGATCCCAAGATCTGTCCTTCTGATTACACGCCGGAACTGAAAACCCTTTCCATCGATATTGAATGCTCCATGAGATCAGAGCTTTATTCCATCGCCCTTTACGGAGAAGGAATCCAAAAAGTATTGGTAGTGGCTCCAAATAAACTTAATGAGAAAAGAAAATATCTGGGCTTCCCAGACGAAAGAAGTCTGCTCAAGGCCTTTTTCTCCTTTGTTGATCAATACGATCCGGACGTTCTCATCGGCTGGAACTTGATCGGTTTTGATTTGAGATGGCTTTACCGAAAATGCAACATGCTGAACCTCTCTTTTGATATTGGTAGAAATGGGCCAATGGAGATGCTGGCGCCTGGCAAAAACCAAAGCCAGTGGATCGCCCGAATTTCCGGCCGGGCCGCAATTGACGGCATCCCCATGGTTAGAAGCGCATACGTAAAGGTGGATGGCTATTCGCTTGCCACCGTTTCCCAGAAGGTTCTGGGTCGAAAAAAGCTGATTGAAAAAAACGGAAGAGAGAAAGTTGATGAGATTACAAGGCGCTTTAAAGAAGACAAATCTGCTCTTGCCGCCTACAACCTTGAAGATGCCAGGCTGGTTCACGAGATCTTTGAAAAACTCAATCTCACAAAACTTGCTGTCCGGCGGTCTCAATTGACGGGTCTCGCCATTGACCGCACGGGTGGCAGTGTGGCGGCATTCGATTTTCTTTATCTGCCACTTTTGCACCGGAGAGGGTACGTGGCATATACGGATCCTCAGCCGCCGGTAGGCCACGCAGCACCTGGGGGGTTGGTTCTGAGCAGTCAACCGGGCTTCTATGAAAATGTGGCCATCCTTGATTTCAAAAGCCTTTATCCCAGCATCATTCGCACCTTTTTCGTGGATCCTCTTGCAGCCAACAGAGTCCTTCACCCGCCTGGAAATGATCCAAAACCGTCCCAAAAAGCCCACATCGTAAAAGGACCGGCCGGTCTTTTTTTTGACGTGGAATGGGCCATCCTCCCCGAAATTATAAAAGATTTGTGGAACGAGAGGGACAGGGCAAAGAAGGCAAATGATGCCACTCTGTCCCAGGCCGTCAAAATCCTCATGAATTCATTTTACGGGGTATTGGGAAGCCAGGGGTGCCGGTTCTATGACCCGCGCATTGCAGGCACCATCACCCGTACAGGGCATTGGGTTCTGAATTTTTCAAAAAAATTCATTGAACAAAATGGTTTCCGGGTGATCTACGGTGATACCGATTCCCTTTTTGTCTGCCTGGGTACGGGTGACTCTAAAAAGATAAATGAACTGGGCCAAAACCTGGTGTCACGTCTCAATGCTTTTTTTAAAAAAGAGCTAAAAGAGCGTTTCGGAGTTGAAAGCTATCTCGACATTGAATTTGAAAAGATTTTTCTTCGGTTTTTCATGCCAACCATTCGCGGCCAGGATTCCGGCTCCAAAAAACGATATGCTGGTCTGTTGTCCGGAAATAGGGGGAAATCGAAGTTGTACTTCGCCGGACTGGAATCAAGCAGAAGGGACTGGACTACGCTTGCAAAAAAAATTCAGTCTGATCTTTTTGCTCTCATATTTGCAGATTATGATGAGCCTGACCTCAAAGAAACACTGGAAGAACTTGTCAAAGAAAGACACCATCAATTGTTTGCCGGTGAACTGGACCAACAGCTGATTTACCGGAAGGGAATCAGCAAACCGCTCAAGGATTACACCAAAACAGCACCGCCCCATGTTCGCGCCGCCCGAATGCTTGATGATTTTGAAGGTCGCGTAATCCGTTACGTGATGACCACCAACGGCCCCGAACCGATCCAACAAAGGTCCGGGGCAATGTTTGATTATGAACACTACAGTGAAAAGCAGCTGGCCCCCGTGGCGGATATGGTACTCCGATTTTTCGACCTGGACTATCAGGCCATCACAAGCAATCAAAACCAATTGAACCTGTTTGAACCATAAGCCCAAACTTCATAATCCCCCAGATAAGGAAAAAAATGCATAAATTTAGGTATTTCTATGCGGACAACTAACAAACAAAAAGTCATCAGGAAATGGAAGCCTGAAGAAATCATCGTGAATGCAAGGGTGAAACACGATCCTATCACTGAACACGTTCTGCAGAATTGCAGGGGAGTGCCGGTCAGATATGTTGAGGACGGCAAGGCGACCACGATTGTCAACGCTTCCGAAACGCTCAAAGGCACGAAAACCATGCTGGAAAAGATCCTGGCCGGCAAAAAGGTCCTGTATATCGCTCCTGCCGGTACTGACGTTGTGGACGTTTTCACCATGCCGGACAATCGAATGATGTGCCCCCACTTCGACCGGTTGAAACTGGCATCCAACGGTTGTTTCTATCAGTGCGACTGGTGCTATCTGAAACTCACCTACCGGGCTGCGTTTCCCTTCATCACGATCAAAGCGGAATATGACAAAATCAAGGATCGTCTTGCCAAAAGGATAAAGGAAGCCGGTAGCCCTGTCATATTCAACTCCGGAGAAATGGCGGACTCCCTGGCACTGGAACATTTGACCCGGGCCGGACGGGAATTCATCCCCTGGTTTGGCAGGATTGAGAACGGATACCTTTTCATGCTGACAAAGAGCGACAATGTGGACGACATCCTGGATCTCTCACACAATGGGCACACCATCGTTGCATGGAGCATGAACAACGCTGCCGTTTCAAGAAAATACGAAATCGGCGCCCCGGCTTTTGCGCGAAGGCTGACAGCGGCCCGAAAGGTCCAGGTGGCCGGGTATCCTCTGAGAATCAGGCTGGACCCCATTGTACCGTTTAATGGATGGAAAGAGGCCTATGCCGATACCATAAATGAAATATTCTCAGAGGTGTCTCCGGAAAGAGTCACCCTGGGCACACTCAGGTTTGAAAAAGGCTTCTACAATATGCGGCATTCAATTTTTACCTCCGGACCTGATCTGCCAATACTCATGGAAGATATGGAGCCCATGTTTTCGCCAAAGGTTTTTCCTGGAAACAAGCACCCCAAGGCAGGAAAATACAGCTTCAACGAAGAGAAACGAAGTGAAATATTCAGGTTCGCTCTCAATGAAATTCGGAAATATTCGGATTGCCGTGTTGCCCTTTGCAAGGAATCTGCAAATGTCTGGGAAGATGTGGGGCTCGACCTATTCCGATGCAGTTGTGTCTGTCAGCTTGACTATGCCGAGATGTCCCTGAATTGAACGTAAGCGTCTTCACGACGGTTTAATACTGCCGCTTAAGCATGTCGCGGCTGAAATAGAGGGCCATCAATTCGGTCAGGTTGAAAGGGATCGGAATCTGGTGTTTCACCGTATCCAGCAGCGACCAGAGGTTCTTTCCCTCCACTCTTTCCGTAAAGATGGGAAACCCTGCTATTTGAAGTGCTTCCAGGTCCCGGTAAATGGTCCGAGGATGGCACTCCAGTTCCTCGGACAAGTCAGCAGCCGATTTTCCTGTTCTGGATGATATCAGCGTTTGAATGATCTTCCATTGCCTGCCTAATTGATCTCCCCTGGCCATAAAATGCCTCCTTAAAACCTACTATTCGAGTCTCTATTTGAGGTCACCTCAAACCTTGAGATTCAAAGAAAGGGGAGATGCCGAATCTGCCATCTCTCGCAAATTGGATTCTTCATTTTTCAAAATATCCAGCAGCATCAACGCTTCAAGTGCTCCGAATTCCATACGGTTTCCTTCTTCGTCCATCACAACAACGCCCCTATCCGTTATTTTGATCGTAAATTTTTCCATAATGATTCCGGTGTTTATAGAAAATCAGCAACATGTATTGTGAAGAAAACGCAAAGCAAAATTCTCTTTCCAATTCCAGAACGTTTTTTGATGAAATATTACGGAACAATTAGAAAGATAATCACATTTTGGCATCAACTTCAACATTCATCTCCCCATTTTGCTCATAGTCCAAATATTTCCTTTTTTTGTTTTTCTGAAAAAAACTTCCCTGGCTTTGACCGGATGTGTCAAAACCCCCTGTTATAATCTTTTCAAAAGGATGTCTGAGCAATTGCCTCGATTGTTCTAACCAATCAATTAGTTAGCGATTGAAAATGGCTATTCAGAATTTGGAAACCCCTGTTTTGCCTATATTCATTGACATCTTTGCCGATATTTTATAGTAGTGACAAGCAATTATGCCGACCCGGTGTCCTTCTTTTAACCCTATAATAGGGAGAGAGGATTTGAAACGGCCTACTGTTACAATAAAACCCCGTTACTCCAAAAATGGAGGGCGGGGTTCTCTATTTGTGATATAGAACTCATGAAAGAAGGGAAAGAAGTTGACGGAACCCTTATTTGAGCAGATTTTGCGAATGGAAAGACAGCTTGATCAGTTATATCACCGGCTGATTTTGGTTGTTGCTCCCTCAGGCGCCGGAAAGACGACAGCCATTCTCAAAGTCCAGGAACGAGCCGATGCCCCACTGGTGAATGTGAACCTTGAACTTTCCCGCCTGATGCTGGAACTGACCCACCGACAACGGGCATTGCAAACGCCAAGACTCCTTCAGATGTTGGTTGACGGAAGTTCAAATAATATGGTCCTTCTTGACAACACAGAATTGCTTTTTGATGTTAATCTGAAACAGGATCCCCTCCGGCTTCTACAAGGGTTATCGCGGAACAAGCGCGTGGTTGCCTCATGGAATGGGGCTGTCAGGGATGGCTTCTTGACGTATGCAGAACCGGATCATGCAGAATACAGGCGATATCTGGTGCGCGATTTCCTGGTGGCAAGCCCGGATGCGGCCACATAGCATCAAACAATGAGAAACAAATGGACACGCATTTGCATCATTCTTTTGCTGCCGTTAGCGGTTGGAGGTTTGTATGAAATACAGGGACCTGATCCAGTTTGAACCCATTGAATCCACCATCCAACTCCGGCACGCGGATAACGCAGATCGCGCCCTGGATCATGTCAGGACCTATGTTGTCTCGGAGGAAATGGCCGAAAAACTGGTCAACCTGGCCATTCCTCAACTCCAGTTTGACCAACCCATGGATAACAAGGGCCTGTTGATCGTCGGCAACTACGGAACCGGTAAATCGCACTTGATGTCCGTAATCTCCGGACTTGCGGAAAACCCAGGTCTTGCTGCCAGTCTGAGCAACGAGGACGTAGCAGGTGCCGCGGAAAGAATCGCCGGTCGGTTCAAAGTGGTTCGCACCGAAATCGGAGCCACCACCATGTCCCTGCGGGATATTCTCGTGGCTGAGTTGGAAGAACATCTTGCGGCGATGGGGGTAAGCTATGAATTCCCCTCTGCTGATCAGGTCTCAAATAACAAGGGCTCCTTTGAGGACATGATGGCGGAATTTCACCGTGCGTTCCCGGATCACGGCCTCCTCCTTGTAGTGGATGAGCTGCTCGACTACCTGCGCACCCGTAAAGATCATGAGATTATCCTGGACCTGAACTTTCTCCGTGAAATCGGCGAGGTGAGCAAGGACCTGCGTTTTCGGTTTATGGCCGGCGTCCAGGAAGCCATTTTCGACAGCCCCCGGTTTGCGTTTGTGGCCGACAGCATCCGCAGGGTGAAAGACCGCTTCGAGCAGGTTCTCATTGCCCGCAAGGACGTCAAGTTTGTAGTAGCGGAACGGCTGCTCAAGAAGACCGGCGAACAGCAGGCCAGGATACGCGAATATTTGACGCCGTTTGCCAGGTTCTACGGAGACATGAACGAGCGCATGGACGAATTCGTCCGCCTCTTTCCGGTACACCCCGACTATGTCGACACCTTTGAGAGGGTGACGGCTGTGGAGAAGCGGGAAGTGCTGAAGACGCTGTCTCTGGGCATAAAAAAGATTCTTGACCAGGATGTGCCGGATGACCGACCCGGACTCATCGGTTACGACAGCTACTGGACAAATCTTAAAAGCAATGCATCTTTCAGGGCCATCCCGGAAATTCGTGAGGTCATTGACTGCAGCGCAAGGCTGGAAGGCCTGATTGATTCAAACTACCCGAAAGGCAAGAATAAAACATTTGCAGAAAGGATTATTCATGGACTGAGTCTGCATCGCCTGACCGTCGGAAGCATCGAAACGCCCGTCGGGCTCACCGCCGAGGCATTGAGAGATAGCTTATGCCTTTTTGATCCAATTGTGGCTGAATTGGGCGGTGAGCCCTCTGATGATTTGCGTGGTGAAGTCGAGTCGTCCCTGCGGGTGATCAGCCAGACGGTGAACGGCCAGTTTATCTCGTCCTCAGAAACAGATGCCGGAGGGCGCCCCAGTGGTCAATTCTATCTGGATGTCCACAAGACCGTTGATTACGACGCTCAGATTCGTAATCGTGCCGAGAGTCTTGATCCCTCACAATTGGACCGGTATTACTATGAGGCGCTCAAACGGGTCATGGAGTGCACGGACCAGACCTATGTCACCGGCTATAAGATCTGGCAACATGAGTTGGAGTGGCTGGAACGAAAGGCCGCGCGCCAGGGGTATCTCTTTTTCGGTGCTCCCAATGAGCGATCAACAGCCGTCCCACCGAGGGATTTCTACATCTATTTTATCCAGCCTTTTGATCCGCCGCATTTTAAAAATGAAAAAAACTCAGACGAGTTATTTTTGCGGCTGACCACCACGGACGACGAATTCCAAAGAGCGCTTAGAAATTACGCCGCGGCCCTGGATCTGGCGTCCACCTCATCAGGGCAAGCCAAATCCACTTATGAATCCAAGTCATCGCATTTTCTGCGAGACCTCGTGCGGTGGCTGCAAAAGCACATGGCCGATGCCTTTGAGGTCACCTATCAGGGACGTACCAGGTCCCTCACCGAATGGGCAAAAGGAAAGTCCATTCGAGAGCTTTCAGGCATTTCACCCCACGAACGTATCAATTTTCGCGACCTGGTCAACACGATATCCGGCATTTGCTTGGGGGCGCATTTCCAAGATCAGGCACCCGAATATCCCTTCTTCTCGGTTCTCATCACCGGGGCCAATCGAGACCAGGCTGCTCAGGATGCTCTGCGCGCCGTAGCAGGCCAGAATCGAACCCGACAAGCCAAAGCGGTGCTTGACGGCTTGGAACTGCTTGACGGCGAACGGCTCGATCCCTACAAATCCAAATACGCCAAGCAAATTCTGGGCCTGCTCAAGAAGAAAGGCCACGGGCAGGTGGTCAATCGATCCGAGCTGATTCAGGATGACAAGGGTGTGGAATACATGGACAAGGACCGCCAGCGCCTTGAGCCGGAATGGGTTGTGGTGGTCCTGTCGGTATTGGTCTATTCCGGGGATTTGGTCCTTGCCATTCCTGGAAATAAATTCCACGCCACGGCCCTGCCACAGTTAGCCGGAACGTCAGTTTCCGAACTCATACAGTTCAAGCATATCGAACGTCCCAAAGACTGGAACCTTCCAGCGCTCAAGGCCCTTTTCGAACTGGTAGATCTCACGCCCGGCATGGCGCAACTGGTGACTCAGGGGAAAGATGAACCGGTTCAGCAACTCCAGCAGGCCATCTCTAAAGGGGTGGAGAAGCTGGTGCTGATTCAGCAGACGCTGCAAGACGGCCTCCTGTTCTGGGGTCGGAATCTTCTGTCCGATGAAGAGGCTAAGAATCTTCGCACCCGCCTCGATGAGACCAAAACCTTTCTGGAATCGCTCCAGGCCTATACGTCCCCTGGAAAACTCAAGAATTTTCGGTACAGCGCTCAGGATGTGTCCTCCCATCGAGGCGGACTCAATGCTTTGGTTGAGGTTGAATCTCTTCAGGAACTGGTGGCCGATCTTGGCCCTACCGCCTCGTTTCTTTCCACCGCCGAGGCGGTGCTCTCTGCCGAGCACGAATGGGTGGAGAATATGAGAAAATTGCGCGAGGAGGTGCTTGCCGAGTTCGCGGATGCGGACAAGCGAAGCGCTGCCACGTTCCGCCAGCAAACAAAGCGAAAACTGGCGGACCTCAAGAAAACCTATGTTCAGACTTATCTTGGAATGCACACCCGGGCCCGGTTGGGCGTCAACGAAGACAAGCGAAAAATAAGCCTCATGAGCGATGAACGGCTTAAAATGCTCCAGAAGCTATCCACCATTGACTTGATGCCTCGCCAGCACCTGACCGAGTTTCAAAACCGCCTGGCCGGACTGAAGAGCTGTTTTGCACTCACCGAACAGGAACTGGATGCTTCACCGGTGTGTCCCCATTGCCATTATAAACCGAGTGCGGAGTCGGCAAACGCGCCCGCGGGAACGGTCCTGAACGGCTTGGACGATGATCTGGACAATCTGATAACCAACTGGACCCAGACGCTGCTCACCAACCTGGAGGACCCGACCACCAAGGGCAATCTGGACCTGCTCAAGCCCGAGCCCAAAAAGCTGGTGACCGGCTTCATGAAAAAGCGGGATCTTCCCGACGATCTCGGCCAGGATTTCATTCATGCCCTGAGCGAGGTGCTCTCCGGCCTTCAAAAGGTGCCGGTCAAGACCGCGGAACTGCGAGCGGCGTTACTCTCCGGCGGTTCGCCGGCAACGCCGGCTGAAATGAAGAAACGATTCGAGGAATACCTGGACGGACTCACCAGGGGCAAAGAACCCGGTAAGGTTCGGATTGTATTGGAATAGGTCCGGCAAATGGAAGCCAATGAACGCCAGTTGATGGAAATGATTCGCAGGGGCGAAGGCATTGATCTTGAATTCAAGACCTGCCGCAAGCAGCTTAATCGGGATGTTTACGAGACGGTTTGTGCCTTCTTGAATCGGTATGGGGGTACGATCCTGCTGGGTGTTACGGATTCGGGAACCATTCAGGGTATTGAACAGGATGCCGTTGGACAAATAAAAAAGGATTTCGTGACGGGCATCAACAATCCGCAAAAAATTTCTCCCCCCGCCTACCTGTCCCTGGATGAAATACCGCTGGAAGGCAAACGGGTTCTTCGTGTGTATGTACCGGAAAGTTCCCAGGTCCATCGGTGTAACAGGCGCATATATGACCGCAATGAAGATGGGGATCTCGACATCACGGATCATACCCTTCAAGTGGCGGCACTTTATCAGCGCAAGCAGGCCATTTATTCGGAGAACAAAATTTACCCATACGCCGGACTGGATGAACTGGAGCTTGACCTGCTGGCCAAGTGCCGCAAGATCGCGGTGTTGCGTCGAGAGGACCATCCTTGGCGGGACATGGACGATATGGAATTGCTCAAGAGCGCCCAGCTTTACCAGATTGATCCGGAGACCGGCAAGAGAGGGGTGACCCTGGCCGGTTTATTATTGCTGGGTAAGCGCTCCCCGCTGTTGTCAGCGGTGCCGCACCATCGTACCGATCTGATTCTGCGCAAGGTCAACCTGGATCGCTATGACGACCGGGATTTCGTTGATGTCAATCTGGTGGAGAGCTACGACCGCATCATGGCGTTTGTCGCCAAACATCTGCCCGATCCCTTCTATCTCGAAGGCACGATCAGCATCAGCATACGGGATGCAATCTTTCGCGAGGTTGCTTCCAACATTCTGATCCACAGGGAATATACCAATGCGTTTCCGGCCAAGTTGATTATCGAGCGTGGTCAGGTACGTACTGAAAACAGTAACAGACCCCACGGTTTCGGCGTGTTGAACCCGGAAACCTTTACACCTTTTCCCAAAAATCCAGTCATCGCTGCTTTCTTCCGGCAGATAGGCCGTGCGGATGAACTGGGTTCAGGCATGCGCAAGATGATGCGGTATGGCAAGGCCTATGGCGGTGAGGATCCGGAAATGATTGAAGGGGATATCTTTCGTATTGTCGTCAAAGTTCCGGAATTCGGCATCAATGGTGAACAAGTGGGTGGACCCAAATCAGGCCCAAGTCGGGACCAAGATGCCCGGTCAAAGGCCCGGGTTGATCCCGAAGCACCCAGCAAGCACCCAGCAAGCACCCAGCAAGTAACCCAGCAAGTAAAAAAGTTGGTTGGAATCATCCATGGGGAGCTGGCACGAGTAGAATTGATGACGGCATTGTCTTTGAAAGACAGGGTGAACTTTGGTCGAAATTACCTCGAACCCGCATTATCCCAGGGATTCATCGAAATGACCCAGCCCGAATCACCACAAAGTCCAACCCAGAAATACAGGTTAACCGAGAAGGGGAAGGATTTGGCGAAAAGCGGGAAAGCCGAATAACGATCACGCGGGTGGCAATAAGGAACAGATAATGGCACAGAAAAACCAGGACCATCAAACCCGGAAGATATTCAGACCCGATCAGGGGAATATGTTCGAGAAATCCTATGAGGAGGAACTTGAGGAGCAGCGAAAGCAGCAGGTGGAATGCCTCGGCATGACCTTTGAAAACGATGATGCCCGCCGGGAATATTTCATTGGACTTCTCCGCGAAAAGCTTAAAGACCCGGAGTTCCGCAAGATCGAGGGATTTCCCATTGGTGAGGATGAGGACATCCTGGCTTTGTCCGATCCGCCATATTACACTGCCTGTCCGAATCCGTTCATTGCGGACTTCATCAAATACTATGGTAAACCATACAATCCGGCAACCGATGATTATCGCAGGGGGCCATTTGCGGCTGATGTGAGTGAGGGGAAAAATGATCCGATCTACAATGTTCACTCGTATCACACTAAAGTCCCGCACAAGGCCATCATGAGGTATATCCTTCATTTCACTAACCCCGGCGATTTGGTTTTTGACGGATTCTGCGGGACAGGAATGACTGGCGTAGCCGCACGCATGTGTGGCGATCGCGAAGTGGTCATGTCACTAGGCTATCAAGTTGAGTCCGACGGTACCATTTTGCAGAAAGAGGTGGATGAGGATAGTAAGAATGTTTGGAGATCATTTTCAAAACTTGGTGAGCGCAGAGCGATTTTGAATGATCTTTCTCCGGCGGCAACATTCATAGCCTACAACTACAATACACCAGTTGATGTGGTAGCGTTTGAGAAAGAAGCTTTGCAGATTCTTAAAGAGGTCGAGGAAAAATGCGATTGGATGTATAAAACCAAACATTCTGATGGAAGGACAGGAATAATAAATCATACAATCTGGTCTGATGTATTTATCTGTCCAGAATGCGCAAATGAAGTTATTTTCTGGAAAGAAGCGGTCGATGAAGTCGCTGGAAAAGTGAAAGATGATTTTCCTTGTCCGATTTGTCAGGCTAAGTTGTCTAAGAAAAGTCTCGAAAGAGCTTGGCTAAATGTTTATAAGCATAGCTTGAGAAGATCCATTAAAATAGCTAAACAAACTCCTGTTGTCATTGATTACAGCGTAGGGAAAAAACGTTTTAGAAAAGTACCAGATGATGATGATCTTATTCTTATTAAAAAGATCTCAGATATAGATCTACAAAGCTGGTATCCTAACTCAGAAATTAAAAAAGGCGACAAAACATCCGATCCGTACAGAATTGGTGTCCATTTCATTGATGATTTTTACACAAAGAGGAATTTAATTTGTGCCAGCGTTTTCTGTGAATCTGCCAAATCATCCCGTTTTATGGCACTTCTCACTGCCGTTACATCAGACATTTCAAAAATGGCACGAGTGAAAGTCGGCTATTACTTCAAGGGAGGTGGCGGCCCCTTTATACCCGGGTTATCTGGAACTTTGTATATCCCAAGTCTTTCGGTAGAAAAGAGAGTATCTTTTGCTTTGAGAAACAGGCTCTTAACATTTTCTAAAGCATTTCTACACGGTAAGGACAATCTTTTTCCTATTAGTACCGGTTCTACCAGTGAGATACCACATATTGCCGATAATTCAGTAGATTATCTTTTCATTGACCCGCCTTTCGGATCAAATATTATGTATTCTGAATTAAATATTCTTTGGGAGTCCTGGTTGAGGATCAAAACGAACACAACTCCTGAAGCTATTGAAAATATGACTCAGAATAAAAGGCTTGATGATTATCGGCAATTGATGCTGAGTTGTTTTGTTGAAGCTTACAGGGTCTTAAAGCCAGGACACTGGATGACTGTAGAATTTTCTAACACTAAAGCATCTGTTTGGAATAGTATTCAGACATCTTTATCTGAGGCTGGATTCATTATTGCGAATGTATCCGCACTTGATAAGAAACAAGGAAGTTTTAATGCTGTTACTAATACGACATCTGTCAAACAAGACTTAGTTATTTCAGCCTATAAACCAAACGGTGGCTTTGAAAACAGATTCCATCAAGAGGCTCAAACTGAAGAAGGCATCTGGGATTTTGTTCGTACTCATTTGAAGTATTTACCGGTCACGAAACTCCAGAGCACATTCTTGCAGTTTATACCTGAACGTGACCCTCGCATTTTATTCGACCAAATGGTCGGTTACTATGTTCGGAAGGGCTATTCAGTGCCTATTTCCAGCCAAGAGTTCCAAAGTAGTCTTGCGCAAAGATTCATCGAGCGTGATGGTATGTATTTCTTGCCGGATCAAGTGGCTGAATATGATCGAAAAAAGATGACCACTGGCGACCTGGTGCAGATGTCAATGTTCGTCTCCGACGAGGCTTCGGCCATTCAGTGGCTCAAGCAGCAGCTTACTAAGAAACCGCAGACCTTCCAGGATATACACCCGCAATTTCTGAAGGAAATTGGCGGCTGGCAGAAGCATGAAAAGGCCCTGGAACTGTCCGAATTGCTGGAGCAAAACTTTCTGCGCTACGATGGCAAAGGTGAGGTGCTCAGCCCAATTCATAGCTACCTTTCTTCGAACTTCAAGGAGCTGCGTAATCTGGAAAAGGACGATCCAGTGCTGAAAGCCAAAGCAAAAGACCGCTGGTATGTCCCTGACCCGAACAAAGCCGGAGATCTGGAGAAGCTGCGCGAGCGGGCCCTGATGCGGGAGTTCGAAGAGTACTGCGAATTCAAACAGAAACGACTGAAGGTGTTCCGCCTGGAGGCCGTCCGGGCCGGATTCAAGAAGGCATGGCAGGAACGCGACTACGCCACGATCATTGCCGTGGCCCGCAAGATACCCGATAAAATTCTCCAGGAGGACCCTAAGCTGCTTATGTGGTATGATCAAGCAGTCACCCGCTCCGGGGACGTATGATAATAGAGATATATCTTTTATCGCTGAGAATTATTAGTCCAAAAAGGGAGACCAAAATGCCTAAAAAGGAACTGAAAAATAAGCCACTTGTTGAGGCGATTCTTGAAATCAGATGGAAGCTTGAAGGAGTTTCTCCAGCGCCACGGATTGACAAACACTATAAATTATTACTTGGCCGCTTATTTGATCGTGTGCTCGATGAATACCCTGAGCACGAGCAATTAGCCGCTGCCAATATTCCAGATGAAATGGCTGGCCATGTCGTTCAACATAGGTTTAGGGTAGGTCCAAATACTTGGCCACTGCTTCAGGTGGGCCCAGGTATTTTTACAGTAAACTCAACAGCAGATTACAGATGGACGGATTTTCGTCCCAGGGTTCTGACTGCGATTGATAATTTACATGATGCTCACCCTAAAGTGGATGATCTAAAGATTAGCAACATAATATTGCGTTATATTGATGCCGTAGGTTTTGATTATAAAGGAAGCAACTCCCTTGAATTCTTGAGAGATAAACTTAAACTCAACATAACCTTGCCGGAAAATTTATTCGACGATTCAGATGTCGAAAATAGGCCTAAAGGTTTTACCTTCCAGTGCTCGTTCAAATGCAAGAAACCGAATGGGATTGTCAATATCCGTTTTGCTACCGGAAAAAGAATGGATGTGCCTGCCATAGTCTGGGAAACCACTATAGAATCTGCCGGAGATGATTTGCCAAAGATGCCTCAAGGTTTTGAAAATTGGCTTGATGCAGCACATGAGATTACAGATGATTGGTTTTTCAAGATGATAGCTGGAGAACTCGAAAGGAGGTTTTCAGGTGAATAGTAACTATACGACAGTTGATACTTACGATGAAGAAAAGCTATCAGAAATACACTCGACCGGTTTTTGGCAAAGATGGGAGGGGGTTTTTCCCAAGAAAGGCCTTGAAATGACTCGCTTAGCAAAAAATATAGGTATTGCAGCACTTTTTGCTCTATCACCTGTTACTGCTATGCACGACCCATGGTTGAATGAAAAGAGGAGACGCGATGCCGCCATGACGATATCTGTATACCAGGAAATTATTGGCCGTTTAGTATCACGTGCTGAGGCATTAGCGCTAGCTCACCAGATTCTCATAAAAGCCGAACAAGAGCGGCTTATAATCGCTGAATTAGAGGCTGCTAGAGGTATTCAATGGGAGGAGGTCGAATGATTTATGTAGTCCCTAACCAAACTGATCCTATCCGCCAAGGAGATATTTTTATTGGGCTTCCAAGAATTGAAATTTCACTCAGTAATATTGTTATTGCAGGAGAAAATGGTGAGCGGATAGCAAAATGGGAGGAATTAGCAAGTCAAACAGATCCTATTAACATCATCGTTCCTGTTCGTTCAGTGTCTGCAATAGTTGCCACCCAAGATTGTGATGCATCCCGTAGCCGAGACATCACACTCTGTGAAATTCGTGAATTCCGTGATGTTGAAAGGAAAAGCAAAGATACAACGTCGCCCAAAAAATGGAAGAATATACTTACTCAACACGCGAGAATTAATCAAAAGTGGTTTTATCTGCCACCAAACGAGCAAATTGGCTTTTCTGAAAAAATGGCTGTCGATTTCCTCGTAACAATTCGGGTACCACGTGAGGATTTGGAAAATACTCGGTCTCTAAGGCGCGGACGACTTAACGATATAGCAGACGAGCATTTCCGTGAACGTATTGGTGAATTTTTTCGTCGATATCCTTATGACGAGTGGTATGCGCTTGATAACCGAGAGATGGCCGCATATACAAGAGAATATCCTGACACAAATCCTTTTCCATGGCAAAAAAATCCTAATGGATTGAACTGTGATCCAACATGACAGATGAATGTGTTTTATCATAGTAGAAATGATTTGCCTCCGGAATTAAAAGAACTGTTTAGTGATGAGGATTGATGCGAACAGCTGGTATTTCAGCCCGGACCATGAGCAGCTGTGCCAGGTCATCGAAACCCAGACGCTCTGGGGCGAGACGACCTGCCGGGTATGGCTGCCCGGCCGCGATTCGGTGGTCCGCGTTCCTGCTTCCAGACTCGCCCCCTTGGAGGATTCAGGAACGGGCACTGCTGACGGTATTGCCTATGTTGCCTCCGCCGCACGCGTAGCCGATGCCCTGACCCAGGATGTCTTGCTTGCGCCCATTGAATCATCGGTGATTCCGCTCCCGCACCAAATCAAGGCGCTGTCCCGCGCCATCTCCGGAGACCGGGTTCGTTACCTTCTGGCCGATGAGGTCGGACTCGGAAAAACCATCGAGGCAGGACTCATTCTTCGTGAGCTGAAGCTTCGCGGACTGGTCAAGCGATCGCTGGTCATCGCGCCAAAGGGATTGGTGACCCAATGGGTGGCGGAGATGCATACCCATTTCAACGAAGATTTCAGGCTTCTCATCCCCGGTGACTTTTCGGCGTACAAACGAATCGCCAAGGAAGACAACATCTGGCAGAGCCATCCGCAGGTGGTCTGCCCCATGGATTCGGTCAAGCCATTGGAGAGCCGGCGGGGCTGGTCGGCAAAGCAGGTAGCCGACTACAACCAGGAACGATTCGAGGATCTGGTTTCAGCGGGATGGGATCTGGTGATCGTGGACGAGGCCCACCGGCTTGGCGGCAGCACCGACCAGGTGGCCAGATTCAAACTGGGCCAGGGGCTGTGCGAAGCCGCACCGTATTTTCTGATGTTGTCGGCGACCCCGCACCAGGGAAAAACCGATGCCTTCCATCGTCTGGTCTCTCTGCTCGATGCCCAGGCGTTTCCCGACATAGGCAGCGTGACACGGGACCGGGTTCAACCCTATGTGATCCGAACTGAAAAACGACGTGCCATTACTGCGGAAGGAAAACCACTTTTTAAACCGCGGAAAACGGAGCTTGCGCCTGTCTCCTGGGGAGAGACACATCGGGACCAACAAATCCTATACGAGGCGGTCACCGAATACGTTAGGGAAGGATACAACCAGGCCGTGCGCGAAAAGCGCAGCTATATCGGATTCCTGATGATCCTGATGCAGCGTTTGGTGGTGTCGAGCACAACCGCTATTCGAACCACACTGGAGCGACGGTTGGACGCACTCGAATCACCTCCAGAGCAATTGAGCCTTTTCCCGACCTTTTTAGAGGATGAGTGGGCCGATCTCGACGGACAGGAACAGATGGAAACGCTCCTGACCACACGTCTGAAGGCGCTCAAGAACGAACGGGCCGAGGTGAAGCTGCTCCTTCAGACCGCTACCCGATGCATACAAGCCGGTTCAGATGCCAAGGCGGAGGCGCTGCTTGACTGGATTTACAAATTGCAGGCGGAAGAAGGCGATCCGGAACTGAAATTCCTGGTATTCACCGAGTTTGTACCAACCCAGCAGATGTTACAGGCTTTTCTTTCTGAGCGCGGGTTCCCGGTGGTTTGTCTGAACGGTTCCATGGATATGGACGAGCGCCAGAAGGTTCAGGAATCGTTTGCCCAAGAAGCACGCGTGCTCGTCTCCACCGACGCAGGTGGCGAGGGTTTGAATCTTCAGTTCTGCCACGTGGTGATCAATTATGACATCCCCTGGAATCCCATGCGCCTCGAACAGCGTATCGGTCGGGTGGATCGTATTGGGCAGACCCATGTGGTGCGTGCCGTCAACTTTGTTTTCGAGGATTCGGTGGAGCACCGCGTCCGAGAGGTACTTGAGGAAAAGCTGGCGGTTATTTTCGAGGAGTTCGGCATCGACAAAACCGGCGACGTCCTTGACTCGGCCCAGGCAGGACAGATCTTTGATGATCTGTATGTGGATGCGATTCTCAATCCGGATGAACTCGATGCATCTGTTGATAAAGTCATCATCCGGTTACAGGAGCAGACCCGGGATACCCTGGAAAGCGCTTCCGTATTAGGCGATACCGAAGATCTTGAACCAACTGAAGCCCAACGCCTGATGGAGCATCCCTTGCCGTACTGGGTCGAGCGGATGACGGTAAGTTATCTTAGTGCCCATGGCGGCAAAGCCGAACGAAACCGGCGAACCTGGAATCTGACCTGGCCGGATGGCGAAGGGATCAACAGGGTTGTTTTCACCGGCAAAGAGGCCGAACAGACACCAACGGCCTGGCATCTGACCTTGGAAGACTCGCGGATTCGGGGCTTGGCAATGAGGCTCCCGCGATTTGCACCGGGACAACCGGTTTCAGTCGTGACGATTCCGGAGATTCCGGAGGAGATCACGGGGCTGTGGTCTCTCTGGAGAATCGGCATCGCCACCATGGACTGGAACCGTCACCGAATCATGCCGCTTTTCCTGGCCGATGACGGGAAGATTTTTACGCCCACTGCGCGACATCTGTGGGATCGGCTCCTAAGCGTAACGCCTTCCGTCCGTGGACATCTCGCTATTGATGACGCCGGAAATGCCTTTGATCGGCTCTCGCAGATAGCCGAAGAGCACGGTCGGTCCATCTATGACGAGCTCATTCAAGAACACCGTTCGCGTCTTAATCGCGAGAGGGAAAAAGGTGAATATGCCTTCACCGCCCGACGCAAAATCGTTGAGCGTATAGGCCTGCCCCAGGTTCGCGACTACCGACTGAACCTGCTCCGGCAGGAAGAACGCTCATGGTACGAGGAACTCGAACGTAAGGCTCAGGTTTACCCGGAAATGGTGCCGCTACTCATTATCCGGGTTGAGGGAGGTGACCATGAGTAACTGGCGCGATCAGATTCTCAAAGAGTTCACTCCCCATGTAGCCAGGCTGACCCTGGTTGCCGACCCGGACGGGCTCTTACTTGAAGAAGGTATCTTGGAGGGGATAAAAGATCGCGGGTTTGAACTCATCCCTTTTGAGGATCATATCGCTTTTCGTTATGCCTACGAATCCAGGTTCCGCTCCCGCTGGGACCGGGGAGAAGACACCAATTTGGTCGTCGTCCTTCATTGTGCGGCCAATGATTTGGGTTCCCTGCCCTATGACCTGTTTCAGGCCGGTCGCCGATTGTCTTTCAACCTTGGCGAAATATTTCCCAACCTGAGCTATCCTGTTCTGACCGCCATGGACCGTGGAGATCTGGATTCCCTGTATCAGGCCCAGAAAAGACACGCCCCCGGTGTGTTGGGAGACAACGCCACCAAAGAATTCGTTCTGCGGCATGTCTTTGAAATTGCACCTGAACTCATCAAGAAGCCTTCCGATCTCCTGCGTGTACTGCTGCGCCGTCACTACCGGAAACAGCGAATACCCTCAATTCTTGATGAACGCTTCATCCAGCTTCTCAGCCAAAAAAGCGGGTTTCATGACTGGCCTCTTGAAACGATTATTCCGGACGGGCAGGCTTTTTTTGCCTTTCTGCAGGAACGCTGGCCCGTATTTCTCGATCGATCGGTAAAACAGGAAGTTGATAGTGTTCAGGAGAAGGAAAAACCCTATGGCTTTGAGTTTCCCGGGCCTTCGGATCTACCCTTCGACCATGACGACATACGGGTTTACATCGACAACCTGTTCTTGGAAGGTTTGCTTGAAGCCGTTCCCCACGAACAGTCCGACTCGCTGGGCAAGACCTGGCTCGGCATCGGTATCCGAATGGATGAGCAGGCGGACCGGGCGCGCCGCGTGGATGGCCTCCTGGACACCCTGGCCGCTGATATTCCAAAGGAGGACGCACGGCATAATGACTGGTTCCGCTTTGCGAGAACCTGGGCGGAGCTGCTGACCCTGGTGCTGGATTCAGGTACCGTTTTGCCTGAGACAACCCATGAGAAAATGGAAACGCTGCGGGCTGGGATGGACGCAGCTTTTCTATCGTGGCTGACAAAGCGGTACGGAGGGTTGATCAATTTGCCCCCGCTGCCGCCGGTCATGCTTCATCATATTCCCCGTTTTCTGTCCCGACAAAGGGATGATGCTGGAAAACTCAAAATGGCCTTGGTGCTGGTGGACGGTCTTTCACTGGATCAATGGATTGTTATCCGCAAAGAACTTGCCAGGCAGAACGCCGACTACCACTTTCGTGAAAATGCGGTATTTGCCTGGATACCGACGATCACATCCGTTTCGCGTCAGGCGACTTTTTCAGGAAAGCCACCCATCTATTTCCCGAACAGCATCCATACGACGGACAAGGAGCAGAAGCTGTGGACCAAATTCTGGGTGGATCAGGGGTTGACGCAGCAGGAAGTCGCTTACGCCAGAGGCTTGGGTGGCGGCGCCCTCGAAAGTGTAGAGGAAATCGTTACCTATCCCAGGACACAGGTGGTCGGCCTGGTTGTCGATAAAGTGGACAAGATCATGCACGGCATGGAACTTGGATCTGCCGGCATGCACAATCAAGTGAGGCAGTGGGCCGCAGGGCCTTTTATGGCACAACTTTTTGACCTACTTCTGAACCATGGATTCAGGGTCTACTTGACTTCGGATCATGGAAATATTGAGGCGACCGGATGTGGCCACCCTGCTGAGGGGGCCGTGGCAGATCTGCGCGGAGAGCGTGTACGAGTCTATCGGGATTTCTTGCTGCGAGACCAGATTAAAGAACGGTTTCCAGACGCGCTGGTATGGCCGTCTATTGGGCTTCCGGAAGACTATCTCCCTCTAATCGCCCCTGATCGATCGGCATTTGTTCGTGAGCCCGTGCGGCTTGTATGTCACGGCGGCACATCTATGGAAGAACTCATCGTCCCTTTGGTTCAAATTGAGACCGCAAATCATGCGAATAAGAGGATAGCCAAATGAATGGACGGAAAGCCCAAATCGGTTTTAGCCAGCGTATCCGTCTTGAATGGTTGGAACAGACGGCCAATCTGGTCCTGGCTGGAAACGATAAAAGCACCATCAACGACGCACTCCAGAAGCTACTGAAAGACAAAATTTCAATTGGTGGTAAGGCCATCAGGGGCAACAGGGAAAAGGTCATCAGCATTTTGTTGAAAATCTGGGTCACCGTACCCCGTGAATTGGGGAAAATGCGGGACGAAGGTCTGAGGTTACTTCAGAGTCTTCCCCCCAAAGACCGAATGATGCTTCACTGGGGTATGACAATGTCGGTTTATCCATTTTGGGGAGCTGTCGCCGCACATACAGGCAGGCTGCTTCGTCTTCAGGGCACGGCCGCGGCGGCCCACGTGCAGCGACGCGTCAGAGAACAATACGGCGAACGGGAGACCGCGGCACGCGCTGCCCGTCGTGTACTCCGATCATTCATCGATTGGGGCGTACTGAATGAAACGGGTGACAAAGGGGTTTATGGTCAGGGGGAACAATATCCCGTTGAAGACCCAAGGCTCATTATCTGGATGGTGGAGGCATCCCTCCGTGCAAGGATGAACGGGTCGGCCGCCATAAAGGACCTGCTCGACAGCCCGAGCATCTTTCCCTTCCGATTGGCCCATATTTCAGCCGAACATGTGGCATCGATCTCGCCTCGTCTGAATATCCTGCGGCACGGTCTGGATGATGAGCTTGTGATGTTAGCGAACGGATCTTAGATCTGCAAGAATGTACAGACAAATGAATTGGAACTCTGTAATGACCAGGCCAAAGGTATCAAAGATTCAGAAATAGAAAAAGATGGATAAATCAGACAAAAATAGCATGCAGCATCCATTGCGCATCTTTTGGGCATGGCATCTAAGAACCCTTCCGGACATTTTCGACGATTGATGGGACTAGGCTATCGAGAATAATCGGTTATTTCAGTAACGAAGGCGAGTGAAAGAACGAAATATTAATTCCTTGGCATCCCTGGACCTGGCCGCGTTGCTCCGGGTACTCGACCGGAACCGGTATCAGATATCTTCAAAACTGGACCTCACTTCGGAAGCCCGTCATTTCGTCAAGGAGATGCAGACAGTACGGAATCGATGGGCACATGCAGGCAGTGAGGGATTCCTGTAGACGACATATACCGGGACCTAGATCCGCTACAATTGCCAGGATCGGACAGGCTTAGGAATAACGGATCTGCGTGTCCAAAGGACGGGAACATTCTGAATTGCAGGGCCTTATCGTATTGAGATATAAGCTTAAATAGCAAATTTTTCTGTGCAATACACCATACTGAAATTAGACTGGCAATTTTTAGCCAATGACCTTCTATGATAAGGAAGAATACCTTAAATCCCCAAGGGGCCTCTATGGGCGCTACCATTGGAGACAGCTTAGGGGTTGGACAAATTACTCTTTTGATGAGGAGCCCAAGTCCAAAAATAGCATGAAGCTTCCAGAGAAGATTCAATTTCAGCAAAAGCTTTTAGAAAAAATGAAAGCATCCAGAAGAAGAGCCTACAGAGCGCCTATCATTGCTGAGATGTCATTTGATACCACAGCCCAAAATCCACCTCACATCCATACAATCGTTAAAAATTATCAAGATCTTTTTGAAAAATCCTTGGATGAATCCATCAAGAGGAAGGGTTTAGTCTACCAGAATGACAAAAAGATATACGGTCTTTCAGTTCGTTATCATATTGGGGAAAAGCCAAGAATTAGGGCATCTTTTTCCCCTTTCAGGGATTTCCTTCAGGATTTGGACTTGGTAAGCGATATTATTTCAGGTGATTATTCCTACGAGGCGGGATGTCATGACCTGGAAGAACAGATATTTGAAATACATGGCCGGAGTGAGAATGACTACTTTGATGATTCAATTGAAAGCCTTAGAGATTTTATACAGAATAAAGATTTATTTATTAGCGCCGTTGGGGAAAAAGCCTACGAAGCGATGCTCCTTTCGCATAGGATGTCAGCACAGGAGCAGTTGTTGAAAGGTTTGAATCTTGGGATCAGTGATCTGTATTCTTTTTATATGCCTCTTATAATGGAACAGAAGTTTGGGAGGAAACTTACTCCCTCAGACAAAGAATTGGAAAAAATTCCGGGGGTCACATCTGATTGGATCGCAAATTCACCTATTAGGATTCAACTGCCAAATGCCCCTTTAGTTAAAGGAGAATCCGATAAGTTTAAGCAAAAGGTCAGAGAGTCTCTCGAAATTTTCCATAGGGAACATCCAATTTTTATACCTCTGCATATTCCAGTGAATCTTAATATACTCTATAAACCGCCAAAGGAGCCCGAAAAGGATTATAACGATTTAGACAATATAATGCGAAGAATTGTTCCGGTTTTCAATGAGATATTCGAACCACCATCAACGTATGTATCTCACATTAATTTGGATGATATCAGAGATAAAAGACTGTATGAGTCTCTGAAAAAGTCTCAAGATCGGGTTCCTAAATCAATCAGGACATCGATTTCAGGATATGACATTTTCAAGATGCCAAGAGACCAAGAGGACGAAAGCGATGGGTTTTTGACTGCCAGTTTTACAAGTGGAACAGTATCACATAGCTCACCGAGATATGTAATGGACCGAATTGTCGAAAAATGGATAGAGTGTTGCGATGATTGACAATGTAATCTCATTAACTGCCATCAGCACCGAAAGACCCTTTACAGCAGATGCAGCCGATTGAATAGGAAGCTTCGAGATCTATTCCGGCGACGGGCTCACCACAGTAACGACATTTCCCCTTGGAATCATGCAATGTACTGCAATTTAGGCATAGGCCGCCCTCATCATATTCGCCCACCGGGATGACCGAACGTTCTGGATATTCACATTCAGCACAATAGGCTATTTCTGGATCTTCCTTTGGATCTTCATAAGGGCCAAGCCTTGAGCGCAAGTAATCAAAATCGCTCTCGAAACCACACTTACTGCATTGGCCAATTGCCTGATCTTCAATTATGATTTCAGTCTCGCATTCCGGACAGGAGATATGAATTTTGTTCTCTTGGTTACGGCAAACCATGCATGATCGTGAATAGATCAAGTCAAAAAGATCTTCAAACTTGGCAGCCTCATGCTTACATAGAGAGCATTTGTAGAATGTTGCACCTGCTAGTTTTTCAGCTTCTATTTGTGGCAGGATCTCTTTGTATTTGGCCTCCAGGTATTTCCAGTTCCCATGAACTAAATCATTAAGCTCTTCGATTTCTTCCTGATAAAAGCGGAAATGATCCCACCACTCATCAACAATTAATCGGTGAAGGTGATACCAAGCTGACCATTGTTCCGGAACGATTGTGGCCAGGGATTCGGTTTTAGAATAGTCAGGGTGGAAGAAATGGACCATCTTGTTACGATGCTTTCTTAGTCGATCAAAATATTTGAAAGCCTTAGCTGGGATCTTAACCTCGCATGTACCATGTAGCCGGCTGACGCATTTATCCAGATTGACCGAGACAAAATCGCCCGCCTCAAATTTTGCATGAATTGTCTCATCTTTGCTTCTCTTAACCTTATTTATGTCATATAGTATAAGTGTCCAGTGTTCAGCAAGTAGGCGAGCCTTGAGGAATAGCTCGATAGCCGCATAAAAATTTATGACTGAATATTTAGACGATGTTTCAAGCTCGTCCACAGATTTCCTTAGAAAATCTATGGCGTTCCTGACTAGGCTATCAAAGTACGGGTCACGCTTTTCATCCTCATCATTTGTGTAGAAATCGCTTGGAATATCGGAAAGATCCATTGCGTTACCCTTTGGGTGTGAGATAAAGTGTATTATATCACTTCTGGAACATAAGGCAATACTCATTCTGGCTCGGAATAAAGAAGGGATTGCCGGACCTGTATCGGACCTGGCTGCTCCTGGGTTGTGCTGAATCTTGATGATGATTGCCTTGAGAGAGCCAATCTTCTTGTCAAATAGGAGGGTCCTGAATAAGGCATAATAGCTGCCGTTCTTTCGCTTGTCCCCGATGAGTATCGCCATGACACTGCCAGGCCAAACAGCCTTTGATAACCTTTCTGCCACCCGGTTCAGTTTATCCTCAAAATCATGGAGAGTGGTGCAGTTTGAGATGTCTTTGAGATTGTCTGAGTACCTTAATGATGCCCCCAACACGGCGGGTGATACCACACCAGGTCGAACCGGTTTTACGGGATCGGGCCTTCAAGGACAAGGCTTCATTTGAACCAACCAATTATAGTTCCAAAAATTTTGGACATCAGAGCAATCGGTTTCCCTTTCAGACTCTTCTCCTGACTGAGCGACTCAATGTATGCCTTTTTGTCAGCTTTGTCTCGCGCCCGAACTTGGTCAATCTGCCATTGGGAGAACCTCGCGGCCCATATCACTTTGTTCCCGCGAATATAGTAATGCGATTGGCATGCAAAGCTCCAGTTGCCGATAGATGGTGAGAGGGAGACACCATTTCTTTCTATTCTAATCGACCAATCGACCGGAGAAAGGGGGGTGACGACCTCTTCGCCACAGCCACAGCAGCATTTGTGTATTGCGGTCTTATATCGTTCGCAGATATATAGGACCCCTTCTTCTAAATGATTTGGGATGATGTCTACGAATTCTGGCTTGATGAGTGCCTTTTTCATTGTGTGACTTCTTCAGTTATTGCCATTTCATCACGTGTCATCGAATGGGCGTTTATGGAGTATGTCGTATGATGAACCTTTACTAAGTCTTGATAGAAGCCGCAAACCTGTTTCCATTTGATGACTGCAAGGGTGGCATTTAGAGCGTTCATATCCGCAACCTGGATATTTGTTGCGTAGAGGTCATTTCCATTGTCGGCACCCTGTGGAGCGTACCTGTCAAAATGATCCGACTTTTCAGCAGTGCTCAGGGTCGCCCGGCAGGTACCAATAAGACAGTTTCCTTCATGGAGCATCATTATCTCCATCCCAACATCGATAAAAGGGATGCCATGCTCGCGGAGGAATCCACTCACCAGTTTCCTGACTCCCCCTTTGTCCACACATAGGAAAACAAAATCAAATCCTGAAAGCTCATCGATATTGTTTTCTGTAAGATAGGCATTATGAGGAAAAATGCCGATACGCATTGCGTCATAGACGTCGGCAAAATAGTCCACCTTTGTCATTCTCTTTTCGAGATCGGCGATAGATGCTGCACCCGGTGCCCTGAAAGCATTGTGCTGCCGAAATGTGTCGCCATCAAATATATGGATCTCCTTTACAGGGGTTTTTACGATCAAGTCCAGGATATAGGAACCAGTGCCTCCAAGCCCTATAATGGCAACCTTTTCCATAGCTAGTTTTGCTGAAACGGCCATAATATTCGCCCGACTTGATGCTGAGTCCCAATATCGGAATACGGATTCCTCCTCCGTCGAAACAATAACCTTGAATGTGCATGGCGTTGCATCCGGTTCAATCTCCTTAGCTTCGTTGGAGATAATCGAAATGTAATTCTTCATCTTGGAATAGTAGTCAGGAAATTTGCCGCCATTCGGTTTGTTGGAGAAACGGTGCTGGGCCACGAATCCTGGCCAGAGCTCGAAATTTTGAGAGGTATGGCGAATACTCTCGATGGGTTTGCCTGTATGGCGGCAAGGGTATTCGCCCACAAACCAAACCTGATGATCACTGGGTGGTCCTAAATCACCAATATTTCCGTTAAGATTGGTTATGATGATGCCCCGTAAGACATTTCTCTGTGCATTGACGTATGGGACAGCATGAACAAGAACATGCCCATTTTGGACCTCAACCTCGTAACCCTCCTGTTGGAGGCGTTGGAGATCAGGGTCAAGAACGATTTGTTTTGGTGACATTAAAGATCATCCCCTCCTTGATATGAACAGACTGTCCTTCTACAAGTGTACCGTCCTTGCCATGCGGATTTGCGTAGGCGACAGTATATTCGATGATGTCGCTCGGTTGGTCATTTGGAAATGCCAACTGGACAACCTCGCTGTAGGAAATTCTGTTTCCTGTGACTTCGAATTGCCGACCATTGACAATGATAATGGTAATCTTGTTGTGCCCTGGCGCTTGGTCTGAATGGTTGTTGCTCATTTTGATATCCTTTCATTTTATTGGTTTTTAGTGGGTTAGCAGATTGTCACGATCTGATTCTATTTGTGCCAATAATCCTTTAGAAAATCTGAAACTTTCTGGTCGAGGTTGTACCAGGATGCGAAATTGTTTGTTGCATCAATCACTATAAGTGAATCATTATTGTCCATGACCGCCCATACCCTTTTCCCGGCCTCAGTCGCGGATAACGATGAACTTACATACCACAGTGAATATTGAACTTTAGCCCAGGCTCCAAGGCTTTTGATAGCATCGGCAACCTTGTCGTAATCCTGGCCAGGCGAATGAAGATCATAGGAAATAAACAGATTGTTTGCCATTTGTGCCTCCCTATTTCTTTTTCTTGCTGGACGGCTTCTGCGAAAGTGCGCTTCCAGCACCTGATTTTGATTGCTTGCTTGTCCTGCCGTCTCTGAGGACTTTTGATGCGGCGCTCGCGGCCTTATCCGAGGTGACCCTTTTCGGGGCCTTGGTTTGTGAGAGGGCACTTCCAGCGGCAGTTTTGGATTTGCTTCCGGTATTCTTGTTACGAAGGGTCTTCGATGCGTTGCTGGCTGCTTTGGGTCGAGTTATTTTTGATTTTGCCATTTAAAAGCTCCTTTAATTATGGTCGTTTAAAAGCTTCCAATCTAGATTGGTGTATTATTTCCTCAAAAGGCAGCTTCCTCCTGTATTCGTTGCGCTGCTCATTCGAGGGCCCAGAGTTAGTAATAAGGTGCGTTTTGTGTGTACATGGTATCCCTCCCTTTCATGTGGATTTGGTCATTCAATCTTGTTGCTCCTTTCTGCCATTCATTATATATTGCCGGCGAAACCACCTTTTTTGCCAAATCCGAAATAAAATATTTGCAGTCCTTCAAATATCAGAGTCATTTAACAGGTGCGGTCAAAACATAAAAATCATTGGGTTTGAAATGTTTTTGGCAAAATTCATATTGTCGTCGGCATTATTAGATAAATAGCGATAATCATCAGGGTGACATGCATGCAAAAACATTCAGGGAAGTATGACCTCTCTATCCATGATGAGCTGGAGAATGCGGATTGGGACACCGCTCTTCTAAAGGCATTTAACTACGCCGAGGCACGTGCTAAAAAATTTCAATGGCTTGGTGACGAGGTTGAACCTGAGGCGCTTGTAAATGAGGCTGTTACTAGGGCTTATGGTGTTGGGGCCAATGGTGCCTACAGGAATTGGAATAAAGCTAAATGCCCGGATCTTGGTATTTTTCTAATAGGAATTATACGAAGCATGACCAGCCACATGGCTGAGCATGAGGCTGATTTTCCGAAAGAGTCATTCTGCAATGAGGATGGATCGGGCAAAGAGGAACAGCTTGCAAATTTGATCGACGAAACAACTGAACCACCCATACCCAAAACCCCTGAAGAAGAAATCATTGAAATTGAAAATCTTCAAGCCCTCAACGATGAACTGAACCGTCTTGCCGATGAAGATGAAGATTTGGGAATGGTCATTCTGTGTATCAAAGACGGGATCTGCAATCCACGTGACATAGTTGATGTTATAGGATTTGAAAAGAAGACGGTGAACAATCTGCTAAAGAAGCTTCGTAGGAAGCTCAAGAATTATAATCCTAAAAAAAAGCAATCTTCCAGAGAAAGGCAGGAAGAATGGGCATAGACAAAGAAAAGCATATGAAGATACTGGACTCGCTTACCGATGCTATAGGTGCGAGCGAAGATCAATCTCCTGAAGAGATAAAAGCAGAGCTCGAAAGCCAGGGAATTGATGTCAATGCTGCATTGGCTCGCTTGAAGAAAGCCAGGTTCAGCATAGCCATGGAGGCTAAAAGGTCAGCTTTAGACCTTGCCAGAGAAAAACGGCTTAAGCTGGTCGAAAGAGGTCATGAGTTCATCGGAAAGTTCAGCGATTGGACGAGGGAACAGATTCTGGCAAGGATCAAAGAATTAAGCGGGCCAGAGGCTGGGTTCGCTCATCGGGATCTGGAGGCCATGGGGACGGAGGAGATGGCCTCCATCCTGGAAGACCTTGAAATGGCTCATCGCAGCGCCATGGGAAAGGGCAACGACTGTGATTGATATCGGTTTCAAGTTGGTTGAAGCTGAGCGACTGGCCTCAGCAACGATTGAGGAATTCGGGATTTGCTCTCCTGAACACATCAGGATAAGGGACATCGCATTTGCCAAAGGTGCTATGGTTGTCGAAGAGAAACTCACGCGAGCTGCAGCAAGCATTGTAAAAGCAGGGAATCGCGCAACCATCAGGATTCCTCCAACCGATACCATGGAAAGAAGAAGGTTCAGCATCGCACATGAATTAGGCCACCTAGTCATGGGTCATGTTGTGTCAATCAAAAAGGTATGCAGCAATGCCGACATGATGGACTGGTATCAGAGCAGTCAGGAAACCCAGGCGAATTTTTTCGCAAGTGAACTGATTCTTCCAGCCAAATTGGTAAGCAGCCGATGTGATATTGGGAATATCAGTTTTGAGCCAATAAAAAAGATAGCCAAAGATTTCAGGGCATCCTTGACTGCAACAGCAATAAAATTTGTGAGGCTGTGTCCGGAAAAATGCGCAATCATCTATTCGACCCAAGGAAAGATCAAATGGTTCTATAAAAGCCCGGATTGGTGGCCATTCATCCATAAGGATAAAAAGCTGGATAAACGGACTTTAGCTTACGATTTTTTTGTGGGTCAACCGATGGACCCGGACCCGGTTGAAGTGGATGCCGATTCCTGGGTTGAAAGCAGAGGCCTGGATGAAATCGTCGAGCATTCAATCGCATCAACTCAATATGGCTTTGTCCTTTCACTTCTTTGGATCAAACCGAGATGATCTTTCATAAGGATCACCTGCACCTGCTCAATCGTGAACCCCTTCTTGCCGCCAATTTTTTCAGCGTCGGGGTGCCTGCCGGTACGGAGCCGATACCTGAGAATATCAGATAACGGACTTAAAATATTGCATAATGGTAAGAGTCTTTCACATGGGAAAACTCCGCATCACTGTAGTAGAAATCAAAGGACATTGCCCTATTTATAAGATCGCTGACAAGATAGTACTGGATGAAGGGTATCGGTTCAATTTGCAGAAAACCAACAATGTCTGCATGCATTCCTTTGCTTCTATCATGCCTTACTATGTTGCCCTTTAAAGGTGTAGGCCCGCAAAAGCTGGGATTAGCCCGTGGCGGCAACAAGGCCTGTATTCAATGCCTCGATCCCGGTGCCTATACCGGTGGCGGCACCGTGGTTTTCGAAATCGAAAAGGTCTCAGAACCAAAAACATCCAACCCATAGCAGGAGGCGGTACATGACGCTGACCAAGGAGCGTATTATTGAACGTATTTGGAAAGACACCGATCAGAAAAAGGCTGAAATTCAACGCACATTTGAATCCCTTGTGGAAATCATGAAACAAACCCTGGCATCCGGCGAAGACATCATGATCAGCGGTTTCGGGAAATTCTGCGTCAGAGAAAAGAAAGCCCGAAGAGGAAGGAACCCGCAGACCGGAGAGGCCATGGACCTGGACGGCCGCAAAGTGGTCACATTCAAATGCTCGGGGAAATTGAGAGAAAAGCTCAATTCATAAAAGCGCCATTGATAAGTTTGGGGAGGCGTCTTCGAAATTCCTCCCCAAACCCAATGGACCCCATGAAATACCCTTCTCAAAAAAGCGTGAACTGGGCATGAACCGGCTTGTCGCTTGCGGCCATCATCGCATCCAGTTCCGCTTCACTGACCTCGATATGGGTCACTTTCTTTTTCCGCTTCCCCACGTATTCCACAAACTGAACCTTCACAACCCTATCCCCGATTTTCTCCACTTCGGTACTCGCCTTTTTGATATCCTGTGACGGCATCTCAGCCGCTTCCTCCAAAAGGGTTTCTGCTTCAGGCTCAGGGTCCGTTATTTCCCTGTTCATGTTCGTTTCCACCTGCACCTCTTTTTTCCGATAAGCGGCCCAGATATCCTTGAGGCTTTGGCTGTCGCCAGATTCGGCCTTCTCCAGGAGCATTTTCACCAATTCCCGGGTCATGGAATCTGATGTCTCAGACAGGGCCGCAAGCCCCTTGTCCGACAGTTCCCCTTCCAGGGTCAGGCTCGAAATGAGCTTGTCGGCCATGAGCCGCATGAGTCGCGTCTGCATGGTCCCGCTGTATGCCAGGAAATAAACTTTGACCGGCTTTTTCTGGGGGATCCGCCAGGACCGCCGGGAGGCCTGCCTCAACGTGTAGGTGCTCATGGGGATCTGATAGAAGACGATAGAGGGAAAATCCAACAGATCCATCTCGAAACGTCAACCGAAAATTGACCCCTTGCGTCAACCGAAAATTGACCCCTCTATGATTTAATAGTTTTGCATTTATCCATATTCTGGTACGCTGTTTTCACCTGCTCGGAGGATAGGGCAACTGCTGGGAAGCAACCCGAGCGCCGAAGCAGGTGACGTAGGCATGGGGCCGTACTCGATAGTACGGCCCTTTCCTCATGTCTATAATGCGTTAAATCCCGGGGGTTTGGGGGCTGGCCCCCATTTAAATCAGTCAAACATTCCTTCAAGTCGCCAAATATTTTTGAATTAAGCTATTTATATGGTTTACAGCAACGATTCGCGGAGTTGGGTTAAGTTATTTGCTTCAACAACTCCAGTGCTTTCTCCTGACTTTTCCCAATTTCAGACCGCGATACGTCACCAATTAGAATCGGATAAGTATATCCGGTTTCTTGGACCAGGAGTCCGCCGAACGCATCTGCGATCCTGTAAATATAGTAATCCTCAAGGTCATCAAACCAGGTGGTGTTTTCATCTGTAAACTCAAAACTGACTGTTTCCAGCCTGCCCTTTAACGTATTGTATATAGTGATTTCTTTCATTTGGGGCTCCTTTTCAATGTTTCCTTTAAACGGTAACTGTCCCAGTCGCAATTGATGATGTGGGCCTTATGCGTTACCCGATCCAGCAGCGCTGCCGTCATACTGGGATCACCAAATATTTCCGTCCAGTCTCCAAATCCCTTATTGGTGGTTATGATGACGGATTTTCTTTCGTGACGTTCCGCCAATATTTGGAAAATCAGCTGTGCCCCTTCCTTGGAAAAAGGAATGTATCCCAGTTCATCAATAATGAGCAGTCCGTAAGAGGCATACCGTTTGACTGCTCGGCCTAACTGTTTTTCATCTCTGGCTTCAATAAGTTCATTGGCTAGGCCGCAGCCGGTGACAAAACGGGACCTGATTCCCTGCTTGCAAGCCTCCATGCCCAAAGCTGTGGATAGGTGCGTTTTCCCGGCGCCGCTTTTCCCAGCAAAAATTATATTGCGGCTTTTTTTCACGTAATCGCAATTGGCAAGCTCCTTCATGAGCCGGACGTCCAGTCCGGGAGCTGCATCAAAATCGAATGTTTCCATTGGCTTTAAGATGGGGAATTTGGCCTCCTGCAGTCGCCTTTTGCGGCCATTCTCCTGTCGGGTCTGAACTTCGGCCTCACTCAGATTTAAAAGGAATTCCTCATAACTCAGGCTCTCCTGATTCGCTTGACGGATCACGCCCTCCAGCTCACGGAGCATCGTGGACAGTTTCAATTTTTTGAGATTCTCAATTAAGAGTGCTTTCATACCGGCGTTCATCGTCCACCTCCGATCTGTCCGTAAATGGATACGTCCGGAGCCGGAAAGGTCTGCCAGTTTTCCAGGGCTGAAAACGATTGATCCCTGCCACATTCTCTATGGATTAAGATGTGTTTAACGGCCTGGCTGGAGCCCGCCCCCGATGATAGCGCCGTCTCAACTGCCGATTCGATGGCTTCGGCAGAGTGGCCTTTGTAGAGCATCAAAACCAGAATGAACTCCTTGACACCTTTGGTATATCCCTGCTTTTGGCAGAATTTATCCAAAAGCCGTTCCAGACAAACAGGCCAGTTCGAACGCCATTGCCTGATAACACGGGCTGATTCAAATGCCTGGGGCCGCTTTAAAATCAGTTCAAGATAATGCTCAGGGAGAAGACTCCATTTGTTGTTCCCAAAAAGTCGCCCATGTGATGCGATTTTTTTGCTTCCGTAAAATATCTCCACCTCATCCACATATAAAACCACACGGACTTTACAATAGGCATACGCTGTTGGGACCGAATATCGATTCTTATCCACCATGACCGTGGAGTATTTATCCACCTTGCAGCCTGCGGTTTCAAGGTTGCTGAACTGGATGTCCGGCAGGGACAACAGATCCCCCTTTTCCTTCTCATACAGTTCATTGACCGTGTGCTCCCTGCCGTCAATTTGATGACCGCCATAGGAAAGACAATCTTTGAGAAGTCTTTGGTTCAGTTCTTCCAGGGAATCGGACTTTGGAACAGGAACCATGTAGTTGCGTCGTGCATATCCCACCAAACCCTCGACACCGCCTTTTTCATGACCTTGACCCCGATTGCAGAACCGGGGCTCAAAATTGTAGTACCCCCGGAACTTGTCATACGACTCCTGGAGAACACGATTTTTCCCACGCAGTATCTTTTGGACCGCGGTTGTTAGGTTGTCATAGATTAGGACAGGAAAAACACCGCCAAAAAATGAGAACCCTTTTATATGACCGTCAAAAAAGGCCTGTTGCCGCTCGCAGGGATAACACCGAACCAAATGCTTTCCGGAAAATTTGGATCGCATGCAAAAGAGTTTCAGCCGTGTTTCGACACCCCCTAAAATGGCAATGCAGTTTCCCCAGTCCACCTCGGCTTCGACGCCGGTCTGTGGATCTGATGGTATAAATACCTCACGACCACTAACGCCCAATCTCAATTTTGCCTCGCGAACATATCGCCGGACAGTTGTCTCAGATCCTTGAAAAGCATGCTCCTGTTTGAGACGATTAAAAACCCGCACCGCCGTATGCCGCTGCTTTTTGGGACGATCCTTATCATCCTTCAACCATCGGTCGATGGTTCTAATATAGGGGGCCAAAACAGGGTATGCTTGTCCAATCCTTGGCTTATAACCGCTGTATTCTCCCCGAAGAACCTTCTTAACTGTATTTTTGGAATGTCCCGTCTCCCGGGCAATTTGTTTTATGGCTTTGCCATAAACCCTATGTGCCGTCCGTATGTAGCTGTATTGATCCACCGTGAGCATTCTCCTTTCTGCCTCCAGCATAGGATTGATATTTAGCAATCCTTCTTACCAGAGGTCCACTCAGGGGGGTCAATTTTAGGTTGTCGTTTTGGCCTTTAGGGGGTCAGTTTTAGGTTAGCGAAACCATCCATCCCTACCTCCACCTTCCTGGGGTTGGTCATGAGCACATCCAGTCCCTGCTTGACCCATTTGTCGATGATTTTGGCCCTTCCTTCCGTATCCCCGGACTTCAGGACCTTCACACGGATGCCTTCTTCCTCCAGCATGGAGACGATCCTGGGACTGATGTCTGTAGAAAGGGAATTCTGGAAATAGACCAGCACCTTTCGGCCCTGTCTCAGCTCACGCTTGAGGATGGAAATAAGCTCATGCTCCTTGGGCATGACGCCCTCAAGGGGCGGGCCATAGGCCACAAGCTCCTTTGTATGGGGATGGATGACTTTCACCCCTTTGTAGATTCGCTCCGGGTAGGACAAAAGGGCATGCAAATACCCGCCTAGCAGGGAATGGTCCCCCACGGCCAGGGCCTGACGCAGCGCCGCCTTGAGGGTATCCTCAAAGACCGCATACAGCTCCGCCATTTGTGGATCCATGGAAAGCTCGATCACATCCTCGTGATAGGGCTGAAGATGCTCCATGCAGTCCGACAGTCGCATGAACACCGAGTTCGGGATGAACATCTTTCCCAAAAGGAGTGGACTGATCCCCGGCTTTTCCTTGACCACCACGCTTCGTTTGGCCTTTGTGGTCAACCCGTCCTCTTCTTTCACCGTGGTGATCTTCTCCAGCACCCCGTACCGCTCGATAAACCGCTTCGGGTTGCCCCACAGGTTCTTGTCTTCGAGCATGAGCTGGGGATGGGTCCGGAACAGGAGATGATAGACATCCGATGCATAGCCGCCTGCAAGCGTCCCCGTAAGACACAGGATGTACCGGCAGGAAGCGGCCAGTGCACCGAACGCATACCCCTGGCCGGAACGGTTCTTGTACATGTGCACCTCGTCCGCAACCAAAAGATCGAAGCACCCTTTCATTTTCTCCTTTATATACTTGGCAGGAATGTATTTGCGATAGTTCTTCCGGGAGATGTCCGGCTGCCAGAGCGGTTCATTGCAGGGGACCATAATTTTCCGATGCATACCCTCATCCGGCTCGTACACCCACTTCATCTCAAAATTGTTGCATACATATTTCTTTTTGAATCTCCCCTGGGCATTGGTCTCAAAAACCCCCAACGGACACATATCCGGATCCAGAAGTTCCTGACCGCACCCGGGGCAGAACAGCCGTGTGCCTCTTGTGATCACTGCCGGCCGCCACAAAAACCCGGTCTTGGCCCGCTCCCTGCCGATGACAAAGAACTCCAGACCGGTGGGGGAAGGCCCCTTTCGGATACCTTCTAACCGCCGGATCACGTCCTTTCCATTGAGATTGCTGACCTTCACACCGGATACACTTTCCCTGATTTCCTGAATCCACTTCAATACCAGATGGGGTGGGCAGATCACCAGAACCCGCCTGAGTCCGTTCAGCCTGTGAAGGAGGTGGGACACCGCAATGGCCATGAGAGTCTTGCCCGTGCCCATTTCACACACCGTGTAGACCGCCTTGTTCCCTGCCATGAGGGACTTGTAACCGGCCTTGATGATCTCTTCCTGGGATGGAAACGGTTTCTTTTTTAGCTCGGCAAGCAGGTGCGAAAGCCCTTCTTCCTTTCGCGTGGAAGGGTCATGGATGACCCTCAGTTCCCGGGTGACCTTCTCGGCCATGCTTTCGCCATACGTTTCCAGAAAATCCTTAAGCGAAATTGCGTTTACCATGATGATCGTCTCCTTTCCATTTCATGCAGTCCAGGATTTCAGGAACCTTGTTCTTGAATGCCTTTGATATGAGGTCCTGGAGCTGTTTCGGGTGAAACCTGAATGCAAAACCCTGGTAACTACCAACCAGGGTCTCGAGCCTTGTCAGCCATCCGTCCTGGTTCTCGAACAGCCACCACAGCCAGTCCGTCCATGAGGGATGAAGGGGGGTGTCCACCCTTTCATCCAGGTGACGGAAGAACAGCTCTTCCCTTTCCGGTGTCTTGTCCGTGAAAATGAAGAACCGGTTCTGTTCCTCTTCTACGGTATCGGGCAGGGTCAGTATCGGGTAGAGCATGGCATGAGCCCGGGCAGAGGGGAGTTTCTTCAGTTGAACCTTGTACCCGAGATCCGCCCGCATCAGATAGTATTCGCCTCCTTCCAGCTCGATACTGATTCCGTAGCTCTCCAAAAAATTGGCGATGATCCCTTTGACCGCAGCCTGATACCCGCAGATGGACATGAAATAGGCTGTATCCGTTTCCTTCGGGTCTACGATGAGATGCGAACAAAACGCCCGGATCCCGGTAGCCATGATTGGATGGAGTTTCATGATTTTCTCCTTTCATTGAATGGTGCATATTGCACCTTTTCGGTTGAATGCCTTGATGAAGGGTTTGATCTGGTCCCGCTCGATATGCCTTTCCCTATCGCCGTCGATTTCGACGGAATGGAGGACCTCCTTTTTTGTCCTTCCCTTGACCAAAAGCGGATTTTTCCTGTCCGGGTCCCAGACGACGCCGTTCATAAACCCGCCGGCAATGAACTGTGCCAGATGCCCGTACTTGAGCGGCATGACCGCATGAATTTTCTCTGTCATCCGCAAGGGGGTCGTCATCTCCCTGAACCGTTCGAAAAGACCATGTTCATGGATCTCTTCCGCCAGTTCCTCCGGATCGATGGTTTTACTCATGAAGATGAAACGGCCTGCTGATGGGGTTTTGGGGACCTCGTAGATTACCGGCGGTTCTTCGTTAAGATAAGGGACCGGGGCTTGCTGACGGCCGCAGTCTTTGAGGTACCGGGCGGCCTCGTCGTCCTTTCCGGGTGTTTTCTTCCGGCGGCCCAAAACGGCCACCTGCTTGAACGTCTGGTATTCTTCCTTTGGGAACCTGAAAATGCGTAGTTGCTCGAATCGATAGGAAAGCATCCTGGCGATATGCCCGTCGAGTCTTTTCTGGGGAATCAGATAGACCAGAATGCCTCCGGAACAGAGATAGGGGACGCAATCCCTCAAAAAGGTTCTTTCCATCCGTTCGGATGTTTGTGTTTCCTCATCTTTTACAGACCAGTCATAAGGCGGGTTGAGCCACAAAAGACTGAAGGATTTGTGGCTGATGCGGGTGTTCTGGTAATCCGTCACCAGGCACCGGGCAAGTAATCTTCCGGCCTTTTCACCGCGATCGAGATCGATCTCGATGCCGTAGGTATCGGCCTGAAGACGATTGCCGACCATGGATAAAGCGGCCCCATCACCGGCGCACGGGTCCAGGGCCCGGATAAGCCCCGGGCGCTTCCGCTTGAGACATTTCACGATAATTTTCGTCACCCTCTCAGGAGTCGGGTAATAGCCCATCTTGGCTTGTGCTGCCAATCTCATATCTTCCTCCATAAAAAAGGGGCCTCCCTTCGCTTTTTTCAATAAAAGTCCCAAAGAGCCCCCGATTGTTAAGTACGATTAAAATCCTATTTGGAAAACACACGGCTGCTTTGCGAAAGTCCTACAGCTCAGGCAAAAGTGACGGTAAAAAATTCCTGCCATGCCATGTGAAAAGGCATTTCCCTTGTTTCAAAGGGAAGGCCGTACTGGTAAAGCATCTCGGTGAGCCCGCTTTCCCAGTGAAGCGCCACCGGCTTTCCGGTCTTCCTGGCGTATTCCACCTCAAATCCCGTTCCACCGGTACACCCGTCCTCGCGGCTCAGAAAGGCATGAACCAGATCGCATCTCTCGATGAGTTGGCGGTTTCTCTCGTAATACCTTTCCGCCACCTCAAACTTGGACCGGATGTGGGTCAAATCCGGGACAAAAACCTCCAAATCCATGCCCCGTTTTTCCGCCGCTTGAATGGTCCATGTGCATACGCCTCTGCATTTGCTTGTAACGATGACTGAATCGATGGGGAGATATTCCACCAAATCGATGACCGACTGTCTGTCCCGGTATTTCCGGGCTCCGACAATTCCGACTAAGGCCATTTAGACCCTCCTTTCAAAGACAAAAAAAGCCCTTCCGAAAAACACCGGAAGGGCTCTTAAGAAATGTGTTTATTGTTTTAGGCTAGACAACACCCCCTACCGCAGTCAGTCCCGCACCTGCTGCCGCCGGGACCTGTGCAATGGGCGCCAATGGTTTGCCACCCTTGTTGAGAATCAGCTTCAGAACCCGTTCAGTCTGGGTCATGACCTTGAGACATGCCCCGTGGGGAGTCAGTTTGGCTTTTTCGGCATATCCCTCGATGTATCGGTAGGAATTCCCGACGGTATCGTCTGATTGCTTTCCCACCAGATGGCACAAAGCCTGGGCCGCAAGTTCCGCCACGATCTCCTGTATGGGGTCCTGTCCTTTCTTGAGGCCTTTCTGAATTTTGTCGTGGGCTGCATGGCTCAGTTCGTGGAAAAAGGTTTTTTCCGCCGGGGTGGCCAGCGCAATCTCCTTTCTTTTAGGCGAGTAGTAGCCATAACACCGGTAGTTCCCCGGTATGGCCCGGACCTTCAAACCCCATTCCCTGGCCCTTTCAAGCAAAGGCAGTTCAGGAAGTTCGACCTGTTCGTAGGCAAGGGGTTCACCGTCCGTATCTTCATATCGGAAGACGGGCCGAACCATAAATCCCACAAGGGTTTCCTGCTCTTCCCCTGTTTTTTCGTCCCCGGTCTTTATCATACGGGGTACCAGGATATGGAATCCCTTGGACCCTTTCTTGACGTGCCGGTTTGCCTTTCGCCACTGCTTGTATCCCCTGGCATCTGCCGTGCCCGCCAGGAACATCAAAATGCGGTTCAGGACAGACCACTTGCCCGATGGAATATCGTCTGCCATGGGAAACATGGCACATGCCACCGCTTCAGGGATATCACCACTTTTGAACCTTTCCAGGATGCCATCCAGCACCTTTTTGATTTTGTCGTTTATTTTGACCACCTCATTTTTTTAAGCGGATTTCTATCAAAACCCCCACACCACGTATGGGGGTTTTGTCCGAAGATCGAGCAGTTCTAGATTTTTAAGAATCCCTTAGCCTCACGATTGATTTCATCCATGATGCCTTTTTCCGAAAAGCTGTAGTAGTCGTCACCCACGATGATGTGGTCGTGCAAAAGGGCGTCAACGGCGGTGAGCGCCAACGCCACTTTCCGGGTAAGCACCCTGTCTTCTCCGGAAGGTTCAGTATGCCGGGATGGATGGTTGTGCACCAGAACCACGGCGCCGGCCTTCAGTGCCAGCAAACGCTTAATTATTTCCCTTGGATAGACCGCGGAACTCGACAGGGTCCCCGTAAACATTTTTTCAATACCCAGAATATGATTCCGGATATCCAGGAAAATGCAGTAGAGCCTTTCCACATCATCGTTTTCAGCAAAGATCGGTTTGACAATGTTGAACACTTCGTGCGGCCCGTTCAGCGGCTGTCCTCTGGCCTCTTCCTTAACCATGGCCGCGAATTTACCTGATCGCAGATCTTCCCAGAAACGCTGTTCACTAATCGTTTGGGTATTCTTTTCCATCTGGTTTCTCCTTTCATAAAATCAAAAAGCCTTCCGGTCCGGAGATCGGAAGGCTTAACGGATTTGTATCGATCTTTTTGGTTCAGTCCATGACAATCTTTCTTCGAGGTCTTTCAAGCATTTCATCCATGGCTTTTTCCACTTCTGCCATGCCGTCCCGAATCTGTTCTTTCAGCTGGTCATTGGACCGGATGATGTCGGCTGTGTTTCCCCCCAGAACGGCCCTGGCCCGGTCGACCAGTTGCGCCAACTCATGATCGTCAAAGATGTTTCTTTCTTTGAAAGTTTCGAAAAAGGCATAGAAGTTATTGATGGTGCCGTTCTTGAAAACCTTCGGTTTGGTATCGCCACCGTTGGTGAAACGCTCCGTGATACGTTCAATCATTCCTGAAAACTCCTCTCTCAGCGACATAACAGCCATTTCACGCGCATCCTCCATGCTTTGCACGAACTTCTGTTTTTCCCGTTCGTACACTTCCGGTGACAGTACTCCGGATCGGCCGTTCGGCACATCGAGGACCACGAAACGCCAGGTAAAAGAGAATTTTGAAGCGATATTCACCGGATAATCCGTCTCGTTGAAAAGATCTCCCAGGTGCAGCATGGCCGCTTCTCTGAGACGGTCATAGCGGCTGATGAATTCACCGACCTTCTCGTTGAATTCCGTCTGAAACCGTGTCAGTTGTTCGTCCACCCTGGAAATCATTTCCTTGGGAACGAAGACCATGCCGTTAATTGGAAAAGGCAGGCTCATGCCCGAAAGATATCCTCTCGCGGCATTGGCAACCTTGTGGATCGGTTTAAGCGCACAGGGGTCCACCAGTTTTTTCTGTGTGCTGAGCCACTGGCCGGCATCTGCCATGTGTGTAATCTGCTCAGCCTTGATTTTTCGTCTGGCGCCCCAGATGCTGCTGGAAAGCTGGATCAAACATCCCTTTTCAAATATATTTTCCATATCATTGTTCTCCTTATGACCATGGCACCCACAGAGCCATGGCTTGAAATATTTGTTGGATTTTCGAAGGATTATCTGCGAATTGAAATGCGTTATCCGCAAAGGGGCAGGTATTTCTTGGTGTGTGTTTGATTTTCCTGAAAATAGGCGGGAGTGAGGGTTCTTGCCGTCTCCCTGCCCAGGAGCTTTTTGAGGAATTCGGATTCGGTGACACAGCTCTTTCCCTTGAATCCCCGGGTTTCGATTTTGATCTCACCATCATTTTTGATTTCCACGATGATTTCCTTCATGTCTTTTCTCCTTTCATGATATGCGAACGTGAAGCCGGATGCCTTCATCGGTCTTTTGCTCGAAAACGGAATATCCCTTTTTTCTGGCTTCAATTCGGGTTCTGGCAACGGCATAAGCCTGCTTGAGCAGTCCCCCCTTTGGTCCGATGACCTTTTCCAGGTTTCGGTCATAGAAATCACAAGAGAGTTCGTAACAATGCCGGTTTCGGATAACGCCAATTTCGTAATCCGCTCCTGGTACCTTGATGCAGTGATCGCAGTCGGCCTCTTTGCCGTACCACCGGAAGGTTTTCCGATCTTTGATCAATTGCAAGCCAAGCACTGCACATGCCTGGCCCAGGATTCCCAGGTCCTTTACTTCCAGTTCAATCTTACTGATGTGGCTCATGGCTATTTGATCCTCCGTACACTTTGGGTTTTTTCCTTGTCTTCAGGCAGGCTGGCCCGTCTGGCACGCGTTGCGGCCCACTGCTGAAGCGCGCTGATTTCCTCTTTCATGGTTTTGGAGAGCGGCACGATGGTTTGATGGGCCTCATCGAAACCGTCAAACAGGCTGTCTTTGGCCAGTTGTTCGATTTCGGCGCCGGTCCAGCCGCTCAATTCGTTTTCACATGTTTCGGGAATCCCTGAGTGGTACCGTTCATTCATGATTTGAATGATTTCCTGCCGTTCCTTCCTTGTGGGAAGATCCACGAAGAACATGGCGTCAAAACGTCCCGCCCTCATGAACTCCGGGGGCAGATCCTTGAGATTGTTGGCCGTGGCCATCACCAGGACTGGACTTGTGGTTTCCTGCATCCAGGTCAGAAAATGGCCAAACATGGAAGCGGTGGTGCCTCCGTCTGTGTTGGATGACGATTTCACACCGCCAAAGACCTTGTCGATTTCATCCAGCCAGACGACCGCTTTGCCAAAGGCCTCTATTGTAGAAGTGGCCTGCCGGATCTTACGTTCACTTTCCCCCACGAGGGATCCTTTAAGAGACGAGATATCCAACCGGATCAAGGGCCAGCCGAAGATGGAAGCCGCTGCCTTGCAGGAAAGGGACTTGCCGGTGCCCGGAATCCCCACTAGCAAAAGGGCTTTGGGTCTGGGAAGGTGCTCGTTTCCCGGTTCAAAGGCTGCCTTTCGGTTTGAAAGATACGTTTTCAATAGATCCAGGCCACCCACCTGATTCGAGGGTACCGGTGGCCAGAACTCCATGAGTCCGGTTCTCCGAATCATCTGCATTTTCTGTTGGGTGACAATGTCCGCACAGAAGCGTTTCTTTAAAACCAGGCTCAGGGCAAAGGCTGTCTCACTTTCAAATTCCGTGAGCCCCGAGGCCGCTTCCACGGCATCTTCTGCGATGTCTACATCCACGCTTTCGGCAAGTTCCTGCTGTATCCGGCGAAGTTCATCAAGGGATGGCAGCTTGAAGTCCAGAATCGTGAAAAACTTGGCAATTTCAGGGGGAAGGGTGACAGGGGGTCCCACCATTACCAGACAGCAGCCACAGGATTTCCAGATGGAAATGCTGTTCTGGATTTCCTGAATGATTTCCACGGACGAGATGAAATGATGGAAATTCTGAACAACCAGAACCGTATCATTTCTGTCTCCGAGCCATTTGACGGCTCCCAGAGGATCGGGCAGATCCTCGATGGTCCGGCCCGTCTGGATATCCGTGCGCCCCCTCAGGCAATCCCAGGAAAAGGACTGCCAGCCGGGTGTTTGGATGGACGAAATGGCCCGCAGGGGTTCTTCGGTTTCAATGTAGAATCCGGGGTAGCCTGCCTTTAAGTAACTCTGTAAATCCATAATATTCTCCTTTCAGAATAGAAAAAGGGCTGGTCCAGTGGATTCTGGAGCAGCCCTTTTCGGGGTTTTTGGGAAAAAGCCCGGAATGGTTTTCCGGCTATTTCCCTTCGAAAATGTATTCTTCTACCAACTTCATATCAAAATCCTCGATTTCGGATTCGGCGTTATGATTAATCAGATCCGCTTTTCGAACAACGGGCACGCTTACCGGCAGCACCTGGTAGAGCGTTAGATGCTTGCCGAAATCTTTTCGCATGGTTCCCAGGTCCGATATTGCTTCGGCCGGATTAGCGTATGCCAGCGGATCGTCAGGGGAAGCCACCATGAACCCGAGACGGTGTTCCGGGTTGCCGATGATGAACAGGGGTTTGAGGGTTTCCTTCGATACCGCTTCGATCAATTCCTCGTTTTCGCGGTATTGATCGTTTTCATCCAGGAAATGCTTGGCGTTTGCAATGAAACCTTCCCGGTCATAAAGAGCTGCATCATCATGCTCCGGATTCATTTGTTTTACATGCTCGGACAGGGCCAGGATAGCCTGTGCCGGACTCTCAAAAAGAGAGGCATTTTCAATAATGCCTTTTGAAATGGTAATCAAAACCTGTGTCATTTGTTCCTCCTTTGGTGTCTTTTGTTGTTCCTAAAGGGTGATCATGTCGATCATTCCTTCAACATGCCTTGCTGTTATGAAATCCTTGAAATAGTCGGGCCTCCCTGGAAAAGCACTGTCGCTTCTCAGGTAGTTGATGATATTTCGCATGGCGGTGTCATTGCTGACGCCTTTCTTTTTGGCAACAGACAAAAGCTTCTGCCTGTGTCTGCCGGAAATCATGTTCCAGTATTCCTGCATAGTAAATTCTCCTCTTCCGATCAGAGGTTATCGTCTGTGATCCGATCTGTGAGTTCATAGACATCACGCCACTTTGCATCGCATTCGGTACAACTCATTCTCTGGTAGGCCCTGCCGGCTTCAATCTCCACAAAGCCGCCCTGAACGGAGAAGGACCCGCATGAAGGGCAGGAAAGCCCTTTTTCCTTTTCTTGGTGTTCTTTTTCTAACACGTCCGGTCCTCCCTCATGCTCAACGTTTGATCGGGGTTCTGAACAGCGCCTGGAATCAGGTCCCGGACCAGGTCCGATACACTTTCTTCTTTGTTCCAGCCCTGGGCGATCCGGATCTTGTCCACATCCACAGCCCTTCGCACTTTCCACACGTCTTCAATCTCGCAGTCCACCTCAAGCCAGCCATTCACTTTGATGTCGCGCAGTTCGGACAGGGATACATACCCCCACTCCGCCATCTGATAATCGTTGTTGAGGATGCAGAATCCCCACATGAGATCACGGAGGTCCGTCTCGCAGATGTACCAGTCGCATCCGCCGATAAAGAAATGCAGATGCACCATCTTTTCTTTGAGCGGTACACCTTCGGTTTCATGAATCAGCGGCACTTTGTTCAGTCTCTCTCTTGTCGGTTCGTTCCACATATATTTCACCTCCTTTATGGCTAAACGACCTTTTCTTTCAAACGGGTCGTTTAAAGAAAAAAGACGAAAGCCACCCTATAGATAAGGTGGCTTTCATTTTATAAGGTTGCTTCTGGTTTCAAACTTCGGTAAACATGCCGCAGGAACGGCATTCGATATGTCCGAAACCATACGCCTTCGTAGGATTGTCAGCCCGCACAACAACATAAATGGCGCCGCAGACCGGGCAGATCCGCGCATCTTCTTTTTGATCCAATTGAGATCTCCATACCGTATCTTCCATATCGCTCTTACCCCTTCCCGAAAACCGGCAGGGGCCGGATGTTGATTTGATAGGAATTTTGCCGTTTGGATCAGCAGTGGGACCAGCCGCAATGGTGACAGCCGGACATCCGCCCTCACGCTGAAGCCATTCGCTGCAATCGGGGCATCGCTTCCCGCTGGTCTTGTGGGGCAGGAATATGGGATTTGAAACTTCTTTCTTCAAACGCTTGAAGTCCTTTTTCGATGGTGATTTTTCCGCTTGTGAATTCATCAATCAATCGCCTCCTTTCTTTGTAGTTGTGAGTCTTGCGGATGCGGGCTTCGACCATATGAAGCCGCAACATGGCCAGTACCATGGTGGCGCCGAATTCCTTTGCTGGCTCGGTCGCGCTGAAAAGATCTGTGAACTTCTCTCTCAGGGTTTCCAGTTCGTTGTGAATGTTCCGGGACCTGTTCATCATTACCTCCTTTCATTGTGGGTCTTTGGAAAAGGTCTTTTGTTACGTTAAATGGCCTAAGAAACAGGGTTAGAGGTTCACCTAGACAAAAAACGCCTCCCGACGGAGGCGTTCATACAAATGGCTCCTATGTCACTGCTAGTATTCTGCCGGTGTTAAAGGACCTGTTGTTCCTTCTGCTGCGGGGTGGTTATCGACAATGCGGGTCCTGTTCAGGGTGTGATCATGAAATGGATTTGATGAGGTCCCGGGCAAGGGTGAGCTGGATGGAGTCCTTGTCGGGAAGACGGGATGCGGAAAGGAGGGCCTTTGATTTTTGAAGGGCTATGGGGTTGGTGGCAATAATGAATCGCTCATCTGCAAGTACAAACTTGATCAGTTTTTCAATGTTCTTTCGGGTTTGATCCGGGTTGTTCTTCCCGGTCTCGAACTCCATGGCAATGACCCGGTCGTCTTTTTCCAGGACCAGATCGATGTCGTGCTTTTCCTTGTAGGTAAACCAGCCCTTTTGAAGGAAGCTCTGTCTCACCTGTTCCAGGAAATACCGGTGCTCCAGGCCCTGGTTGCCGTCACGCTCCACCTTGATGCCGATATTTGAAAGGGTCTCGGCCCCTGATTTCGTCATCTCGAAGAGCTTTTTGCGATCCACCGTGACGGGTGTGATGACCTCGTTTTCAACCAGGGCCTTCTGGATCCGGCTCGCATCCCTGGGGATCAGGCCCAGCTTTTTGGCCCGTTTGTCCGCTCCTTCAAAGGGATAATTGATCAAATCTTCCAGGAAAATCCGCTCCAGGGGGGAGGGGATAAACCGTTTTGTAGGAGACCGGAGGGGTCTTGTTTCGGTCAACGAAGGGTTTTTCGGGCTGTAATCCTTGTAAAAGTCCTTCATATGCCCTTGAATGGTTGGATCGCTCACGTATTGCGGTTTCCGGGTGAACGGGACATCGATCAGGAAAGGATAGGGGTATCTTCCCATGAGTCTGCAGATGGCCTGGCCGGTTCTGAGCATACCGATGGTCTTGTGTTCCTCATAGGTCATGTTCATGGCGTTGGCCACCGCAGCCACGTTCTTTTGATGGTTCAATGAAAAGGTGACCTTGGTGTAGAGGTTTTCGAACACCGGATTCGGAATCAGGGACGGGGTCTGGTCGATGATCAAAAGGCCGGTCCCGTATTTTCGAATCTGCCGGAATATCTTTTGAATGAGATCGTCCTTCTGGCTGTTGTCCACGATGTTGTGAAATTCCTCGAAGACCAAGAGGTGTTTGAGCCGTTCGTCTTCGGCCCCCTGATGTTCCTTGTAAAGCCAGTACCAGAGGGTGAACATCTCGATGAAAAAGACCTTGTCGTTGCTGTTTGAAAGGCCGCCTAATTCAAACACGACAAAATCTTCCTGGAGTTTCTCGATGGGATAAAAATCATGAACGTTATAGAGCCTGCCCGTCCCGCCGTAGCTCAGAAACTCGAGCATCCGAAGGGAACTCTGTTTCCACAGCATCTCCCTGCCGCGCATTTTGTTCCCGGTCATGCCTTTTGCCAGGATTCTTCTGGCATCCTCCGTGGTGGGGGCTTCGTGTTCCTGGTAGGCCTGGTCAAAGACCTTCAATAAGACGCTGTCCGATCCCACGCCGCCCAGGTAGGCCCGGTTGAAGACTTCCACCACGTTTTTTACATATTCCGGGTAAGTCAGCCCTTCGGGCATTTTCAGGTAGTTGAAAAACAAGGGGGACACATCCGAACCGATGGTGAAAACCTTGACTTGGGGGAATTCGTTTACCAGGTCCCGGTAGTTTCTCTCCCAGTCAAAGACCATGAAAGGGACATTTATCCGGATCATTTCCCGAAGAATATTCTTGGTGAGTGTTGTCTTTCCGGTCCCGGTGCTTCCGAATATCCCGGTATGGCGGGTCAGTTCCGGCCGATGGATGCCGATGGGGTAGGCGGGGTGATTCAGATAGCGGATGTCGCCCAATGCGATCTCCCCTTGTGCCAGGTTCCGGTCCGGCGGAGGGAGAACAATATCTTCATCGATGTCGTCGATATGGTATTTATCTTTCAGAAGATTGATGATGGTGAGCCATTCCTGGCGCTCTTTCAGGTTGGAAGCGTTATATCTGATCCAGAGACCGTCCGCTTTCTGTCCGATGAACGGTTTCAGCTTTCGCAGTATGGATTTAACGTCCTCCATTTTCCCATATAAATTCCTTTCGACACCACCCGCCGCAGGTGCAGGGGTAGTCCGTTTCACGGGTTGAGGCGGTCTTTTTGTGGATATCCCGGACCTGCTCCAGGGCAAAGTCAACAAACCGTTGGGTCACTTTGAACCGTCTTTCGATCCCTGTTTTCAAAAAATCGATGGCCACCACGTCGGGCAGCTTTCCGAAACAATCCAGGTACAAGAGGGCATAAAGCGCCATCTGAATCTTGATGTCCGGGGTGATGTCATCCTTTTTGCTGGTCTTGTAATCGGTGATCATGACTCTGTTTTGGTGCCTTTCTATGGCATCGACAATGCCCATGATATAATAGGTTTTCGAAAAGAGCTTTACCTCGGCCGAGGTCTTTCTGAAAATCCTTCGGCCCTGTTTCAGGTATCTGTTCAGCCAGCCTGAGAGCATGTCCCATGATTCCTGGTAGTATCCATCAAGGATGGTTTCTCCCAATCTGAGCTGTTGCAGCTGGTCGGTGTGCCGGAGCCATGCATCCCTGAACAGGCTATGGAGGGTGGTCTTCAGTCTTTCAGGATGCCGGTTGTCCCGGAGTCGCAACTGATGAAATCCGGCAATGGCTTCATGCACCGCGCTTCCACGGATCAGATAAATACTGGGCCTTTGTTTCAGGCCCCGTATGTATCTGAGATAGTATTTTCTGGGACAGCGCCGGTACATGTTGATGGATGTGGCGGATTGAAGTCTTCGGGCCATTTTAAGGCGGCCCCCGGGCTCTATCCCGCATGTTTTTGACCTCCACGAAGTCCACAATCACCTGTTCGATCTCATGATCATCCATCATAAGAGCGTACTGGGTTGCGTCCCTTGTGAGCCTTTCCACTTCCTTTCTGGTAATCATGGTGAAACCTCCATTCCCGAAATCATCCGGTTTTTCTGGACCTCCTCCTGGTACTGGATCAGGGCCTCTCGAAGCTCCCTGTTCAGGAGCGATGTATCATTGAAATAGTCCGTGCGTTCTCTCCTCTTCTGTTGTTCAAGATCGAACTTCATCCGTTCAATTTTGAGTCTGTCTCTGTCCACCCGGTAGATTTCCGTCCCCCAGGCAAATAACAGATCATAGGCTCTGCAGCAGTCCCTTTCAATCCGGTAGGTCACTTCATGATGGATGTTTTTCCTTTGTTCGAGTTGAATGAGGATCAGATCGATCTTGGAGCGGATGAGGTCCAGGCGGTCCTCGAAGATGTCATCGATGCTTCCTTGATTCGCGCTGTTTGCACCCTGTTTTTCAATCGCCCCTGCCGCGTATTCGACCAGCGGATTTCCATATGTAGGGCCGCTAACGCCATAAAGGCCGTAGCTATAACTATCCGGTGCCGTTCTCAAAACCCCATATTCCCGACAACCATATACATAATACCTTTCCATTTCCGTGCTGCGTTTTCGTTCCATCTTGTCCACTGTCAAGTAGTAATACCTGCAACTATAAAAACCTTTCGGTTGCCCTCCAGAAAATCATCGAAGTGTCTTAACAATCCATGTCAAAGCGAGACTTATGTATCGGTGGTGCAGGAACCAACAAACAAAAAGGAGGAAATAAAAATGGACCGTTATCAGGATTATGTTCTTTTGGACGGACCCGGAGAAGATGAATGGGAAGCAGCGGAATGGAACGGGGAAGAGGACCGGGAAGACGATCATGAAGATACATGGGAGGATGAGAGGGACGAGGATAAGGAAGGAAACGGAGATGAAAATGGCGAGGAGGATCCGGATGAGGCCTGGGACGAAGGCGAAGATAACCCGGAAAAAGACGATGAATCTGAAGAGCCGTCCCTGGAGAGCCTCATAGGAATCACCCATGAGATGCACGATGACGGATATCAGCAGCAGAGAGACGATGTCGTGAAAATGATCGAGTTGAAGGGAGGGGAATACACCATTGACACGGCCATCGAGATGTTTGATTTAAGGGGGCTTTCGTACGAAGCGCTCAAATTCGTACTGGATCTGGCTGTACGTTATGACGCGGAGGTCGATCCGGAGGTGGTTGAAAGGATCTCTAATCATTATTCCATGATCCATGATCCATTTCAATATTAGACTCCAATATGGCGGTAAAGGGGAGACTGGTCGTGGATTTGGCATGGACACGGTGCTGGTCTGCTTTGACTTTAAAAGCGCATGAAGGCGCCTGGAACTGTCGGATATCCAGAAAAATTCCGCGGACGTCCTTACACTTTGAATCGGATCTGGAAAGGCGGATGCCGGCAGGTCATGGAAACTCTCCGGGACTTGCCGGCCGTCACAAATAATATTGATATGATTGTTGGTTTTTCGGGAGAGCCCCTTTCAGGTCCCTTTTCGCTATGCGCACCTTGGTGGCAGATGTTGGAAGACGCCCTCTATTTACTATTTTATTTTCTGTTTATTTTTCATTTTCCTTGTTATTTTTTTATTTTCACTATCTATCTTTGTATTTTTTTTATTTTCTTCATATTTTTATCATTTTCTCCCATTTTCAATTTTTTTCATCACTTTCACCTCCATCATTCTTCTGTTTCATTCTTTTCTTCTATCCCTTCCATATTCCTTTTTATCCCACCACCGCATCACGCCCTGTCGTTATCGTTTTCTTTTTTTCCCCTATCTCTTGCGGCCCCCATCTTTGATGGGGGCCGATATGGATTTCCACCCGTAGGGTGGTCTATATCTCTTTGCCCCACAGAGCCATCCCTGCCAGAGCAAACCATACCTCAATCCATTGCTGTGACCCATCTTGCAATTCATTTGTTCTCTACCCCTATCCATCTCGTTCAAGTTTCACCCTATCGGATGCAGTTGCATCGAGACGTAAACTTGTCCCTCTACCTCTCAATTGCTGCGGTCGACAGAAGCTCCTTATCGAGCCTTTTTGATCCCTTTCTCAACCACGTTTGCCCCACACACCCGGACCATAGAACCCCATAAAGTTTTGTCCTTTCGAAGCGGTTGTGAAGGACGTTTTCCTAAGACCATCGGGTTTTTGAACGTTCTTTATTCCCTTCCCCACCGCATCGTCGGGTTCTTCATCGGTCTCGAAACTCCCTTCCTTGCGCCCAATACGAGGAACTGAAATCCTGGGCGCGGTATCCCCCCAGATGTCCCCCGCCTGTCAGCCATAGTCGCCCATCACCCCCATCTCGAATAGGGATACCCTGCCCCCTCCCGACCTGTCAGTTTCCGCTGTTTGACGCCCGGAGAGTTCATTTCTTTGACCCGTATCTGTTCCCAGCATCCGGTATCTCCCAGAATTCTCCGAGCCAGGACCTCTCTTTTTCCTGGCTCCTTCTATTTGCCTCTCCCTGCCGTCCCCGGGGACAGACGCCTCAGTCCCGAAGCCCTAAGGGAGTACCCCACACGGACTCCGCTCATCTCATACATTTCTTTGCCTTGTTGGCCTTTTTTGTCCCTTACTGGCCGACTATTTCATTTTTCATCAACCTCATTTCGGCTGAAAACCTTGCCCCTTTTCGTCCGGATGATCGCCCGGTACTCCCTGTAAAAACCGGGTAACCGGTTGCGACGGTCATATCATATCCCGTTCATCTCATCCCTCGCACAACCAAAGAGGATTTCCCAGTCGATGTGACCGTTTCTCAATCCTTTCTCGCTGTACTTGCAGAATTCAACGAATTCAGATTCGTTGGTTGGCTTTCGTCCAAATGCCTGCTCAAAGTCACCTTCACATAACTCAAATTCGATTTTGTAGCTTTTCACATGTATCACCTCCCATGTATTTGTCACCTGCTACGAAGACAAAACTCACCTCCGTTGTTTCTCAAAAACCAGACAATACTCGTGCCTGATGGGAATCAGGAAAGGGTTCCGTGACCGGTAATCATTGCGGTCGCTCCGGCAATGATGCTGCACCTTGATGATGATTGCTTTCAGCTCTCCCATTGTCTGAGTCATCAGGAGGGTCCGCAACAAGGGATAGTATTTCCCTCCTTTTCTTTTGTCTCCGATGAGGACCGCCAGTACCCCGCCAGGATTTATGATACGGTAGAGCCGCCGAACCGAGTCCTTAAGCCCGGATTCAAAATCAGCCAGCGTGTCGCAGTTGCTCAGGTCCTTCACGTCGTCTGAATACCTGATAACATCCCAGTAAGGGGGATGGTACCACACCAAATCAAACTGTCTGTCCGGCAGTTCGCCGGTCAGAATATCCCAGCCCTTTTTGAGGTCGCGCCCCTCATAATGAACGGCTTTGTGCAGATACCGGTTGATTCCATCAACCACATCTCTGACCGTTCCTCCGCCTTCCGCAGGGTCAAAAACGCTCTTGCAGTTGAACCGCAGAATCAAATCCTTGACCAGGTGCCCGGAACAGTTTCCCCGGTAGCGGAAATCTCCCCACGGCCCTCGCTGCGGATATGAGACCACACTGCAAAGGTCCCTGTTTTCAGAGTACAAGCCGTAAAACCCGCTTCCATAAGACGCCAATTTTTCATCGAGGTCTTTTCCCCGTGACATCTCCGACAGCCTCGCCCTGACCGTGTGTTGGGGAACCTCGGGTCGAAACTCGGTCACTTTGAGATGAATCTCGCGGATATGACTCGGACCGTTTTGGCCCACGCATTCCAGGATGAGGGTCTTTATTGTTTCTTGCATTTTTTTTGCACCTCCGTGCCTTTTTGAGTCATGGCACGGAGAGGGTCTCGCCCCCTTCTCCTAATCGCTGTAGGCGTGTTTCTGCCAGATGCTCTTGCACTTCTGTATCCGGGCGTTGAGTTCTGCTATCCTTACCGCAAGCTTGTCCCTGTTGACCAGATGCGGATACTTCCTGTAGGTCTCGAGCAGCATGTGCAGCTTGTCCCTGAACTCTTCGTTGACCAATTTTTCGAACCTCTTGATGGTACCGGCCTTGCCTTCCTGCTGGCTGATACAACTGTGTCGGATAGCCAGTTCATGCACCTTTTCATAGATTTTGGAGAGTTTGTAAGCGTACTTGTCGAAGGGATGGTGTCTCTGGTAATCCATGGAACTGTACGGAAACGATATGGAGAAATCGTCTTCGAATTCCCAGAAACGCGTGTCATTTTGCGGTGTTGGTATGGTAAGCAGGACCGCGATGTCCCTGGTCATTGCCCAGTGTATGAAATCCCGATACGCCTCCCATTCCTCGTCATCATTCGGATACAACCCGTCGAATTTCCGAATGGGTTTCAGGCCGAAGCGCGGCGGCAGATCTTCTTCGAGAATCCAACCTTTCACTGTTTCCGTCATTTGTTGTGTGTTCATTTGGTTCACCTCCCGGATCGAGTATGTTCTCTCTCTCAGGTCATAACCTTGTCTGAGAGAGAGAAACTTACCTGGTTTTTGTCCTGACCGACTTTTCCCTTCAGGGATCGGATTCAAACCTGAAATCCGTATCTCAAAGTCTGTGTCTGAATCTCTGACAAAAACCAGGCATCCTGTGGGAGGGTGAGTTTGAGAGGGGCCGAAAGGGCTCCTTTCATGAAAGAAATTGGTCGTGCCATAGGCGACCCTTGAAGGGGAAAGGTTTAAATTGGAGTCTGCGATGAGCGGACGCCTTTTAAATCTTTAGCCGTGTAGTGGCACCTATCATCGGCATATCAGAATCGAAAAGCACTTCCATCGTACAAGAAGGGTGTTGGGGGGAACTTCGACCTCTTCAGATAGCATACGGAAAAAAGCAGCCGGTGTCATTTGATCATTAACAAACGGTCTCCCTCCGTGACCATTAATTCAAATCCAACAAATTATTATGGGAGGTGCCGGAATGGAAAGTGGTATCGGCGGTGTGAAAGCCCTCATCTTAAATGGTAATCAGGTATTGGTGCTTGTGGAGCCCAATGGCAACGTGGATTTGCCGGGCGGATTTGCAGACGGAGGCACGCCATGCTTGAAATGATTCCGAAAAACTGTTTGTCCCTGATACCTTTCAAACCGGAAGCCCTATCTTCCTGGTCGGAAGACTCCGATCTTTTGAAATATCTCATGAATCTTCTGAATAAAGACAACGGATCTATTCACATAAAAAGAAGAAGGGTCCCCTTGGACTACTCCTGTTACGCCAGAAAGCAGTTTGATTGCGGTCACAAAGAGCATGTCCAAATGGCAAAGCAATTCTATCACAACGCGAGTGTAAAAGGCTGCGCCCCAGTACCCGGGAATAACGCTGAATGGATTCCAGAGTTTATGGACGATAAAAATTTTGGTTTGATGGCCAAATATCATGTCGCATGGAGCAGCACCATTGAGGAGATCCTTTCGGAGGGCGCCTGTTTCTCTTTCGCCCACGCACTTGAATCCGAATCGGATCTGGATTGCTCCATTCTTCTGGCATCCAATCTTTATTACAAACAAGCCTTACAAGGTCTTAAGAATTTTCTGGAGTGTATCCTTATCGAGTTGTTTTTTTGCGATAATTCTTCCGCTTTTGATGCCTGGAAAGCCAATGCCTATAAAGTGCCGCCTTTCAGGGGCAAAGATGGCATTTTGAAGCATCTGCAAATGAGCTGCATCTTGTCTTCGGACCTGGAAAAGGTCGGAACAAATCTTTTGAATGGACTGGATGTGCACCTGGCAGAAAGCCGGCTCATTAATTCCGGCGTATTCAACGAAACCTGGGCGGGCTTACTTTTTCACTATGGAAAATTCACTGCCTGGACGACCTATTTTGCCCGCAGTGTCGAGTTTGCGATTCATGTTTTGAAAACAACGATGGATATTTGGCAGAAGAAATTTTTCGGCCAGCCAACCCGCTTTGAAGGCAGAACATGGGAGCCGTTTGATGATTTCGATAACAGAGAAAGAGGATTTACTGAAACCGAAAATAGGACATTAATATGCCGCCGATGCGGACACCGCATGGTTTCGATTTAGAATATAAGAAACCCGATTTATTTTGCGAAATTTCGAGCACTCTTTGCGCATTACAAGAAAGAGTACACTCCAGATACCGTACGAATTGTTGGGCCAACTGCTCCTTCGACTCACCCCCTTAAACTGTCTGGGTGTGGGACCACAAAATGTTGGGGTGGCAATCAGAAGGCATTTTTACAGATATTGTGAAGAGCTATGTTGCGAAATGGGTTACGTTTTGTGTTTTTTATTCCTCCCCTTGGGTTTCCTCCTTCGATGTCACAATAAAAATTAGCGGTATGAAAAGCAACGTCAGGAAGGTGCCCACAAGAAGGCCTCCGATGGCAACGGCGCCCAGGGGGGCCAACCGTTCAAGCCCGATGGCGGAACCCAGGGCCACAGGAAGCATGCCGGCCGCCACGGCAAACGCCGTCATCAGGACCGGGCGGGTTCGAATGCGAATGCTCTCCAGCATGGCATCCCTGGCTGTTAGCCCCCCCGTCATTTTCTCCTGAGCAAAATGGATCAGCAGAATGGCGTTGTTGACGATGATGCCGGAAAGGAGGATAAACCCCATCATGGCCGGCATGGAGGCATGATAGTTCAGCAAAAGGAGTGCCCAGGAGGCGCCGATAAGGGTCAAAGGAATGGAGGCCAGCACCATGACGGCCACCTTGACGCTGTTGAAGAGCATCACCAGGGTGAAAAGGGTGAGGAGCACGGCAAACATAACGGCAAAGGCCATTCTTTTGGCAGAAGCTTGAAACTGTGCCATGTCCCCAGTCTGGGCCATCGTCACTGAAGGCGGGAGCGAAATGTCCTTGAACGCCTCTTCAAAGCGTGCCATGATATGGCTGATAGCTGCCTTTTCCCGAAACCCGTAAACATTCAGGGTATAATTCAACCCTTCACGGGTGATCATGTCCGGTTCCTTGAGGGTCCTGATGGCGGCCAGGGCCTCCAGCGGAATTTTGCCTTTGGGTGAATCGAGAAGAGATGATAGGAGCACCGCCCGCCCATCGCGGTTTGATTCTTCGAACCAGACGCGGACCCCGAAATCAATGCTGTTTTGAAGCGGAAACGAAGCGACCTTCGCGCCGCGCAGCACCGTCTGAAGCTGACGGGCAATATCTGCTCGGGTCAGGCCGTAAAACGCCGAGCGTTCCGGATCCACATCCAGAACATAGACGGTTTTATCCGCAGACCAGGTTCTGGAGACGGAAACCACCCCCGCTGTTTCATAGAGGGCCTTTTCCACCCGGCCACCGGCAATCTCCAGGTTTTTCAGGTCCGGTCCCGAGAGCATCACGTCAATGTTGGCGCGAATGCTCGATAGGGCCGTGGCGCCGTAGTCCATCACTTCGCACCGCTTCACATTTTCCAACCCCCCCAGAAGGGGGCGAAGCTTCCGCGCCATGTCCCACACGGATTCTTCCCGGTGATAGCGGTCCACATAAGTGGCGGTTATGCTGATGCGGTCCATACCGCCGCCGCTGCCGATGCTGAGCACACCGGGCTCATTGCCGATGGCCGATGAAAGGAGCAGCAGGTGACCTGTTTTGTTCAGTATGTCATCGGCCGTCCGTACCAGGCCCCGGCTGTCTTCCATGGGAAGGTTCGGGTCCACCACCAGATTGACCTTGATGCCGCCGGTATCCATGGGCGGCAGAAGTTCCTGGCCCACGAGGGGAAGGGCCATGCGCAGGCTTAGCCCAAACAGCCCCGCCAATATGATAAAATAAAGGGCGGCAACGGATTTTGAGCGTAGCGCCAAAAGGACAGCGTTACTGAAAAACCTCTGAATCGAGTGGTTAATGCGGTCGGTGATGCGCCGAAAAAACGACTCCGCGCCAAGGATGAAAGGGTGGTTCATGGCTAGAATCTTACGGGACAGCAAAGGCACTGCCGTGATGGATATGACATAGGAAGCGGACAGGGCCAGAAGCAGGGTCGCCGCCAGGGGCCGAAAAATGGTCTGGGGGTATCCCCCCACAAAGAGAATGGGGCAAAGGGCTATCATGGTGGTGAGGGTTCCGGACAGATCAGCGAACATGATCTCTTTTGTACCGGACAAAACCGCGGGTTCAATGCCGCCCGGTTTATTCCGGTAGTGCCGCTCGATATTCTCCATGACCACCACCGCATCATCCAAAAGAAGACCCAGCGCCAAGATGATTCCCGTAAGCGTTACCACATTAAATTCGATACCCGCCATCCACATAAGCGCTATGGTGGCACCGTAAACCATGGGAATGGTCAGAAGCACCACCAGTACCTGCCTGAAGCTGGCCAGGAAGAAAAAAACCACCAGGGTGCTCATGATGATGGCATCCCGAAGGGACTCGAACATGTTTTCCGTGCTTTGAACGATGAGGTTCTTTTGCGAGTCGGTGATCTCAAAGGTGAGATTTGGGTATTTTTGCCGCACGTGGTCCAGGGCTTTTTCCACACGGGCCACGGTACGAATCACATCGGCATCCCGTCCCCGCTGAACCGCCAGGGCGATGGCCGGCTTTCCATTGCCGTAATAGGCCGCAGTGTTTTCATAATGGCCGAAATAGATGCGGCTCACATCCCCAAGGGTCACATCCGGGGTCAACCGTAAGGCTTCGAGGCGTGAAATAGCAGCTTCTTTTCCGGTCGATTTCAACAGGTAACGGTCCGTTTCGCTGGTGATGAACCCGATGGCATAGTCCCGGTCGTTTGCTTTCAACACCGCCAGGACCCTTTCCAGGTTGAGGCCGTATTGATCCAGTCTCTTTTTATCCATGATGATCTGTAGTTCCTTCTGGAAACCACCGAAAACGTCTACATTGGCAACTCCCGAAAGGCGCAGCAGATCATTTTTCAATTCATTCTCGGCCAGCTGCCGGATATCGGTCAAGGGAAGGGTTTGGCTGCTGATGCCGATCACTAAAACGGGTGGGGTGGCCGCGGATATCTTGTGGAGCTGAGGCGCGGAAAGATCATGGGGGAGCAGGCCATTGATTTTGTTGATGGCGTTTTCCACATCCGCCGCGGCCATGTCGAGATCCCGGGTGTATTCGAATTCGGCCCGAATGACAGATACTTCATCGATGGTGCTGGAATAGACCCGTCTGATCCCGTCCAGGGTGTAGAGTTCCTTTTCCACGGGCACGGCCACATTGGCGGCCAGGGACTTGGCCGATGCGCCGGGCTCCACCATGACCACTGCGATTTCAGGATAATTGGAGTCTGGAAAGAGATTGCGGTCCGACTTCAGATAACCTAACACCCCCAGGGACATGAAGAGGGCCAGGCATGCATAGGTCACATAGGGGCGCTTCAGCAACTTTTCGATAAAGGATTCAGTCACGAATGGGTTCCTCTTCGACGCGCACCCTTTTGTGGCTTTCAAGGAGGCTCAGTTTGGCTTGTGCTCCCACGGCCACGGGAAAAGGCGGGCAGGGATCGATGAGGGCGTAATCTCGATCCCGGCCCAAAACCTTCACGGGAAACCCATGGAACCGCCGCTCTTTATAAACCATAACCCGGTCACCCTCTTTTTCGTGAATTACCGCGTCTAAAGGGACCGTGCATCCTTTTTCAGCAAAGACCACCACGGCAATGGACACAAAACTGTCATTGGGTGCGGAGATGGGTTGATCCAAAGCCACTTCCGCCACATGGAGGGCATTTTCGGCATCGGCGTATGTCTTAAGAATCCGGCCGATTTCCTCGTCTCCCATCAGCACTATCTGTCCCGGTAAAATGGGAAAATTTCCAGGCACATAACTAAAGGTGAGCTTTTGTAAGACAGCATGGATTGTCAAAAGGGGCTGTCCGGGGGTGGCCAGATTACCCTTTTTGAGGAGGATCTCCCCCATTATACCGTCAAAAGGGGCACGAATGTTGAGATAATCGAGGGCGATTTTCTGGGCTGCAATTCGGGCCAGGGTCCCTTCCACCACCGCTTGTTTTTGATCCCGGGCAACTTGTGAGGCTTCCAGCTTTTCCCGAGCAAGTCCCCCTACGTCAAACATGGCCCGGTTTCGGGAATGAACATCCCGGGCATAGACGAGATCCGCCTTCTGGGCTTTGAGCGTTTCTTTAAGGGAACGGATGGCGGACCGGATCTCCCGATCGTCGATCTGGAGCAGCAGGTCTCCTTTTTTGACCTTCTGGTTTTCGGTCACGAAAACCCGTGTGATCAAACCGCTGGCTCTTCCGGCCATGCGGGCCGTATCCACGCTGCTCAATTGCGCCAAAAATCCACGGGTCTGCCGCACAACCTTTTCCTTTGAGGAAACGATTCTTACCGATACAATGGGTGCTTCCGGAACCAACGCGCTGTTTTTTTCCCGCAACCGCTTTTTCAGCAGCATGACGCCACTCGCCACAATGGCCGCCGCCAGCACAACCAACAGAACTTTCTTCATGCTTGTTTCCCTTTCTCCAGCAGATAGTCCAGGTAGAACCGGGCACTAAGACAGGCATACCGGGCGCTGATGAGGCGGGCCGTGGCCTGCTGATGCCGGGCCTGGGCATACAGAAGGTCGTTTACGCTGATGGCGCCGTTATCAAATCGCACCCTTTCGATGGTTTCCGTTTCCCGGGTCATTTTCTCTTCCGCCCCGGCGCTCTCGTATTCCTTGATGGCGGTTTGGATTTGAGTCCTGGCTTCGATCAGGGCGGTTTTCAGCTCCAGGGCTGTGGTTTGCTTTTTCTTTTCGCTTTGCTTCTTTTGAATGCGCGCTTTTTGGGCAACGGATTTTCGTGCACCGAAATCAAAAATATTCCAGGTGAGCGTCACCACCGTCTGCCAGATTTCCTGATTGTTCCAGTCGCCGCTGTACCGGTTACTGCTGTCATTGGGACCGAAATTCTGCCCGTAAAAGGCATTGAAGGTCACTTGGGGATAATACGCGGATTTGCTTTTCTCCACCTGTTTCGCGTTTTTGGCCACTTCCATGACCGCATACTGGTAGCGGCCGGAGTTTTTGACGGCAATCTCTGTATTAAAGGCTTTCGAAGGCTTTGGAACGGTCGGCACCTCCTCAAGATCGGGCAGCACGGAAAGGTTCAAAAGACCCGCCAGCGTGGCCCTGACGATAGTCAGATTGCTGTTGATGCGGCTCTTCTGGGCGCGGGCCTTTTCAAGGTCCGCCGCTGCCTTCAATATGTCGATGCGGGCCTTTTTCCCCAACTTCACCTCATGTTGCAGATCCGCGAGAAGCGCTTTCAACGCCTTCACGTAGGACTGTTGCGCACTCAGTTGATGTTGAAGCGCAAGGATATTGACATACAGGGTTTTCACGTTGTAGATGAGCTGTTCTTCACTGAGCTCAGCGACAC
>ADZZ01000347.1 GCA_000179315.1 delta proteobacterium NaphS2
GAGCGATATGAAGCCGGGCGGCCCACCATTATTACGACCAATCTCCAGCTGAACAATGGTATTCCCTCCTTGAACCAAAGGACATGGTCGATGCTCTGCTGGATCGCCTCAACCATCGGTGCATCAATGTTCATATCGATGGGCCTTCTCTCAGAAAAACAGATGCCGGCTAATCCATTTTTCTAAGCCGATCTAAACCCTCTCAAACCTCATGATGCCACATGGCTTTCAATTATCTGTAAACCTATAAGAAAAAAACCCTTTTCAAGACCTCTTCTCAAAAAACACCGCCTCTCACATTCCAGTTTATTCTGCAGAAGCAACAGAACAACGCGCAATCACCGGTTCCGTTACGATTAGCAGAACTGGTTCTGTTTTCGTTAGCGGCCAAGATCTATCCCAAACCGACAACGCAGATTTTATTTTTTCAACTCGTGTGCGAATAGCAATACCGTCAATTTCTTTAGCGAATTTCCCCCACATTGCTTCTGATTCCCGATCCCCAACATACCAGCTATTGATCGCAACGCATCTGCGGTTCCGTTCGTAGAGTCTCGTATTTTCTTCAAAGGCATCACTATCATGTACTACTCTGCGAAGATTTGTACAGGATTTCGTTTCAGTTCCCTCATAGCTATCTTCTTTGTCAAACTGATCGCCTCGAGAAAGATAGAGTTCTTTGGTTGAAAGAAGGTCTTCGAACTTGTAGAAATTCACTATGACCACAAAATTCAGTTGGATCAGGCCACTCGGCGTACATCTTCATGTGCCGCCAGCCTGATAAAATAGTCCGGCAATGCCGGAAGCTTTATGATTTTTCGAAACCCGGGGAGGATACGATCTACCCCGGATTGGAGTTCGCTGTTTAAGGATATGGGATTCATGCCGGCGAAAAGCTGCTCCAGGTCTGTTTTCCCATTTAGAAGCAAATTCATGTAGTCGGGATTTGCGAGGTTTTTTACCAAAGGCGTATCAGCCAGCATGTTTTTAAGCATGCGTTGTTTGGAATTGTGTCCTGTTTTTCGCCGGTTTTCACGATTCAGCTCTCTAAAGAAATGCTCAAGGATGTTATTTGTACGCTGAGGATATAGGATAACGAATCCAGAGGGCGTATCCACCATAATTGGATCGTTGAAAAGTTGATCGAGATACTTGTCGATCTGTTCGGCCATTTTGCCGCAAAGGGAGTCAGAAGCGAGTTCTTCATTTTGATCGAGACTCTTTCGGAATTTCATGACACCCTCGCGGATGCTGATCATGTTTGTTGCACCTTCATCATTGAGCCCGTTGGTGCCGCCGGGTAAGGCAATACGCATGGCCTTGCGAAGTGAATCAAACGTAGCACTGCGCCATCGCATTTCTTCGATCAGGCTTTTGATCTCGGGATCTTCGGCAACTTCAGCTGCCGTCCAATACAACTTGTACAGATATTGAAGATTGTTGGCTTTGTCGTTCTTTGACAATTTTATGAGGCGAGGCATCTGCTGTTCCAGTTCCAGCAGGCGTTCGGCAAAACACAGCAAAGGCCGGTCAAACGGAAAACCGTAACCGTCGCCACTCTGTTTGCCTTGTAATGCCCACAGGCAAGCGTATGCGGATATCAACGGAAGAAACGGCGTTTCTTTTTGACGT
>ADZZ01000346.1 GCA_000179315.1 delta proteobacterium NaphS2
GCAGGACTTGACCCAGGAAGTGACCGGTCCGCCCAAAAAGGTTGCCTATGATAAAAATGGTGCACCCACCAAAGCGGCGGCGGGTTTTGCAAAGAAACAGGGTGTATCCGTCGATGAACTGCAAACCATTGAAACCCCCAAAGGCGAATATCTGTATGTGAAACAGGAGATTCCCGGACGACCGACCCTAGAAATCCTGTCGGAGCGTTTGCCCGGCATCATCGGAGAGATTCCCTGGCCAAAATCCATGCGATGGGGCGCGGTCAGCTTTCCTTTTGTACGTCCGGTGCACTGGATTCTCTCCCTTTTTGACGGCCGGGTGGTCCCCTTTGAAGCGGCGGGCGTTCAAAGTGGAAATAGCACCTTCGGGCATCGGTTTATGGCTCCGGAAGCGGTGAACGTCTCAACTGTCGAGGATTACCGGAAGGCCCTGGAGAATGCCTTTGTGGTGCTTGATCCCCACGAACGTCAGAAGGTTGTATTGAAAGTGGCTCAAGATGCGGCGGCAAATGTCGGCGGCGTTCCGGCGGATGATCCGGAACTGGTTCAGACAGTCGCCAATCTAACCGAATATCCAACGGCGGTCTGCGGCAGTTTTGAAAATGCCTTTCTGGATTTGCCCGATGCGGTTTTGATCACCGCCATGCGGGAGCATCAGAAATACTTCGCGGTATATGACGATGTGGGATCCCTCATGCCCAATTTCGTGGCCATCAACAACACGAAAACCCGGGATGAATCAGTGGTGTGCCGAGGGCATGAACGGGTTCTCAGGGCCAGGCTTTCCGATGCTGATTTCTTCCTGAAAGAGGACCGCAAGCGACCGCTTTTGGAACGTTTGGAGGACCTGAAACAGGTGATCTATCAGGCACAGCTGGGCACATCGTATGCCAAAGTAATGCGGGTCGAAGCCCTTACGGCGCATATTTCAGCTCAGGTGATTCCAGAACAGGTTGACGGCGCAAAGCTGGCGGCTCGTCTGGCCAAATGCGACCTGGTGACCCATATGGTTATCGAGTTTCCATCCCTTCAGGGGGCTGTGGGGAAAGCCTACGCGGAACTGGAAGGGTATGACGAAGAGATCTGTTCCGGAATTTATGATCATTATCTTCCCCTGAAGGCGGGGGGTGCGCTTCCGCAGACTGAAATCGGGGCTGTCGTGGGAATGGCGGACCGTTTGGACACCATCGCCGGATGTTTTGCTGTGGGTCTCGAACCCACGGGAAAGGCCGACCCGTTTGCCCTTCGAAGACACGCACTGGCCGTTATTCGGATTATTGAAGATAGGGGCTGGGATCTTTCCTTTAAGTCGCTTGTGGAAAAAGCCCTGTCGCTTTTGGCGGAAGATATCACCTTTGATTTCGATGATACCTTTGGGCGGGTAACAGCGTTTATTCGGGAACGCTATAAGAACATGATGCTGCGATCCGATTACGCTTCGGATCTTGTGGAAGCGGCCATTTGCAATGAATTTGACCGTATCCTGAGTCTCAGACCCAAAATGGAGCAGCTCAAGGAATTTAGCTTTTCATCTGAGGAATTTACACCTTTGGCACTGACCTTTAAACGGGTGAATAATATCATCAAGAAGCAGGGTCGGATGTTTTCGGTTGATCCGGCGCATTTTAAAGAAGATGCCGAAAAGGATTTGTGGGAAGCATATCAGTCCCTCAAGGGTGATGTTGAAGAATGTATCGGAAAAAGCGCTTTTTTGGATGCACTGGGGATTATGACCCGTCTCAGGACGCCCGTGGATCGGTTGTTTGATCATGTGGAGATTTTGACGGATGATGAAACACAGAGAGAAAACCGGGTGGGTCTGTTGCAGCTGATTTCGAATTTTGTGCTGACGATCGCCGATTTTTCCAAATTTTCAATATGAAATATTTTTCTTCAATATCAGAATATACAACGCACCTTCATGTTTCAAATGTCCCGCCGCCGCTTCAGCGTAGGGACCGCTTCCCCAGAAAATATCTGCTCGTCCCGGTCCTTTGATGGCACCCCCGGTATCCTGGTTTAAGACGAAACGGGAAAATTTTTTCCACGCGGTGATGCCTCCTTCAGCATCAAGGACCGGTTTCCGGCATGAGATAAAGCCTAAAGCCCCTTTGGGAAACCGTTGTGAATCGAGCGCAATGGATCTCCCCGGGGTCAGGGGGACGCCGATATTGCCGACGGGTCCGGTTTTAAGGGGTCTGAAAAATATGTAGGAAGGGTTGTAATTTAATATTTCCCGGACGGCCTCGGGATGTTCCGAAAGGTACTGCCGGATGGCCTGCATGGACATTTCCTCCCTTGTGAGCAGACCTCTGTCCAGCAGGTAACGGCCAATGCTGCGATAGGTGTGGCCATTGGAAGCGCTGTAACCCACATGCAGTTCGCCCCCCTCTTTCAGTTGCAGCCGACCTGACCCTTGAATGTGAAGGAAGGCCGCATCCACGGGGCTTTTGAGCCAGGCCAGCTCAAGGTCTTTTCCGCTGAGCGCCCCGGAGGCTATTTCTTCTCTGGAATAGTAGGGGACAAACCGCTTTCCCTCAATCCTGCCGGCGATTTTCCTGCCTTTCAAGTCCTCCCTGAAAAGGGAAAGATCCGCCGTAATCAGATCCTGAGGCCTTCGGTAAAGGGGGTACTTGAAAGTATTATCGGGTGTCAGGCCGGCTTGGTAAAGGGGTTCAAAATATCCGGTGAAGAGAACTTTTTCGTTTCCATTCTTCCCCGTGGCGCGGTAAATGAAGAAATTTTCTCTGATGGCCTTTTCAAAACGCTCAGGTTTCGGTTTCTGCCGGATCAGATCAAGGAATGCCGCCTGGCTTTTCCGTACCTGACGGCAGGTAAATGTTTGCGGACCGTAATGAAAGAGGCTTTCAGGGTTCAATTTGCGCAGATAGTCCTGGTTCTTTTCAAGGGCTGATATTAATGATTCCCAGTCCATGTCATCGTTGAATTCGGGATAAAAATAGTTCACCGGTTCGAGGGCTTCTTCGTATATCCGGTTATCTTTTTTGATTGCGGGATGACAGGCAAACAACAGGGATATTATAAAGGTCAGAAACAAAAATTTGAGATTGAATGGATGTTGGCGATTCATGATTCCCTCATAAAAGTTGTGATCTCGTTTTTCATATTATAGACGCGCTCTTTTTTCAAGAATGGATCACATCAAGCACTTTTTTCCGGCCCGGGCTGAAATGGGTTTTTTCCAAAAACATCACGCTGAAAATGTGGTTTTTTTGCCACACTCTGTTTTCTATGAAAACCGGCCTGTGAATTGTTGTTCAACCAACGACCGTTATAATCGTTGTAATATCATATAGTTGCATATAATATCGCTGCGTTGAAGGAAATCGTTTTGGTGTGTGGCACACTATTTGCTAGTATACATTGCACGCTTTAAAAGAGGTGGGCGAAGTGCCCTACTTTTCAATAAGGAGAAACCTGTGGATTTCAAACAACGCACATTGAAGGACAGTGTCGGTTGTACCGGGCTGGGTCTTCATTCAGGTGAGAGAATAAGAATTCATATCAAACCCGCGCCGTGTGGTGCGGGAATACGCTTTCTGAGAACCGACCTGCCTGAGCATGCTTTTATCGATGCCCGTTTCGACAATGTTTTTGATACAACGCTGGCCACAAGTATCGGTTCCAATGGATGTCGCGTATCGACCATTGAACACCTGATGGCCGCATTTTACGGGCTGGGTGTTGACAATGCCGTTGTGGAACTGGACGGACCTGAAGTGCCCATCATGGATGGCAGTTCAGCGCCTTTTGTTTATTTGCTCAAGAGTGCGGGCATTGAAGAACAGCAGGAACCAAAACAATTTTTTGTTGTCAAAAAGCCCTTTAAATTGGATGATGGTCAGCGCTCTATTCGGGTCTACCCTTCAAAAGAATTGAAAATCAGTTACATGATCGATTTTCAACACCCGATGCTGCGGAATCAGGAATACGAACTGGCCTTTTCAGGAGGTGACTTTATACGTGAAATCAGTCGGGCCAGAACATTCGGGTTTTTAAAAGACGTGCAAACCCTGAAAGAAAACGGGCTTGCCAAAGGCGTGTCCCTGGACAATGTTGTCGCCATCGATGATTTCAGAATCCTGAACGAGGATGGATTAAGATATAAGGATGAATTTGTCAGACACAAGATTCTTGATTTTATCGGGGATCTTTCTTTGGCACAATCCCCCGTAATCGGTCATTTTGTTGTGAAGAAATCGGGCCATTTTCTGAATCAGAAGATGTTGACCAAACTGATGGCATCCAGGAAACACTTGAAGATATTGACGTTTGTAAGCCCTGAGGAATGTAGCGAAAACAGCCTCCGTATCCCGGCCTTCGGCCTGCCCGAACTTGCCCCCGTATGATTCTTTAAAAAAGCGACACGCGTAAGTCTCGAAAAGCCGTCTCTTTAAATGTGAGGAGCCGGCTTTTTTGGTGTCTCAGCGCTGGTATCAGAACACCTTTCGTACCCCAGCCATGGGTGCCAAAATATGACTTTCAGGTGATATACCTTGCATTTTCCTCTATTCCAACTTATTATCCTTTATTTAAATTTCATAGATGTTAAAGGGTTATGGTGATGTGCTCAGAATCACCATTTGCCATATTTTTTAACGATTGAATCCCATAAATGAAGACTGTTGCATCATTTAACAAAAGGCTCGCATTGTCGGCGCCGGCCATGCTTTTTGTTTGCTGGATCGGCCTGTTATGGACGGGTCCCGCGATGGCTGAGGACGCCAAGCTTGCGGATATTGTGGTTACCAACACCCGTGACCATCTGTTGCTTTATTTTACCGTTACGGACTGCTTTACCGAGAACATGAAAAAGGCCATTGATAACGGCGTTCCCACGACATTCACCTTCTTCGTGAATCTAAATGAAGTCAGAAACTGGTGGTGGGACAAGAAAATCGCCGATTTAAAGGTCAGCCACGAAATCAAATACGACAGTTTAAAGGATGTCTATGAAGTAAGGCTGTCCTCACAGGATGATAAAGTTGTTGTGGCAAAAGATTTTGAGCAGGCGAAGCGATTGATGGCTGAAATCGTAGGGCTCAAAATAACTGAACTTCGAAATCTGCATCGAGGTGACAGATATCAGATCAACATGATGGCAGAGTTAGACACCATCAAGCTGCCCTTCTATTTTCATTATGTCTTTTTTTTCCTTTCTTTGTGGGATTTTGAAACAGATTGGTATTCAGTGGACTTCAGATACTGAGGATAGGGGAATATCAGTTCCGGTTGTTTGCATTTTGAAGTCCAATGGTGTTTGCCCGGAAAATCGAGCGGCCTGTTAGCATTGGTTTTCCGCCGGAAAGTTCTATTCCCAGTTGTTTGCCATGAAAAATTATCTCCAAGCCGAACTAAATGATCGCAAAAGACGCCGCAGAGAACGATATGTCATCGCTTTTCTGTGTGTGGCGATCTCTTTTCTGCTTTACCTCAGCCTGCGTGTATTTCATCTTGGACAGGCCCTCCCTTTTTCCAGCAGCATCATCGCTTTTGCGCTTATCAATATTAATGTAATTTTGCTTTTGTTGTTGCTTTTTCTGACGGTCAGGAACCTGGTCAAGCTCCTCTTTGAGCGCAAAAAGGGGATCATGGGGGCCAGGCTCAGGACGAAACTGGTGCTGGCCTTTGTGATTCTTTCTCTTATACCCACGACAATTCTCTTTTTTGTTTCGGTACAGTTTATTTCTTCATCCATCGATTACTGGTTCAACCTTCAGATTGAAAGGTCCCTCAAATCGTCGCTGGAAGTGGGGCAGGACTATTATAACGGCGTGACCGATGAAATTCTTTCTTTCGGCAACGTGTTGAGCCGGGTCATTACATACGAAGGTTATTTGATCCCCAACAAGCAAGAAGGACTTCAAAGATTCACCGATGAAAAGAGAAAGGAACTTGGACTTGCATCATTGAAGGTTTATTCCGAAGCCCTGGAATTGGTGTCGGCATCCAATGATCACCGCATTGACCTGACCACATTTACCGACCCACCCAATAGCGTGCTGGAACATGCCATGATTGAAGGGACGGATGGGCAATACATCCAATCTTCACCCCAAGGCGATCTGGTCGCAGGGGTCGTGCCGATTTTTTCACGAACCGCTTCCAAAGCCGTGGTGGGACTGCTGGTCGCGACGCGCTTTGTGCCGGGTTCATTTGTCAACCGTTTGCACGCCATTTCGAAAGGTCTTCAGCAATACCGGCAACTGAAAATGCTCAAAACCCCCATCAAAGCGAGTCACATGATTACGCTTTCCATCGTGACGTTGCTGATTATCTTCACCTCCGTTTGGTTCGGATTTTATATTTCCAAAGAGGTCACTGTCCCCATAAACGAACTGGCTGAAGCGACCAATCGCATTGCGTCCGGTGATTACGATTTTTTCATCGATCTGGAGACAAAAGATGAAATGGGTGTCCTGGTAAACTCCTTCAACCGCATGACCAGAGATCTGAAGGTGGGCAAGAACAATCTGGAGTCGGCCAACAAGGAACTGGTGGCCAGCAATCTGGAGTTGGAACAGCGCCGGTTGTATATGGAGGTTGTGCTGGCAAATGTGGCAGCAGGCGTCGTGTCCGCGGATGCAAGAGGCCGAATCCTCACCATCAACAAGTCGGCGGAAAGGATGCTCAACATAAAAGCAGCGCAGATTATCGGCAAGAAATACAAAGAGATCCTTTCCAATGAAAACAAAAAGATCGTGGACAACATTATTCGAAATGAAGCGTTTTTTCGAAAGGGTTTTATGAATAAAGAGATTCGCATATCAGCCGGAAATCGTCATTTAATGGTTCTGGTGAGCCTGAATGTCCTTAAGGATGATCGAGGAGATTATCTGGGGCTTGTGGCTGTTTTGGAGGATTTAACCGAAATTGAAAAAGCCCAGCGAATGGCGGCTTGGCGCGAGGTGGCAAGGCGCATCGCCCATGAAGTCAAAAATCCACTGACGCCCATTCAGCTTTCAGCCCAGCGACTGATGAAACGCTACGGTGATAAATTGAATGATGAAGATGCAAAAATATTTCTCGAGTGTACGGGAACCATTATTTCCCAGGTAGATGAACTGAAACATCTTGTCAACGAGTTTTCCAACTTTGCTCGAATGCCCGCGGCCAACCCTTCGCCATCAAACATCAACGAAATTATCGAAGAATCTCTGGCGCTGTTCAGGGAGGCGCACAAGCAAATTTCCTTTAATTTCGAACGCTCGAGGAAAGTACCGGTCTTCAACCTGGATCGGGAACAGATGAAGCGCGTTATGATCAATTTGCTGGACAATGCCGTGGAAGCCATGGAAGGCCATGGCCAAGTGAAAATTGATCTGGACTATGACAATGTTTTGAAAATGGTTCGTATCCGGGTGGCGGACGATGGCCGCGGCATTGATTCCAAGAACAAGTCACGGTTGTTTGAGCCTTATTTTTCCACCAAAAAGCATGGAACAGGACTGGGGCTCGCCATCGTCAGCACGATCATTGCCGACCATGATGGGTTTATCCGGGTAAAGGACAACCACCCCAAGGGCACGAAATTTGTTATTGAATTGCCGATTCGGACGTGATTCGGATTTAAACGGAAAAGGCATGATGATTCTGTATCATTTTGTATGGAGCTTTCTGCTGATCTTCTTGGTTCCGGCCGCTTTTCTTTCAGGGCAGAAACGCTTGAAAGAACGTCTGGCCTTGAATCTGCCAAAGCGTCTGCCAAAAAAAGATAACATCTGGGTGCATGCGCTCTCCGTGGGGGAAGTGCTTTCCGCCGTTCCTCTTGTGGCGCAGCTAAAGGCCGTGTTTCCCGACAAAGACATCGTGTTTTCCGTTGCAACCCGAAGTGGTGTAAAACTGGCAAACGAAAAACTTGGAAGCCGGGTCGCCAGTATTATTACGCTCCCTCTCGATGCCTGGTGGTGTGTACGACGCGTCACGAACCGTGTGCGGCCTTCAATTTTCATCCTGGTTGAAACGGATCTCTGGCCGGGACTGCTGTCTTTTCTGGAACAAAAAGGTGTCAAAAGTTTATTGGTGAACGGTCGGATTTCCCCCCGCACCTCTAACGCCTACCTGAAGGCACCGGCGCTGGTGAGGCGTATGTTTGCACCGCTTAGGCATTGTCTGATGCAGACTCCTCTGGATCGAGACAGGTTGGTGCGGTTGGGGATGGATGGAGAAAAGGTGATCACCACAGGCAACATCAAATTTGACCGCGAGACGGGAACCCGGGATCCGGAGCGGAAGGCGGCTTGGATCGAGAAGCTGGGCTTGAACGAATATACGCCGATCTGGTTGGCCGGAAGCACCCATGATGGTGAAGAGGCGGTGATCTTGAAGGTCTTTCAGGAGTTAAAGCGGGAATATCCGCTGTTGCGTCTGATTATTGCACCAAGGGATGTGGGCCGGTCCCGGGAAATTTCAAGGCTCGTCAGCAATCGGGATTTGGCGGTTGCATTAAGAACCCGTGTTTCTGAACAGCGCAGTCCCTATGATGTTCTGGTTCTGGATACGGTGGGCGAATTGGGACAATTGTATGATATCGGCTGCGTGGCGTTTGTGGGGGGCAGTCTTGTTCCCATCGGCGGGCATAATCTGCTCGAACCTGCCGATTCGGGTATTCCGGTGATTTTCGGACCTCATACGCATAATTTTGAATTGATGTCGGAATTGATTCTAAAGGCCGGTGGGGCGCTGCGGGTGCAAAACGGCGCGGCGCTTTTTGACGCCATGAAAGATCTTTTGTCCAGTCCCGGGTTGCGCAACCGCATGGGAGAAAAGGCGAAATCCTTTGTGTCCGAAAATCGTGGCGCCCTGAAAAGGGTTATGACGTATGTTGTTCAAAACATGAAATCCGGGTGAATGGAGCGTGCAAGGTTGTCATTTTCGAACAAAAAAGACTGGTCAACGATTCACCAGGAGAGATCCCTCAGATACTATACACCGGTGCTGGCGAGTTTCTCATGGCTCTACGCACTTGCGCAAGGACTTCGTTATGCGGCATATGGCCTCGGGATTCTCAAGAAAAAAAAGTTGCCCGGATTGGTGGTCAGTGTGGGCAATATCACCGTGGGAGGGACCGGTAAAACCCCTGCAGTGGCCCTGCTTTCAAAATGGGCGGTATCCCGGAATATAAAGGTGTGCATTATCTCAAGGGGGTATGGGGGGAACTATAAGAGCCCCGTGCTGGAAGTCTCCGACGGGCGGCAGGTTTTGGCGGATTCCCGGTTGGCCGGAGATGAACCGGTGTTATTGGCTGAAAAGGTTCCCGGATGTCCCGTTGTATTGTCAAAGAAACGATATCTGGCGGGGATGCATGCCCGCCGGAAATTTGCGTCTGAACTCTTCATAATCGATGACGGATTTCAGCACATGCAGTTGGAAAGGGATTTGAATCTGGTGCTGATGGACGCTGCCAGCCCTTTTGGAAACGGCCATCTTCTGCCCCGGGGACCGTTGCGGGAGCCTCTGGCGCAACTGAAACGGGCGGACGCCTTTATTCTGACGCGATATAAAGAGAAGCCTGGAAATGGGACACGGGCTTTCCTGAAAGAACGCTATCCGGGTATCCCTGTTTTCTGTGCGGAACACGTGCCCCATAAATTGGTCTTTCCCCATCCGGGCCGCATTGAATCTCCAAAAACGCTGAATGAAAAGCGCGTGGTTGCTTTTGCGGGCATCGGGAATCCGCAGTTATTTAAGGAAACATTGCTGTCATTGGGGGCCCATGTGGTTGCGTTTCGCGGATACAAAGATCATTATGCGTACGATTGGCACGATCCTGACTGCCTTGTTCGGTTGAAGAGGACGACAGGCGCGCAGTTCATCGTGACCACGGAAAAAGACTGGATGAGGATCGGACGGTTCTGGCCCGACGGTTCGGAGATCGCGTATTTGTGTATTCAATTTTCCTTTCTGCCCGGGCAGGAAGGTGTTTTCGGGATGATCGAGAATGCGTTTGGAAAAAAATGAAATGTTGTCTGTTGCTATCGGTCGTGTGCTCAACGCGCTGGTGGATCTTCTGGGATTTATTCCCATTCGATTGGGGCAGTACCTGGGACGGTTGCTGGGAGGTTTCCTGGGGATTGCAGCGGTAGGGCCCATGAAGTCTTCCTTGGATGGCTTGCGAATGGTATTCGGGGATCGCATGTCGGAAAAAGACCTGAAGAAACTGAACCGGCGTGTCGTGATACATTTTGCACAAATGCTTTTTGAGGTGCCGCACGTTTTAAGATTAAACATGCGCAATCTGCACCGATACGTCTATTTTGAGAATGAAAAGGCATTTACGGATGCGCTGGCGAAAGGGAAAGGGTGCTTTATTCTGACCGGCCACTTCGGGAACTGGGAATTTATGAGCGCCGCCATTACCCTGCGGTTTCAAACGGACGGTATTGCGGTGGCCCGACCGGTGGATTTCGCACCCGCCGAAGAACTCTTAACCCGTCTGCGGACCCACTTTGGTACTGAAATTATTCCCAAAAAGAAAGCCATGAAAAAACTTCTCATGGGCATTCGCAAGAACAAGACCATGGGGATTTTGCTGGATCAAAATGTTGACTGGTATGAAGGGGTTTTTGTGCCCTTCCTGGGAAAATTGGCCTGCACCAACAAAGGCCTGGCACTGATTGCCATGAAAACCGGCGCGCCGGTCATCCCCGTATTCAGCGCGCGACAGCCCGACGGCCGCTACCGTGTGGTGTTTGAAAACGCGGTTGAGCTGGTTCACACCGGGAGCAAACTGTCCGATACGGAAGAGAACACGGCATTGTTCAATCGGATTTTTGAAAAATACATTTACTGGTATCCCGAGCAGTGGTTCTGGTTTCACAAACGGTGGAAAACCAGGCCCAGCTGCCCCTTTCCACGGCAATGAGAAAAAGGCCGCCGGAAGCGGCTTGACCCCGCGAAAAGGCAAAAGACATAGACGGTTCAAAGGTTGCCTATTTCAGGCATTGACGGCAAATTTGATGAAGGCATTAAATTGAATCATCACCATGACGGAAAAATAGACAAAGCTCGGGTGCGGCGGATCCTCATTCGTGCCACCAATTGGGTGGGGGATGCCATCATGACCTTGCCGGCGCTGGAAGCGGTTCGGGAGAATTTTCCCGGGCGATATATGGCGGTGCTGGCAAAGCCGTGGGTAGCACCGCTATTTGAAAATCATCCTGCGGTTGATCGGGTGTTTGTTTTCGACAAAGGAAACGGCAAATTAAATGGGTTCTCCGAGATATGGCGGGTCAGCCGTTTGATTCAAAGGGAACACTTTGATCTGGCCATTCTTTTTCAAAATGCCTTTGAAGCGGCCCTTTTGGCCTTCATGGGCCGGGTCAAAAATCGTGTGGGGTATAAAACCGATGGCAGAGGCTTCATGCTCACCCACGGTGTAGTCCGGGATGAAAAGGTGCTTGGCATTCATCAGGTGGAGTACTATTGTGCGATTTTGCGTGCCATGGGGTGGCCTGCCCAAGAGAAAGATCCGGTGCTCCACGTGGGCGTTGAGATTCGGCGGCAGGCCAAAACGATTTTGGAAGCGGCGGGCGTTGGCTCAGGCGGTTTCATCGTGGGTCTGAGTCCCGGGGCTGTTTTCGGAAGCGCAAAACGCTGGCCGCCGGAACGGTTTGCCAGGATCGGTGATCAGATGATTGAAAGATGGGGCGCCAAAGTCCTCGTATTCGGCAGCAAAGGGGAAAAGGCCATCGGAGATCGTGTTTGCAGGGCCATGAAGCACGATGCCCTGAATTTTTGCGGAAAGACGTCTTTGGAAATGGCCATGGGTGTCATGAGCCTTTGCCGGTTTTTTGTGACCAACGACTCGGGATTGATGCACATGGCCGCGGCACTCGGGATTCCGACCGTGGCCGTGTTCGGTTCCACCGATCATGTGACCACGGGCCCAAGAGGTCCTAAAACGCGAATTGCAAGGCGCCCCGTGTCGTGTGCGCCCTGTTTGAAGCAGGAATGTCCCGCCGATCACCGGTGTATGCTGGGACTTACACCTGAGACGGTCTGGGAAGAAATGGAAGCGCTAAGGAGGGATGTTTTTTGAAAAAACCGGCTGTTTTCATGGATCGGGACGGTACCGTCAATGAGCAGATGGGATATATCAACCATCCGGATCGCTTTGTGCTGCTGCCCGGGGTTGGAAAAGCCATTCACCTGCTCAATGAGGCCGGGTTTCTGGCCATCGTCGTGACCAATCAGTCCGGGGTGGCACGGGGGTATTTCCCGGTGGATCTGGTTTATCAGGTGCATGAGAAGATGAAGCGCCTCATAAAAAAGGATGGAGCAACTTTTGACGGCATTTATTTTTGCCCCCATTATCCTGACGGAAAGGTTTCCCCCTACGGCACGATTTGTGAGTGCCGAAAACCCGACACCGGTTTGATTCGGGAGGCGGAAGCATCGTTTGATATTGATATGGAGAATTCCTGGGTGATCGGAGACCGCTCGACGGACATTAAGATGGCTCATCGGGCCGGCCTGAAAGGCATTCTGGTCAAGACCGGCTATGGCAGGGGCGATCTGGAATATGTGTTTCCCGAATTTCCGTTTCAGCCATTTCATGTGGCGGAAGACCTTCTGGATGCGGTAAAGTGGATTCTGGGTTGAAATTTTCATTAGACAAAAACGTGCCGCTCCAAATTCTTATCGTCAAATTGAGTGCCATCGGCGATGTGGTGCACACCCTCGCCTTTCTGGACGTGATCCATCAGAATTTTCCCCTGGCCGAAATCGACTGGGTGGTGGAAGAGAGCGCCGCGGGCATTATCACAGGGCACCCGGTGATTCGCCGGGTGATCGTTTCCAGAAGGAAATCATGGCGACGTCAACTGTTTAAGAACCGTCGGTACGAAAGGGTTTTTCGGGAGATATCATCTCTTGCAGGTGCGCTTCGACGAATTCGTTACGACTGTGTGATTGATTTGCAGGGGTTGCTGAAAAGCGGTATCCTGACAGGGATTGCAAGGGGTGCCAGAAAGGTGGGGATGGCGGGATCAAGGGAAGGGGCGTCCCTTTTCTTAAAAGAACCGCCCGTCCCGGTGAATTACCGTCAGCATGCCATAGACCGCTACCTGGAAGTGGCAGCATATCTGGGATGTGAATGGGATCGCTGGAACAACCGAATTCCGGTGTCTCCGGCTGATCGGCAGGCCGTGGAGAAATTGCTCGCGGATCGTGGATTCAAAGGTGAGGCCCTTGTGGCCATCAACCCCATGGCCAAATGGAAGACCAAACTGTGGAAGCCGGGGCTTTTTGCCGATTTGGCGGACCGGATCATGACGGCGTTAAACTGCCGGGTGGTTTTCACCGGGAGCGGTGAAGATCGGCCGGTTATCGAAAACATCCTTTCAAGAATGAAAAAACGACCGTTGAATCTGGCAGGAAGGACCGGACTGAAAGAGTTGGCCTTTTTGTATGATCGATGTGACGTCCTCGTTACAACCGATACGGGGCCCATGCACATGGCTGCCGCCATGGGAACGCCTGTGGTAGCTCTTTTCGGACCCACTTCTCCCGTCAGGACCGGTCCGTACGGTCCCGGTCACAGGGTCGTAACCTCGGGGGCTGACTGCAGCCCCTGTTTAAAAAAGAGCTGCGAAAATTGGACTTGTATGGGAAATATAACCGTGGACAGCGTCTTTCAATCTGTGAAAGAGACGTTGGAGCGAAAACAGCAGCATGAAGCCGTAATATCAATGAAAAAAGGAGGTTGAAATGGCCATCAGCAAAGAACTACTCGATATCCTGGCCTGTCCCAAATGTAAGGGAGATATCCATTTGACGGAATCAAAAGACGGGCTTATTTGCGACCACTGTAAGCTCTTATATGAAATAAAGGATGATATCCCCATCATGCTCATTGATGAAGCAAAGCCATTGGATCATAGATGTCCTCATAAAACGCAACAGGGAGAGTTGCTCTTGGATTAGGGATAGGCGAAGCTACAGTCAAAAGGATAATGGCCGCTTATAAACAAAAAAAGAAAGCGGTTGTAACAACTGAAGAAAAGGAAAGAGGGAAGCCGCCTTATCGATTGTCGCACAATTTGTAGCCTGTTATTAGAGAATTCGTTCGAAAAAAGAACCTCAAAGGTCAGAAGATAGACGCTGAACAGATCCGAAAGCAGGAAGAGAAATATTGGACAGAAGACAGTAGGTTGTACGAGGATATAGAAGAAGAAAATTGGATTTTTAATTGACTGACATATTTAGTATCAAGTCATATGAAGACTACTATATCTGATTCTCAAGACCGATGGGAATCTCAAAAAACAAAGTCTTCGTCTATCGTACCTTTTAACGGTGGCGACGCTGATGTTTTCCGGTGCCGTTTATCTCTGGATCAGCCTGATATACCAGCAGGCCTGTCCCAAGTGGATGACCGTGCCGGATGCCTTTTATCTGCTCGCCCCGGTCCTGCAATTTTCGGGTTTATCATGATCTTTTGCAGTCTTTACAAAGGGTTTGAGGTTGCGCTCTTTTTTGGAGCGCCGTCACCGTTTCCTTTGGGTTTATGGCGTTGTCCGTATCCATCGGACTTTTTTACATCCTTGCACCCGGATCCAGAAAATCCCCCACATAGATCATATACTGAAACGGCAGGCTCTCCTTCGACATCTCTTCCATAAAGCTTCCCAAGGTTCCCCGCTCCACCTTTTCACTGTCAGCGTAGCCCGCTCTCGAGACAATGGCCAGAGGCGTATGGGGACCATAGTGCCGTGAAAGCGCCTCGATGAACTTTTTAAATTCCGTGCGCATGGTGAAAAGCGCCATCGTACTTTGAAGGCCGGCCATTTCCTCCACGAACCAACCGGAGGCCAGAATAACGGTTCGGAAGGCATTTTTGTCGGCCACTCCCTGTCCGAGGGCGGCGTTGGCCGCGTTGAAACAGCTCAGACCGGGTATCACTTCCGTTTCTATGTCCCTGAACTCCTTTAGTGTCCATGATGAGGGACCGTAAATAAGGGGATCCCCACTGTCCAGCATGGCGACGGTCTTCCCCTCCGCCACGGCCTCTCGAACCATGCGGGCCAATTCCGCCTGTTTGCGGTGGTATTCCTCACAGCTCATTTTTTCTCTGGCCCTTTCCTGTTCAGTCACCTCGGAACACTTTTTCCCGTAAAAGGGGAAGAGCCGGTGATACCCTTCCTTGATTATCTTTCCGGAAAGCTCATTTTGAAAACGGTTACGGAGCCTTTTCGGGGCAAAGATTACATCCGCTTTTCGGATCACCTCCAGGGCCCTGATGGTGGCCAGATCCGCATCGCCGGGGCCCATGCCCACCAGGTAAAATTTTCCCCGGTCTTGGTCTTTTCCGGGGAGGTCCTTCCCACAAGGGGCATCCTTCAGATTCCTGCCCACGTAGACCAGGGATCCGTCCGTATCCTGTCCTTTCAGCTTCCGACCCATGTCCGCCACGGTGCCCGTGACGATCCGGGTTTTCCCCCTCTGCCCGGCATGCCGGACCACGGCCATGGGCGTATCCGAAGGGCAGGAGGCCGAAAGCCTTTCAAGCAGTCTGTCCATATTCCCGGGCATGAAGATCACCAGGGTCGCCCTTTTATACTTGAGAAGGTTTTCGATGCCGTCTTTTTTCGTTTTTGCGGATTTTCCATGGAAAGGCGTGGTGATGATCACCTGGCCCAGCCCCGCCTGAAGTGCGGCATTGGCCCCATTAAAAGCACTCAGCCCGGCTACCACGCGGGGATGGAGGTCGGCCAGTTCCGTAAACGTCCAAATGTCCTGCCCGTAAAGGGTCGGGTCTCCCGGACTCAACAGGACCACGTTCTGACCTTTTTTTACTGCCTTTCGAACCATGGACGCGAATTCCGCTTGCTTCTGATGGTATGCTTCACAGGTCATTTCATGGTTGATCCGTTGGTCCCCGCCCACGGTGCTGCATTCCTTTCCATAGAAGGGGCAAAGGTCTCCGTAACCACTTGAAACCTGCTTGTTCTGAAGGTCCACAAGCTCGGCCAGACGCTCACGGACTTCCGGATCGCAGAACACAAGATCCGCTTTTCCGATCACCGAGACGGCCCTTGCCGTCAAAAGGTCCGCATCCCCCGGACCAACGCCCACCACGCAGAAGCTGCCCGGAGGGGCCGTCGCATCACCTTTCACCTCCGCAAAGGCTGCGCAGCATAAAAGAAAGACCATCGCCAGCATGGTGGTTAACGCCCCTATGCTTTTCCCTTTCATATTTTCCATTTTTTGCCTTGCTCCAAGAAAACCCATTAGACGCTCTAAAACTCCAGGGATGCCGTTAACACCGCCGTGAAAGGGGCGCCTGCATAATAACTGGCGCTTCCACCCGCCGTATAGTCCGAGGCACTGAGATATGAGATATATTCCTTGTCGAACAGGTTGTCCAGGTCCAGGGAAAACCGCAATGCACGGGCCATGGGGATTTTTTTCAGGGTGTAGGCCAATCGCAGGTCCGCAATGACATAGGAATCCACCTTTTCGGTATTTTCCGGATTCGCATATCGCGAGCCTAAGAATCTCACCATGGGCACGACCTCAAGGTCTTCCCATCTGAAAATCAGGCCGGATTTGACCATGAATTCAGGTGTATCCACCACCTGATTGCCTTTGACCGGGACCATGGTCCCCTTATAATCGATATCATTATCATACTCGAGCACTGTCCAGCTCGGGTTAACGAAAAAGGTCAGGGGCTTGGCCAGATAGAAATTGGCGCCTACCTCGATTCCGTAACCCGTTGCATCCGCAACACTTTGCTGGTAACTGAGATCGACCTGCGGGTTGTACAAATTGGTGAACAGGTTTCTGCTTTTATTGAAAAAGACGGTGGGCGTAATGTCGAACCACGGGGTATTCCACCGGACGCCGAGGTCGATGGTGTCCGTCTTTTCCATCTTGTAACCACTGAAAAGATCGTTCAACGTAATACCTGCAGCGATGAATCTATCCCGATAATTGTTGTAGAGATTGACCAGGGGCATGTAACTGTAGGGGCGGATGAAGTTTTTTCCGTAACTCATATATATCTGAAAACGCTCAGAAAAACGGTAACCGGCCCCCACGGTGGGGAGCAGGATATCATAGACCCTCTCATCCCGGTCAAGATCGGGGGCTCTGACCAGTTGATAGGTTTTTGGATCCGTGACATACCCTTCGCTGGCCCCCTCGTCATATCTGAAATATTTCAGACCTGCCTGCCAGTCAAATCCACCGTAGTTGCCGGCGATTTTAAAATATGGGCTGTTGATATAACTGGCGCTGGGTGAGGCAAAATTGCCGTAACCCTGCCAGTCAAGCCCGGAGTCTGTGATGCCGTAGTTCTCGCTAAAAATTTTCATATCGCTTTTTTCAAAATGGTAGCCGAGTGTCGTCGTAAACATTTTGGCATCCCATCTCACTTCACCGATGGCGCCCGGCCGCTTGATGTCTCTGTTCCTTTTTTGAACCCGCCCGCCACCCGAGGTGACACCCTGATATATGTACGAATCCTCATAGCAGTAATAAGGCTTTATGGTGAACTCCAGATCTTTGAAGGGCGTGACGGTGATGAGGGCAATCACATCTTCGTTGTTGTAGCTTCCCCTGTTGTAGTTGTAATAATAGATATCCTGGGATCTATTCCCGGTCAAACTCGAGTTGTAATCAAACTTGTAGTTGGAAGACAGGTTTTGGATCTGGCTGTAATTTAGTGCCCTGTACAGATTTTGCCGCTGATCGTTGTTATTATACCAGATTTTCACGTCCAAATATTCACCGAGCGGCTGCGACAGGGCCAGGTTTCCGTTGTTTCTGGGGCCTACTTCACCCGGCCCTTTCCACTTCTTTGCCTGGGAGTAGGAATAGGATCCGGATAGCCGGGTATCCCAGTCTGTCAAAGATCCCGAGTCGATTCGGAGAAAGGTCCGATGGTAGCCGTCCGTACCGACCCCTTGACTGATCCTGAACCCGAACTCCTCGGTGGGCCATTGTTGTTTCAATTCAATGGCACCCCCACGGTCTCCCACGCCGGTTCCGAGGTCGCTCGGGACGGCCCCCTTGTAGACCGAGATGGATTGGAAATTCTCAGTGTCGTAAATATACTGCCGGGGACCAATGGGGTTACCGCCGTAATTGGGTACGCCTTCCATTGTCATGGAACCCAGGTACCCTCGTATTCCCCGGACCCGAATGGTGGTTTGCTCGGCCGCGAGACCATAACCGCCGGCACTCTCCACAATGATTCCGGGAAGGATATCAATGGCCTCGTACACGCTGGTTTTCGCCTTGGTGCCTTCGCTTTCAATTCCCTCTTTGGTTACTTCGGTGCCTGTGTAAACCGTCTCGTCCGTCTCCTTGGTGGGCGCGAAAAGCGTTTCACCGGTGACGACGATTTCCTCCAGGTTCGTTGTTTTTTCTTCTGCTGCCGCTGCCATCGTGGGCATCATGATGCCCATGATGAATACAATGGTTGTCCATCCTTTTCTTTTTATGTGCGATATCATCTTTTGTCTCTCCACGGGTTCTGTTCGGTTTCCAAAATGGTTAATCGTCCACTACTTCGAAGTATTGCAGCTCCCTTGAGGCGGAGCTGGCGCACATTGCTTGGACGTGAGACCGGCCTTTTGGATGGAGACAAAAAAAGGCCAAGAAGCTCCCTCTCCCTCTAAAGGGAGAAAGACCTTCTTGGCCTTTTGGTTCCAACTTTTACGGGCTTTTCAGCCTCGGCGGTAATCGGTCTGCGTGATTTTACGTGCGTCCGGTCTTCGGAGTGAAAGCGGCTTCAACCGCCATTTCCATTAACGATCACACACACGTCCAACCATGCTTGCCATGGCCCTATATTATAGAGCGTTCTCAAATGTCAAGGAAATTCGGGGTTCATTTTGTTTCTGGCCACCTCGCATACCTCGATCAGGTCTTCCTTACCCTTAACCTTGATCGGAGGGAACCTTTTCAAAAGGAACTTTCGACTCAATTGCGCTGCGGTGGCGCCACTGATGAGCACATCGGTGTGCAGATCCTTGTTTAATGCCTCTATGCGGGCCGCAAGGTTCACGGAATCGCCCACCACGCGGTATTCCATTCTCTGTTCCGTGCCGATGATACCGGCCACCACGGGACCGGTATTGATGCCGATCCCGATTCTCAGGTGCGGCAGTCCTCCCCTGTGTTCGGCGTTGAATCAATCCAACGCATCCAGCATTTCAAGGGCGCTTAGAACACAGTGGGTGGCGTGATCCGCCAGCTTTACCGGAGCGCCGAAAACAGCCATAATACCGTCGCCCACAAACTGGTAGACCAGACCGCTATGTTTTTCAACGGCTTGAACCATGTGTGCGAAATAGTCATTGAGCAGGGCGATGACGCGGGCAGGGCTCAATTGTTCGCAGATAGCGGTATAATTACGAATGTCTGAAAACAAGACGGAGACCTCCGTGTTTTCGCCGCCGGGCACAGGCGGGTTCTCCAGGATGGCCTGAGCGATTTCCGGTGTCACGAATCGGCCAAAGGTTTCTTTGATCCGCTCCCGGTCCCGAAGCCCTTCGATCATCTGGTCAAAACTTTCGGCCAGTATTCCCAGTTCATCATTGGCAGCAACACGGGCCGACGCATTGAGGTCTCCCTTTTGGACCTTGAGCATGGCCCTCTCCATCTTCTTTACCGGATTGATGATGCTGGTGGAAACCAGATAAGAAAGTTGTGGCCACTCATGATCAATGAGGCCATACCCCAGTTGATGAGGGCCACAAGGGTCGCCATGAAAGGCATGTTGAGAATCTTGCGGCGGGCTTCCGCCTCCAGCCGGGATGAAACCTGTTGCCCCCTCATCTTTTTAAGGATGTATTGACTCAGGCTCTGCTCCCATTTTCGGTTCAGAATGTATCCGATAGCCACCAGGCCGGCAAACATGATGACGGTGGTCACAAACCCGCTGGTTATTAAGGATGGCCTTGGGCCGGGGCTCCTCGGGACTCCTGTCCGTCTATTCCAGAAAATAGATGCCGTAGGGGCTGACGTTTCCGTCAAAGCGGCTGTTTCGCAAACGGTCCGATTTCCCCTCGTATTCCGGCAGAAAAACAGTATCGTCACTCACGTTTATGACCGCGGTCGTGGATTTTTTTTCGTATTTTCTTTCCATGATGAAGAGCCGCTTGTCGGAACTCACAACGTCCCGTTCGACGGCGTGGTGAAAGGCCGGCATCTCTTTTCGAATTTCAAGGAGGTCAATCAAGCTCGTCATCACCTGGTTCTTCAGCGAGTCCGGTGTGGATAGATCACGAGAAAGCGCTTCAAAGGAGAGCCTCTCCCGGTTGATCATCCTTTTTTCACCGGTTTCATCCACGCCTTTCAGGTTGTTCCTGGAACCAAGGAGACAGTGAATATAGATACCCGGAATCCCTTTGTCGCAAAGGGCGACGGCACATGCGGCCAAGTATCGTTTTACATCCTTTTCCCTGTCCGGTCGGAACGGATCGTTGATGGCATCGTAGGCCGTGGTGTTCAACTCATAGGGGCTGCGCGACGCGTCGTTGGCGGCCTTGTAGGATATTTCTCCACCATGTGCCTCGATGGTTTCAAGAAGACTCTTGAAACGGAAGGGAGGCAGAACCTCCTTTGCGCTTAACAGCCCGATGCCGTCATGGGATGTGAGAAAATTCATGAACAGCAGATCCCGTCGGATGCGGGCGGTCTCCTCCTGCAAAATGGTGGTGTCCCGGTAATGGAAGCTGTCGATGACCAACGGAGGCAGTGCAAAGTGGTAGGCCAGGTTTGCTTCGTGTCTCGCTTCAAGATAAGAGACGTTGTCGTTGTACGGGAAGTTGACCTCCGTCAGGATAACGGCATAGGGGGCCACGTATTCCGCCACAATCCTCAGCAATTTTACGATTTCATGGGTTTGCGGCAGGTTTACGCAATCGGTTCCCAATTCTTTCCAGACATAAGCGATGGCATCGAGGCGGATGAATTCGATGCCATGGGAGAGATAGTGCATGAAGACTTCGAGGATTTCCAGCAATACCTCCGGATTGTGGAAATTAAGATCTATCTGATCCTTGCTGAAGGTGGTCCAGACATATTTTGCGCCCACGGCTGTATCAAACCGTGTCAGCAACGGATGTTGTCGGGGTCTGAACACTTCAGACACGTCTGCCGGCTCGTCAAAGCTCAGGAAATAGCGCTGATACCGATCATCACCTGCGAGAAACCGTTTGAAGCAGGCGGACCGGCTCGACACGTGGTTGAGGACCAAATCGGCCATGACACGATACTCTTTTGCGATGGCTTCCACATCGTCCCAGTCGCCGAGTTCGGGATCCACACGATTATAATCAATGACGGCAAACCCCCCGTCCGAGCTGCTTGTGAAAAACGGCAGGATGTGCACGGCGGTCATGGCCGACTTGATGTGGCTTTTTAGAAATTTGTGAAGCGTCCGAAGGGGTTTTTCTTCCTCTTCAAAAATGGTGTCCGCATAAGTCATCAGTATGGTGTCTTCTTCACTTAGCGAAATCTTGTCCTTGTATTTTTTTCTCCTCTCAAGAATGGTACGGTGGGTTTCATAGGGCACCAGCGTATCCCTGACACGATCAATGAGATCGTTGATGTTTTCATCCGGATATAATTCTTTCAGGATCTCCTTCATATGGCGTCGAAATGTACGCTCGTCCATTCGAGAATGCTCCTTAATTTGAGGCGTGGGATTGGGTGCCTTTTTGCACGGCAGTGGAAAAAATAACAGAAATGGCCCGCATGCAACAAGGCATTTTTTCGGCCCATTGGTCTTTAAAAAGAGTCTTTACGATGCGATATCAAGGCCTTCGGATACCATCATTCGCAAGGGAGTGCCGGAACACATTGGACTTTGGTTGAGGCGGCAACGGCAAGAGAAACAGAAACGGTATGACAGCAAGCGCTCAGAGTTTCTTGTACGGAATATAACAAATCACTCTTTGCGCGCGAGGGATTTCAAGTTTCTTGCGCCATGATTATCGGCTCTTTTACCACCCTCGCTTCAGCGGCATAGAGCGTCGTCTCCTCCTGAACGCCTTTCAAGGTCGTTCTGAGCTTTCTCGTAACATTCACGTCTTCTTGCACATATCTGTAGACCGAGTCCGAAATGATCACCTCCCCTGGTTCCGCCGTGGACTGAATTCTCTGGGTGAGGTTGACCGGAGACCCCACAATACCGTACTTGGCCCTGGATTCCGAACCAATGTTTCCCACCACCACTTCCCCCGCATTGATGCCGATCCCCATTTGCAGCGACGGCAGGTTTTCAGAACGCATTTCCCGATTGAATTCACGCATCCCTTCCTGCATGGCGAAAGCGCACTGAACGGCTTCTTGAATCACGGATGTTACGGGTTCATCAAAGGGATCGAAAAAGACGAGTATGGCATCACCGAAGAAATCCACGATGATCCCCTGATGGATTTCAATGACCCCGATCAGCTCTCCAAAATAGCGGTTCAATAAAGCGATGATTTTTTCAGGGGACAGGGTTTCCGAAAGCGGGGTGAACCCTCTGATATCGGACATGAGAATGGCCACTTCACGTTTCTGTCCGCCCAATCGGGATGCTTCCGGCCGTTTCAACAACTCCTTTGCAATGCCCTGGTCCACATACCGTCCAAAAGTATTGGCGATGAAGTCCCTTTCCTTCAGACCTTCCATCATGGTGTTGAAGCTTTGGGTGAGCTGTGCGATTTCGTCGCGGCCGCGGACCGGAATGGGTTTGGTATAATCCCCCTTGGCCACCTTTTCCGCGGTCTTTGAGATGGCCGTGAAGGAATGAACCATTCCGCCGACCACCGATCGAATAAAGATTAGAATGATCAGTATGGCGAGAATTCCGCCTGCAAAATAATAATTGCGAAAATGGATGATGGGCGCAAGAACTTTATCTCCCTCCGCGAACAGCACCACGGTCCACGGCGCATTGCGCAGGCGATAGAAGCCGCCCACGATTTCGGGCGGGGCGCCGGGGCCCAGGATTGTCCCGTAAGGCTTTTCTTTAGCGGCTTTCAGAAGGGCGCGTTCAAAAGGTTCATCGGTTTCACCGAAGAAGATCCCTTTTTTCATGACCAGTTTGGTATGGCAGAGGTATTTTCCTGCCTCATCGATGAGACAGGCCTGCTCCGTCTGCCACCAGCCGAAGTCTTTTACGCCTTCCAGGAGGTAATCTAAGCGGACGGTTACCTCGAGGGTTCCCACCACCTTATCCGAAGCATCCTTGAGCTGGCTGGTGAGCGTTACCGTTTCCTTGCCCTTTTGGGCGTCGTATCGGGGTGATGTCACTTCAAAGGGTTTTGCCCTGTGGAAACGCATCATTCGCCGGCCCCCGGAAGAACGTCTGCCTCCCATGCCCATTCCCATCATCATGCTCGATTCGGAACCACGGTCATCTTTCCATTTCAGTTCCGCGCTTTCCACCCCTTTCATCTCTCGCAACTGCTCCAGAATCCAGTCTTGTATCACCGGTCCCCCGCGTCCCTGGGACGTGTGGTGGAACAAATGGAGCCAATCGGTGATCCGTCCGAGCCGCATGTCGATCTGATGGGCCGCCCTCTGGAGTTTTACGATGGAGGCATCCTGCCATTCCGCAAGAAGGGTTCCTCTCATGTAAATAAATCCGAATATCCCGACGAATAATAACAGCAAGGCCACGGGCAGCAGTATGAGAAGGCCCAGGCGTTTTTGAAGGCTGTTGATGACCATTGGAGAGCTATTTCACCTCGTAATCGAATTGATCAAAGAGCTTTTTGCCTCCCACGACCGCCTTTGTTTTGATGCTATAATGACCCTTTTGAGCAAAATCCAGATCCGCGCCATAGGCGCCTTTCATCCCCATGGCCATGGATTTCTGTTTGGCGCCATCGGGTCCCTTGACGAGAAAGCCGACCTTTCCATCCATAACGGCCATTCCCTCCGGGTCCGTAATGGAGACCATCAAGTGTTGCGTGTTTCTATCCGGAAAATCATATAATTGATAACGAAAACCGTATCCATCCACGGTGGATACGTGGATCTGGCCTCCCGGATTGTCGGGATGGTCCCCGGCCGTTGAGAAATGAGGCGCGCAAATGCAAAATGCCGCCAGCAGAAAGATAGCGACTCCCGAAAACGATCTCACAACGATGCTATTCATTTTAATTCTCCCTTTCCTTTCCGCAATTTCCAACCCTTCCATAAATCATAGACGGCCGGAATGATGATCAACGTTAAAACGGTGGAGGATATCAACCCGCCCACCATGGGTGCGGCAATCCGTTTCATCACCTGGCTCCCGGTTTCGGTGCCCCACATGATGGGCAATAGGCCGATGAGGGTTGTGGATACGGTCATAAGCTTGGGGCGGACCCGTTCCACCGACCCTTCCAGAATGGCCTCCCGCAACGCCCCTCTCGATGTCATGGTGCCTTCCCGACCCCTGCGAGCATATGCCTCGTCCAGATAGACCAACATCACCACACCGGTTTCGGCGGCCAGGCCCGCCAGGGCGATAAAGCCCACCACCACGGCCACGGACAGGTTGTAATTCAGTAAATAGAGGAGCCACACCCCGCCCACAAGGGCAAAGGGAAGGCTTGCCATGACCAGAAACGCTTCGCTGAAACTATGGAAGTGCATGTAAAGCAGAACAAAGATAATCGCTAACGTCAAAGGCACCACCAGATTAAGCCTTTTTCGGGCCTCCTGCATGTACTGGTATTGTCCGGACCATACCAGGGAATATCCCACCGGCAGCTTTATTTCACTGGAAACCACCGCTTTGGCATTTTTTACATAGGTCCCCACGTCCACCCCTTTCAAATCCACAAAGATCCATGCGCTGGGCCTGGAGTTTTCCGTTTTGATGGCGGCCGGGCCCTTGTGAATGGAAATGTGGGCCAGTTGCGCCAGGGGGATGTGGGCGCCCGTGGGCGCAGTCACCAGGACTCCTTTCAGCATATCGATATTGTCCCGCAGTTCCCGGCTGTAACGAAGATTCACCGGATATCGCTCCAGGCCCTCAACCGTATAGGTGAGGTCTTTACCGCCGATGGCCGTGATGATGACATTTTGCACATCCGCCACCGTGAGGCCGTATCGTGCAATCTGATCTCTCCTGATCTTGAAATCCAGGTAGTTCCCGCCCGTGACCCGTTCCGAGTAGGCGGAGAGGGTCCCCGGAATCCGGCGCACCACCGCTTCTATCTTGGCCCCCAGGTCTGAAAGGACCTGAAGGTTCGGGCCCATGACCTTGATCCCCACGGGTGTCTTGATGCCGGTGGAGAGCATGTCGATGCGGGTCTTGATGGGCATGGTCCACGCGTTGGTCACTCCCGGAAAGTTGATGGCCTGATCCAGCTCGGTTGTGAGTTCGTCCATGGTGATATATCGTTTTTCGGGCCAGATAAGGGCGAACGGTTTTTTGAGCCAGTCCGGCCAGGATGAGAAAAAGCGTTCGACCTTCTTCTTGCTCCATTGATGAAGGATCTTTCCCTGCCGGACTTCGGGCCGGAACCAGGTGAGCGGCTCTTTCAGCCATCCGGGCCAGGATGAGAAAAAGCGCTTGACGGGGATCTTTTCATACACCACCTTCGGCCAAAGGGTGATGGTGGTTTCGATCATGGATAGAGGCGCCGGGTCGGTGGCGGTTTCGGCGCGGCCCACCTTCCCAAGGGTATGCTGAACTTCGGGAAAACCCTGGATGATCTTATCCGTCTGCTGCAAGAGTTCCTTGGCTTTCGTGATGCTGATGCCCGGAAGGGTGGTGGGCATGTATAGGATGCTTCCCTCGTTTAAGGGCGGCATGAATTCGCTGCCCAGACGGGAGAGCGGAAAATAGGAAATGCCCAACAGCAAGAGGGCCATCAGAACCGTAATTTTGGGCCACTTGAGGACCCGGATGATAATGGGCCGATAGATACGGATAAAGAACCGGCTCACCGGATTTTTCGATTCCGGAATGATGCGTTGCGGTACCAGACAGATGAGGGCAAACAGGGAAACGGCCAAGGCCGCAACCAGGGACCCGTCCGGAAGTTTAAGCCCCGCCGTTCCACATGCCGTTACCAGAACGGGAGCTCCCGCAGCCGCAAGGATCCAAATGAGAATCCTTCTTTTGCGGGTCGTTTCGGAAGAAAGGGTCTTTTCCCGGACGAAAAAGGTCATGAGCACCGGAATGATGGTAATGGCCAGCACGGCGGCCGCGGCCATGGCAAAGGTCTTGGTGTAGGCGAGCGGTTTGAACATCCGTCCGGACTGCTCCGTCAGGCTGAAAACCGGTACGAAGGAGACCGTGATGATGAGAAGGCTGTAAAAGAGCGCGGATCCCACCTCTTTGGCCGAATCCAGGATGATGGCCGTGTGGGGTTTTTTTCCGTTGTCACGGACCAGATGTTTGTGGGCGTTTTCCACCAGGACCACCGAGGCGTCCACCATGACGCCGATGGCGATGGCGATACCGCTCAAGCTCATGATGTTGGCGTTGATCCCCAGGATCTTCATGGCCATGAAGGACATCAGAATGCCCACGGGCAGGGTGAATACGGCCACGAAGGCGGACCGGAAATGGAGAAGGAAAATGAGGCAGATGAGGGCCACCACCGTCAATTCCTCCACAAGTTTGCTTTTGAGGGTATGGATGGCGCGGAGGATCAAATCGGCACGATTATAGCCGGCTTCAATCTCCACCCCCGCCGGCAGCCCCCGTTCCAGTTCCTTGAGCCTCCTTTTGACATTTCGAATGACTTGAAGGGCATTTTCTCCGGAGCGCATGACGACGATGCCCCCCACTGCTTCGCCCCGGCCGTCCCATTCAAGGACGCCGCGACGAAGTTCCGGTCCGAGATGGATGTCGGCCACTTGTTTGAGCAAGATGGGCGTCCCAGATCCGTCCACTCCCAGGGCAATTTGCCGCAGATCGTTAAGGGACTGGATGTACCCCAGACCCCGCACCATGAATTCCATTTCCGCCATCTCCAGGAGTCGGCCGCCCACATCCATGTTGGATTTTTGAATGGCGCGTTTCACCTTTTCGATGGAGAGGTCGAATGCCAGGAGCTTGTTGGGATCCACCTCCACCTGGTACTGTTTTACGAAACCGCCGATGCCGGCCACCTCCGAAACACCGGGAACCGATGCCAGTTCGTAGCGGAGAAACCAGTCCTGTATGCTTCGGAGTTGCTGAAGGTCTTTGGTGCCGGTGGTATCCTTCAATACATATTCGTAGACCCAGCCCACGCCCGTGGCATCGGGCCCCAGGGTGGGGGTGACGCCTGAGGGCAGTTTCCCTGCCACGAAGTTCAGATATTCCAGAACACGGGACCTTGCCCAGTAGAGATCGGTGCCGTCTTCGAAGATGATGTATACAAAGGAATAGCCGAAGAAAGAGTATCCCCGCACCACCTTGGCGAAGGGGACGCTCAGCATGGCGGTGGTGAGCGGATAGGTGACCTGGTCTTCCACCACCCGGGGGCCCTGACCCGGGTACTCGGTGTATACGATCACCTGCACGTCGGAAAGGTCCGGAATGGCGTCCACGGGGGTCTTTTCCATGGCGATGACGCCGGCGATAATGATGAATACGGTAGAGAGAACCACCATCATCCGGTTTTGAAGACACCATGTGATGACCTTGTCAATCATGCCCTATTCCATGTCCTCAAAGAAATCCGCTTTGTCTTTCTTTGCCTTTTCTTCGACTTTCAGGTCGATCATCTTTTGCAGCGCTTCGTTGAGATTGGACTCGGAATCAATCAGAAACTGACCCGAGGTCACCACCGATTCTCCTTCGCTGAGACCTGCGATGACCTGCACTCGGTTACGGGTCAGCAAAGGGCCCAGAATCACATCGCGGGGGATGAATTTTCCGTCTCCGATGCTCAGGAAAACCAGGCTTCGTTTCCCCGTTCGAATGACCGCTTCCGAGGGGATCATCAGCCCTTCCCCTTTTAAAACGGTCTTGATGCTCACATTGGCATACATTTGGGGTTTCAGTTCCATTTTGGGATTTTCGAACACGATTCGAACCACCAGGTCTCTGGTCTTGGACTGCAGATAGGGGTACAAAAAAGCCACTGTGCCTGTAAAGGTCTTTCCGGGCAGGGAAGGAAGTGTCATTTCCGCCTTCTGGCCCGTTTCGATGAGATCCAGGTCGTACTCGTAAACATGTGCGTCCACCCAGACCCTTCCGAGATCGGCAATCTGAAAAACCATTCGTCCCGCCTGAACGTAGGACCCTTCCTCCGCGTTTCTTTTAATGACGTATCCGTTCAGAGGGGAACGGATCATGACGGTCATTTTGATGCGGCCGGAGGCTTTCAGGCCCTCGATAAATGCTTCGGGAACATCAAAGTAACGGAGTCTGTTTCTGGCTGAATCGAGCAATCTGCCACCTTGCGTTCCCGGTTTTCCCGGGGTTCTCAGGGCCGCCAGGTATCCCTCCTGGGCCGCCACCAGTTCGGGGGAATAAATTTCAAACAGGGGGTCTCCTTTCTTCACATGTTTGCCGGTAAAATCCACGTAGATCTTTTCTATCCAGCCGCTGGTCTTGAGGTTGATCTGGGCCGTGAGCGTTTCATCCGGCGTGACGATGCCGTAGGTGCGAACCATGTGGACGAGGGGGCCTTTCTTGACCTTGCCGAATCGGACTCCCATGTCCTGCTGGATAACCGGGTCGATTCGGACCTCCCCCGGCCGGGTGGTTTCGCCCGCATAAACGGGGACCAGGTCCATTCCCATGGCGCTCTTTCCCGGTTTATCGTATATTTCCGTGGGATTCATTGGGGCGCGCCAGTAAAGAATCTTTCCTTTCTTGTTTTCAGGCGACGCGGTTTTCTCCTGAAGCTTTTGGGAATGCTTTTTTGAAGGATGCGTTGCTTTTTCAGCGGGTGGCACGGGCACCGTCAAATAGCCGGAGAAATAGGCAATGCCGCCTCCCAGGAGAAGGGTGAGAATCACGGTCCCAATAACGATTACCGGGAGTGAGACGGTTATGCTGCCGGATTCATCGGCTTTCATGGATGCACCTCCTTCTTTTTTGGGGAGAGGGGCGATCCCACCACCATTTCGAGGTCCGCCCAGGCAATGCCCATGTCACTTAGTTTCCGCTCGGCTGAGAGGTTTTGATTGAGGTACAAACCGTATGAAGCGATCACGTCCGCAAAGGAGACGTTACCGGCTTCATAGGCCCGGGTGGAGACATCGAGGGCGTCTTTTGCGAGTTTTAAGACGCTTTTTCGATAGAGGTTTTCGTCGCGTTTCGCCAGGTCCAGACGGTACCAGGCCTCCCGCACCAGAAGGTCGGTTTCGGCCTCCGCATTTTGAAGCGTCTTTCTAAGGGCGTTTAATCTTTGCCGGGTTTCTCGAATGTAGGCATCTCCAATGCCGTACCACGGCTTGAGCGGCAGGCCCGCCCCCCGGTCCGCGCGGGTTGAAACCGGAAAATCCGGTTTTTGGGCGCTCGTGCCGACCCGGACCGTCGTTATGTCTTCATAATAAGAGAGCCCCAGGGTGTATTGCGGAAGGATTCTCGTTTCAGCCAGTTCAATGAGCCGTTCCATTTTTCCGACCCGGGCGCGCATGCGCTTCAGTTCCTGGCGACGTTGACGGGCCAGTTCATAGAGACCGTCCAAGGATGGTACCATTTCAGGTGGATTGCGATCTTTCGGACGGCTCAACCGAGCTTCCGGCGGAAGGTCCAAAAGGGCCAGGATGCGGGACTTGACATTTCGTTCTTTTTCAATAACCGTCTTCAGATCTTCTTCCAGGATTTCCCTTCGAATGCGGACCTTGATGACATCCTGATAGCTGGTACCGCCGGTTTCGTATCGGCTGGCGGCCACCTGCTCCAGGTGCCGATAAAGGTCTAAGACCTCTCGATTAATGCCCTCCGCCTTGACCAGGTACAAAAGATTCCAGTAAGCCTTTCTCGCATCCGTCACAGCCGTTTTCAGGGTGATTTCCAATTGCTCGAAGGCCTCCCGGACCGATTGCGTGACGATTTCCCCTTTGAGGGACAGGACCCCCGGAAAGGGAAAGAGCGTCCGCATGGGTTCCTTTCCCTTCATCGGACCCACCTCGGCCATCATTTTCTCGGTGAAGGCCGAGTATTGCCGCAGGATGTCATCCAGGGCCATCACCTGGCTGTAGGTATCGATGGCGGCCCGGACACCGTCTTTGGCGGCCTGAATGCGGGGATTTCGGAGAAACACAAGCGTGTCCAGGGTTTCAAGGGCGAACGGATGGCCGAGGGCTTCGAGGGCCGTTTCGCCGTCGTTTGCGGCGGATTTCAGCGCTTTCAGCAGCTCGGCCGAGGGGATAAAAAATGATGTTTCCCTTCGAGGGGACGTAAGCGCCTTCTCCCAAAGGGTTTTCGCTTTTTCGATTTGCTTTTTCTCCCGTTCGAAATCGGTCTTAGCCGGACCTCCCGGCTTCTCCGATTCTTGGGAGGGCGAAGAGAGGGTGTAGGTCGGCGGCCGGTAATCCTCCAGATCCCGGTTCAATTGGGAATAGTCGGAACATCCCACCATGACGACGGCCAGGAACAGTGCCCACGAAAAGGAATATGATTTGATCATTTCATTTCCTCCGGGGTTTTTTCCTTGGCTTTGGCGGGCTCCCGTGTGATGGTCTGCCCCACGAGCTGCTCCAGGGATGCTAAGACCTTTCCGTAGTCGGCGCTGGCCCTTGCCAGCGCCAGCTGAAAGTTGTAGTAGACGGCCTGGGTTTCCACGAAATCGGGAAAAGAAGCCTGCCCCTCGCGGTACCAGGTTTCGGCGATCTCCATGGCGTTCATCGCTTGCGGCAGAAGATCGTCGCGGTAGAGGGTCACCAGGCGCCGTGCATTATTGAGGCGAAAAAAAAGGTCGTGCACGCGGGTATGAATATCGGTTAAGGCGGCTTCCTCTGCCGCCTTGGCCTTTCGAATGCCCGCTTGGGCGCGCGCCGTCCGCCCGCTGTTTTTGTCGAACCACAACGGAATGGTGACCCCCACCTGAAAGCCGAAGACGTCCCTGCCCGAATCCTCGGGTTGAACGGGGATGTCGGGCTGGCCGATGCTGGAGTACGACACCCCCACATTGAAGTCGGGGAGGTTTTCGAAGCGGGCCAGTTCGGCCCTGGCATCGGCGCGGTCCACAAGCGCACGGGCCATGCGAAGATCTTCCTGATTGGTCTCGGCCAGCCGGTAGAGTCCTTTGAGATCGAAAACCACCGGTTGAAATTTCGCTTCCAGAAGTTTCCCGATTTTGGCATCGGGCGCACGGTTCAGGATTCCGTTCAACCTTGTTTTTTCGGTCTGCTCCAGTTCCGCCAGCAAAATTTCGTCATAGCGGATCTGTCCCAACTGGGATTGAGCCTTGACCATGTCCATCAGGGAGGCCCGGTCCTTGGCATAGGCGGTCTCACCCAACTTCCGCAGGTGTTCCAGGAGCCGCCGGTTTTGGGCCGCAACGCGAATGGCCGTTCGAATATAGAGGAGTTCGTAAAAAGACCGTCGAACCGATGCCATGACCTCCTTGACGGTCCTGTCCAGTTTGATGTGCGCCACCCGGGCTTCCGCTTCCACCACTTTGCCCGCCCGGGAAAGTTTCCCTGGAAAGGGGATCCGTTGATTCAGGCTGGCCATCCAGTCCTGGGGCCCCAGGCGGGTTTCGATGGGTTCCGGAAAATAGGTGAATCGGAGTTCCGGATCGGGGTATCCCGTTGAGATGCGGTACTGCTCGATGATTTCCCGCCAGGCTTCGCGCACCTGGCGGATGCGGGGATTATTCTGGTAGGCGTAGGCGACCAGATCTTGAACCGTGGCCGGATTGTTCAGCCGTGTGTCAGTTCCTTCGGGAGAGACGGTTCCGACCAGTGTAGCTGCAAAGACAATTACCAGGGCCAGCGAAATGATCCATTTCATAGACTGTTTCCTTAACGCCATGATACAGGCGATTGTTCCCAACGGCTGGCTGACGTCGCGACTGATTCTGTTCCTTGAGGTCCGGAAGCACTCGTTGAACCATTAAATCCAGGACCGATAGAGACGACAGGTATCCGGGTATTTTTTCCCCGGTAAATGGCGCCATCCGGGTAAAAATAACCCGATACCTGAAAGGCCCACGGTGCCATTCAAAAGCCCTCAATGACAACACGGAGGGGTGCTGCCACCCGTCGCTTTCTTGACCCTATCTAAATATCGGCCCCACCACCCTTTTCGCTTGGCCGGCCCGGATTTCAGATATTTTTCAGGATCGGCCATGAATGCTTTTCTGCATGAATCAGCACAGAAATGGTAGGCGTGGGAATGAAACATAAAAGGTGGCACGTTACCATCCTTGCTGACTTTCATCCGGCAGACCGGATCGACATCATAGTCGTCGTTATTTTGCGTATTCATGTTACACCTCTCAACGAGATAAATGTTTGCACTTCATATCTTAACGGATGATGCAAAAATAAGCAGCAGATTTCATGCCAACAAAGCGCTACGTTTTGCCGGCATCAGCTTGTACGATCGAATCCTTCCTCCTCTTAATTGCGGTTACGGTCCTCGAAAGCGTCTTAAAAATAACAAAGCCTTGTCATGGCCACCAGAATTGCAATGTAAATTAAACTCAAAATTCCGCCGATTTTGATATAGTCCCGGGTCTGATACTCGCCAGGCCCCATGTAAAGGACATTGACCTGATGGGTGGGAAGGATGAAGGAATTGGAAACGCCCAGTCCTACGACGATAACCGCCACGCGTGCATCCATGCCGATCTGATGCGCCATGGACACTCCCAGGGGTACCAGCAAGGCGCAGGCGCCCACATTGGAGATCACCATGGTAAAGGCACAGCTCACACAGGCCAGTATGATCAGCAACAGCAGCGGTGACATGAAATCGCCCAGTCCGATGACGATCCCTTTTGCAATCCATTGGGCGGTTCCGGTCTGGGTCACGGCCATGCCCAGCGGAATGAGCCCCCCCAGGAGAAATATGGTCCGCCAATCCACTGCCCGGTAGGCTTCACCGATGGTCATGACTTTGCTCAATATCATGCCCAGGGCGCCCAGCATGAGGCAGACCGAGAGGGGGAGGGGGTTATAGGGCTTATGTTGAAAATAGAAACTGGAGAAAACCATCAGGAAAAGTGTGATCAAGAAGCAGATCAAAGCCCGGTTTGCTTTGTCCGGCTGATGAAATTCGTCTTCAAATTGGGAGATGATGATGAAGTTCTGGTGGTGTTCCTGCAGGGCATGAAGCTGTTCCCAGGTGCCGTGGCTCAGGATCGTGTCACCGGCCCTGAGGGGCAGGTGGCTCAGTTCACGGTAATAGGTTTGCCCGGACTGGTGGATTGCCAGGGGGGTCACACCGAAGGTCTCGCGGAAGTGAGTCTCTTCGATGGTTTTGCCCAACAGGCTCGATCGGGGAGATATGACCACTTCAACGAGACCTGCCATGGAAGGGTTGAACAGGGTGTTTCTGAAGCGGGTCGGCTCCTTTTGTAGGAGAAGGCCGTAATCCCGGGCAAAGTCCCGGACGCCTTCGAGCGGCCCGTAGAGACACAACGACAGGCCGCCGCCAATGGCCGTCCTGGGTGGCGGCGCCATCTCGAAAGTCCCCTTATCCGCGGCAATGCCCACGATGTTCACCAGGTAGTGTTGCCTGAGGGCGCCCATGTCCGGAGATTCCATCTCCGCCCGCGAGTCCTCCGGAACATACACCTCATAGGGCCCGGTAATCACGGGGTAGGAAGTGAGAACTGCGTCCTGAGTCGTCTGAACGGTATCCCCGTTGCCATCGGTGGGGTCATGGGAAAGGCGGGCAAGCATGCGCATGCCCCCCGTGGAGAGGAAGACGAGTCCTCCGATGACAAGGGCCAGGCCGATGGGTGTCAGTTCCAGAAAACCGAACTTGGGCATTCCCGGGGGCAGGATGTCGTTGAGCAGGATCAAGGGGCTTGTTCCGATCATGGTGAGCGTCCCCCCCAGTATGGCCGCCATGCCGATGGGCATCAAGACTCGGGAAATGGGAACTTTCAGCTTGTGGGATGCGGTCAGACGAATGGCCGGCAGGAACAACACGGCTGCGCCTGTATTTTGCATGACGCTCGACACGGCTGCGATCATGGATGAAAAGACCATGACGAGCCTGGAAGCGCTCTCACGGACCAGCGGCAGAACCGGCTGGAGCATCCGGCTCACCAGGCCCGCGCGGTTCAGTCCGTAACTGATGATCATGACGCCGATAATGGCAATGACCGCGTTGCTGCTAAGGCCCCGGAAGGCATCGTGAGAATTGAGCAGTCCCAACTCGGGAAGCAGCACCATCATCAATATGCCCACCACGTCCACGCGGACCCATTCCACAATAAACAGAAATACGGCGGCAGCCACCACCAGCAGCATCAGGAGTTTGGTTCTGAGATGGGTATCCACTTGAACAGGGAGCTTGACAATGCCCCCGTCGTGGATACTCTCTCCGTTGGCGGCGGTCATTTCGGCAATAATATCCAGCCAAAAGACATGATGTCCCGATTTGGCCTCCGTGTCCAGGGTGTATTCTATCTTGGCAATTAAGGC